>NZ_JBQWRH010000005.1:0-351970 GCF_052545115.1 Nocardia glycosmidis | reverse complement strand
TTGGGCTGTCGGCCTTTTCGCCGTCTTCGGCCCTTTTCTACTGCCCTTATGCGGCCTCCAGCGATGGGAATGTGGCATGGGGTGCGACGTCGGTCGGGCATTCTGGACTACATGTGTTTGGTTCTGATCGGATGGCGCGCGCACCCGGAATACCGGCTGATCGTGGCCGCCAACCGAGACGAGTTCTACACCCGGCCGACCGAGTCCATGCGCCGGTGGCCGGAAGTGCCCGGACTGATCGGCGGGCGCGACACCGCAGCGCTGGGCCGGGCCGAGGGCGAGCTTCCCGGCACCTGGCTCGGCCTGGCCGCGCAGCCGCAGGGCAACAATCTTTTCGCGGCGGTCACGAATGTCCGCAACCCCAACGACGAGCGCATCGACGCGCGCTCCCGGGGCGCGTTACTGACGGATTTCCTGCGCCGCGCCTCGGACCGCGAACAGGCGGGCGAAACTCCCGTGCCAGAAAGGTACATGCTCGATGTCGCGGCCGCGCCCGACGACTACAACGGCTATAACCTCGTGGTGTCCGACCTGCGGACGCTGTGGTGGCATTCCAACCGCAGCGCCGCGCAGCCGAGGGAGCTGGCTGCGGGCTTCCACGGTCTCGCCAACGGCACGTTCGTCGCTTCCGCGGAAATGCTCATGCCGAACGCCGATCTGGATGCGCCACAGCCCGTCTGGCCCAAGGTGCGGGCCGGTGTGACCGAACTGCGCGAGGTCGTGGGAACCGATCCCGGTGCGGTCGATCGCTACTTCGATGTGCTCGCCGATCGCACTGAGGCGCCGGACGAGCGGTTGCCGAACACCGGCACCCCGTACGAGCTGGAGCGGGCCCTCTCGGCCCGGTTCGTGGCCCACGCCAGGCAGGGCACCAGGGCCAGCACGGTGCTGTTGGTACGCGAGGACGGCAGGTTCGAGATGGCCGAACGCTCATTCGGCCGACTGGGCGAGGAACTGGGTGAGGTCGTCGTGCGCGGGATGCTCGATCTGGCCGGCTGACGACCGGCGGCCCGCCCTCTGAAGAGAGCGGGCCGCCGAGGTACTAGCGAGAAGTTCGGTTCGAAGGAAGTTACTTCGGCTTCTCCGCCCACTTCGTGGTGCCATCCGGCGCCTGCAGCGTGTTCAGCAATTCCAGACCAGCGGCGACCAGCGTGGGCCCACCGACCACGATGGTGCCGAGAATGCCGCCGATGCCCGCGCCGAGCGGCAGTCCTGCGATGCAGCCGACGCCGAACAGCGGAAGACCGAGGACGCAGCCGACGACCGCGCCGATCGCGGTGCCGATGAACCCACCGACGGCCGTGGCGATGCCGAAGTTGCTCGCGAACTCGTTCTGCGCACGCTGGTTCTCGAGCGGCGACGCGACATCCTTGGCCACCACCGGCTTCGCGACGACGGGCTTGTCGGAGACGACGAGGTCGGCCGGACGTTCGGGCGTGACCTCGAGAACGGTGCCGTCCTTCTTCAGGTCGGCCTTGACCGGCACCAGCTTGCCGTCGACATCGACGTTCAACGGGAACGAGACCAGGGTGTTGCCCTTATCGTCGCGCACATTGGCGACCGTGGTCTTCGGCTCGTCGACTGTCACGCCCTCCTGCTCGGTCAGCGAGAAGGTTCCTCCCCGGAGCGCCGCTACGACGGTCTTGTCGACGAGCTTGACCGAGTAGGCCACGGAGGGATCTGCCTGCGCAGCGGACGGCTCGTCGGCATGCGCGGTGCCCAAACCGATGGTCATCGCACCGATGACCATCGCGGCCGCCGCGGTGGTTCTGCGGAATTTCATTCAGTTTCCAATCCATCATCAGGTCGTCGTCGCCGGCCGATCTCCAGCACGCGAGAGCTCTTTACCATCAAATCCGGTAGGCGGCTCCGGATCCTCCCCGAGCGGTGCGAAGAGGGCACAGCGATCTGAACGTTGTGAGCCTAATGGAACACCACGTTTTAGGCGATATCCCTTATCAGCCATGGAAACCGAGCCGATCCGCACCGACTGGACGGGATGCTGCAGCGTTTGCGGCGGTGGCAGGCATACCCGCAGGACGCGGGGCAATTTACTGTGATATTGATCACGATCAAATGACGGTCCGAACCCTAGTTTGCGGGGACTACCGCGCAAAACCCGATCGTACGATGGAGATAATTGTTACTGGCGGGTAACTTGCGTCCGGTTACGATACGAGCCAACCGACGCGGTAACCAGACCGGCCGCGCATGGTGCCTCTAAAGAAAGGTCGCGACATGAATGCCCTGACAGTGACGCTGGGCACGATTGGGGCGACGCTCAGCCTCCTGTGTTGGGCGTCGTTCATCGGCGGCGTCCGCAATATCGCGCGCGCCATCATGATCGGACAGCCCGCGCCGGATCGTTGGCGGCCCTTCTTCCCGCGTTTCAAGCAGATGCTCGTGGAGTTCCTGGCGCACACGCGCATGAACAAATTCCGCACCGTCGGCTGGGCGCACTGGCTGGTGATGATCGGGTTCATCACCGGCGCCATACTGTGGTTCGAGGCATACGGGCAGACGTTCGACCCGGCATTCCACTGGCCGATCATCGGCAACTTGCCGATCTATCACCTGTTGGACGAAATCCTCGGCATCGGCACCGTGCTCGGCATCACCACGCTGATCATCCTGCGTCAGCTCAACCATCCACGGGTGCCGGAACGGCTGTCCCGGTTCAGCGGTTCACAGTTCGGCCCCGCCTACGTGATCGAGGCGATCGTACTGCTCGAGGCCCTCGGCATGATCTTCGTGAAGGCCGGCAAGATCGCCGCCTACGGCCACGCCGACCCGGCGACCGATTTCTTCACCATGCAGGTGGCGAAGCTGCTGCCCGCGAATACCACGATGGTGGCGCTGTTCGCCTTCGTGAAACTGATGTCCGGCATGGCGTTCCTGTACCTGGTCGGCCGCAACATCACCTGGGGCGTGGCCTGGCACCGCTTCTCGGCGTTCCCGAACATCTATTTCAAGCGCGAGGACGACGGGGGCGTCGCGCTCGGCGCGGCCAAGCCGATGATGTCGAAGGGCAAGCCCGTCGACATGGAGATCGCCGACCCGGACACCGATACCTTCGGCGCCGGCCGGATCGAGGACTTCTCCTGGAAGGGCTGGCTGGACTTCACCACCTGCACCGAGTGCGGCCGCTGCCAGTCGCAGTGCCCTGCCTGGAACACCGGTAAGCCGCTGTCACCGAAGCTGCTGATCATGTCGCTGCGCGACCACGGCTACGCCAAAGCCCCCTACCTGCTGGCCGGCGGCCGCAAGGACCTGGGCGGCGACGAGATCGGCCTGGTCGACGCCGAGGGCAACCCGAACGAAGCGAAGCTGGCCGAGATCGCCGAGGCGGCCAAGGCCGAGGCGCAGCGTCCCCTGGTTGGCGGCGCGGAGGTCGACGGCATCATCGATCCCGAGGTGCTGTGGAGCTGCACCACCTGCGGCGCGTGCGTCGAACAGTGCCCAGTGGACATCGAACACGTCGACCACATCATCGACATGCGCCGCTACCAGGTGCTGATCGAATCGGAGTTCCCGTCCGAGCTCGCCGGTCTGTTCAAAAACCTGGAGAACAAAGGCAACCCCTGGGGCCAGAATGCCAAGGACCGGCTCAACTGGATCAACGAACTCGACTTCCAGGTCCCGGTCTTCGGTCGGGATGCCGACAGCTTCAACGGTTACGAGTACTTGTTCTGGGTCGGCTGTGCCGGCGCCTACGAGGACCGCGCCAAGAAGACCACCAAGGCAGTCGCCGAGCTGCTCGCCACCGCGGGCGTGAAATTCATGGTGCTCGGCGCCGAGGAGACCTGCACCGGCGACTCGGCGCGCCGCGCGGGCAACGAGTTCCTCTTCCAGCAGCTGGCGCAGCAGAACATCGAGCTGCTGAACTCGGTGTTCGACGGCGTCGAGGAGCGCAAGAAGAAGATCGTCGTCACCTGCGCGCACTGCTTCAACGCGCTGAACAACGAGTATCCACAGGTCGGCGGCAACTATGAGGTGGTGCACCACACCCAGCTGCTCAACCGGCTGGTGCGGCAGAAGCAGCTGATCCCGGTCGCGCCCGTGTCGCAGAACGTCACCTACCACGACCCTTGCTATCTGGGCCGCCACAACAAGGTCTACAACGCCCCGCGTGAGCTGATGCAAGCCTCGGGCTCCACGTTGGTGGAGATGCCGCGCCACGGTGAACGCTCCATGTGCTGTGGTGCCGGTGGCGCGCGCATGTGGATGGAAGAGCAACTCGGCAAGCGGATCAACATCGACCGGGTCGACGAGGCGCTGACCACGTCGCCGGCGAAGATCGCCACCGGCTGCCCGTTCTGCCGGGTGATGCTCACCGACGGCGTCACCGCCCGCCAGGAGAAGGGCGTGGGTGAAGGCGTCGAGGTGGTGGACGTCGCCCAGTTGATGCTGGACGCCATCGAGCGGGTCGAACCAGCGGTGCTGACCGAGAACCTCACCGTCATCCAGGAGCCGAAGGCACCTGCGGCGGAACCCGTCCCGGCCGCCGAAGCCCCTACCCCCGCTCCCGCGAAGGCCACACCCACCGGCGGCGGCCTGGCCATGAAGGGCCCCGCCAAGGCACCCGGCGGTCTGGGCATGAAAGGCGCTGCCAAAGCACCCGGCGCCAAGACCGCCGCGGAACCCGCGCCTGCCGCAGAAGCACCCGCAGCACCGGTCAAAGGCCTCGGCATGAAAGGCGCTGCCAAAGCACCCGGCGCCAAAGCCGCCGCAGAACCCTCCCCTGCCGCAGAAGCACCCGCAGCACCGGTCAAAGGCCTCGCCATGAAAGGCCCCGCCAAAGCACCCGGCGGCCTCGGCATGAAAGGCGCTGCCAAAGCACCCGGCGCCAAGCCCGCCGCGGCCCCAGCCGCCGAATCCGCGGCCGAGGCCCCGGTGTCCGCAGCTCCCGCGGCCAACCCGGTCAAGGGTCTGGGCATGAAGGGTGGCGCCAAGGCGCCGGGTGGTGGGCTCGCCATGAAGGGCGCGGCCAAGGCGCCCGGCACCAAGGCTCCGGCAACGCAGGTGTCCGCAGCCCCGGCGGCCGAGGCCGCGACCACCGACCCGGCCGCCGCCGGACCGACCGAGACCAAACCGACGGTGCCCGCCAAGGGGCTGGCCATGAAGTCCGGCTTCAAACGGCCGAGCCCCAAAGCCCCCGGCACCGCGGCCCCGACCACGTCGACGGAAGAGCCACCCGCCGCAGCGGCTTCCGCGGCACCGGCCGAACCCGCCGCCGAGCCCGAGCAACCCAGCAATGGCACCAGCGGCAACGGCGTACCCGACGTCGAGCCGCCCGCCGCCAAGCCCGGCGGTCTCGGTTTCAAGTCCGGCGCCAAAGCCCCAGGCCGCAAGCACTGAGTCAGCGACAACTGAACACCGACCAACGGCCGGGTCCGGGCGACGGACCCGGCCGAGTCATATTCGTGGCGCAGGCCCGATCTGGATTCGTATCCATATGCCGGAAATTCAGATATCATATGAAGGTAATTTCCGATATCGGAGAAGAGGTCGCCATGTCGCGGACGCTGATCGACATCGACGACGAAGCCTTATCCCTCGCTGCCGAAGAACTGGGCACGAAGACCAAGGTCGCCACAGTGAACGCGGCATTGCGCGAGGTCGCGAACAGGCGTGCGGTATCGAAGATGCTGCAGCAACTTCGCGCCAGCGGGACGGATCTCTCCGCCGAGGCGATGAAGGGGGCATGGCACTGAGAACGCTGTTCATGCTTGCGGACAAGTCGGCGCTGGAGTGGGTCCTCCGCGACGAGATCGCCGCCGCCGATTTTGCCGAAGTGACCAGCGCGCCAGGTGCGCTCGTGGCGAGTTGTCATCTCACTGCTCTCGAGATCGGCTTCTCAGCGCAATCCCCTGCCGACTACGTCGCCAAGCTCGCCGGCCAGAAAGCCCTGGTGTGGCTGCCGGTGACGGAGGAAGCCATGGACCGGGCATTGGAGGTCCAGGGTCACCTTGCGGTCCGAGGTGCGCATCGCCTGCCGATTCCCGATTTGATCATTTCGGCGACCGCCGAGGTGCACGGGGCGACCGTCCTGCATGTGGACAGCGATTATCAGACGATTGCGGAGATAACCGGTCAGCCGCATCGGCGACTGGAAACGAGCTGATCCGACCAACCCGCTCGCCGTCCCGTGGTACTGGGAACTGCCGGTCCGCCGACCGAACTGATGGCGCTGCTCGGCGCACTAACAATCCTCGACGAAAGCCTTCACATAGCCCACTGATTGGTAGGCGTAGTCGTAGGCCCAGCGCGGGACGGGCAGGTGGGGGCGGGGGTCGGTGAAGAGAAGTCCTCCGTCCCAACACTTCTGCAGGATGTAGCGGGCTCGCGAGATGTGTGGAGTGAAGGTGACGACGATGACTCGGCGCCAATGGTGGCTTCGGGCGAGGCGGGCCAGTTCGCGGCCTTCGCCACGTGTGGTGCGCGGAGCCGGATCGAAGCAGAGGACCTCGAAGCTGTAGCCGCCATGGCAGATGCGATTCAGCATCGCGCTGTTGGTGTAAGGATTCGAGAACACGACTCGCGGCGCGTACCCCTCCCGCGCCAGGCGCAGGCCGAGTTGTTCGCGACCATCGTGCGCGCCACCCAGGACGAGAACGGCGTCCGCCCGGGCGGGCAGGTCGACGTGCGGGCGTACGTAGACCGGCCAGAGCGCGACCACGGCGACGACGAGCGCCGAGCCGGCGCCGAGCAGGGGCCAGGCCCACCGATGACGTCGCACCATGCCGATGTTAGCCCGGCGCCGGAACTATCCACCGAGGTCAACGATTCGGGGACACCGATGTCGCCGCATGTACATCTGCTGTTGCCCGGACCCTTGCCTCGGTGACGTGGCGCGGCCATCGGCGGGGCTTACCAATCGATCATGCGATGCACAGTCTTCGGAACCGGGTACCTCGGGGCTACGCACGCGGCGTGCATGGCTGAACTCGGGCACGATGTCATCGGGGTGGACGTGGACCCGGGCAAGGTCGCGAAGCTGTCCGACGGCGTGGTGCCGTTCTACGAGCCCGGACTAGGGGATGTGCTGCGCCGCAACCTCGACGCGGGCCGGTTGCGGTTCACCACCTCCTACGCCGAGGCCGCCGCGCACGCGCAGGTGCATTTCCTCGGCGTCGGCACCCCGCAGAAGAAGGGCGAGTACGCGGCCGACTTGAAATACGTCCACGCCGTGGTGGATACGCTGGCTCCGCTGCTGCAGCGCCCCTCGGTGATCGTCGGCAAGTCGACGGTTCCGGTCGGCACGGCCGCCGCGCTGGGCGAGCGCGCCCGCGCGCTGAGTTCCACCGATGTCGAGGTGGCGTGGAATCCGGAGTTCCTGCGGGAAGGCTTCGCGGTCAAGGACACCCTGCGCCCGGATCGGCTGGTGCTGGGCGTGGACCGGGACCGCGCTACCGCCGGGTGGGTCGAACAACTGGTGCGCGAGATCTACGCGGACCTGCTCGCCGCCGAGGTCCCCTTCCTGCTGACCGATCTGGCCACCGCGGAATTGGTCAAGGTTTCCGCGAACGCCTTTCTGGCGACGAAGATTTCGTTCATCAACGCGGTGTCGGAGGTGTGCGAGGCGACCGGAGCCGACGTGACCATGCTGGCCGACGCCCTGGGTTACGACGCACGCATCGGTCGCCGCTTCCTCAACGCGGGCTTGGGTTTCGGGGGCGGATGCCTGCCCAAGGATATCCGAGCGTTCATGGCCCGCTCGGGCGAACTCGGCGCCGACCATGCCGTGGCCTTCCTCCGCGAGGTGGACAACATCAACATGCGCCGCCGCACCAAAGTGGTCGACATGGCCGCTCGCGCCTGCGGCGGGTCCCTGCTCGGCGCCAATGTCGCGGTGCTCGGCGCGGCGTTCAAACCGGAATCCGACGATGTCCGCGATTCCCCCGCGTTGAATGTGGCGGGCATGATCCAGCTGCACGGCGCGGTCGTGACCGTGTACGACCCTAAGGCACTGGAGAACTCGCGCCGGGTGTTCCCGACGCTGAACTACGCGACCTCGATCGCCGAGGCGTGCGAACGCGCCGACGTCGTGTTGGTTCTCACCGAGTGGGACGAGTTCACCGCGCTGCGCCCCCAGGACCTCGGCCGGGTGGTACGCGCTCGCTCGATCATCGATGGCCGGAACTGTCTCGATCGTGCCGCCTGGAGAGACGCCGGATGGGTGTACGCGGGACTCGGCACACCGTAGAGTTGCGGTGCGAGACGGACCATTAGCAGACAGATGACCAGTCCGCCTCGAGCGCAGCTGATCGCCGGCGGTAGGGTCCGTCCAGCAGGCCTGCTCCGCCACGGATGGCGCGGGCTCGCATGTCGCGAAGAGTTAACAAGATGGGCAGCTGATGAGTTCGGTACTGGGAGTTTCGGTGGGCGCCGGCGCTGTCCGTATGGCGCGACCGCACGCCGGTAACCCCCAGGGGCATGTCTCCCCGCGTTCTTTCGACCTGCAGACCATTCCGGTTACCGGCCAGAGCGTGGAAGAACTGGCGGCCGAGGCGATCGGCGTCACCCTGGAAGCCACACCGGGAATCGGCGCCACCGCGATCACCTATCGCAGTGAGCAGCATGCCCGCGCCATCCACGCGGCCATGGCGCGTCAGCAGCTGACCAACTACGAACTCGTGCCGGAGGTCGTCGCCGCGCTGGAATTCGCGCAGGCTACCGGCGATATCCGCGGAATCTCCTCGCTGGTCGTCTACGACCTGGGCAGCTCGGGCCTGTCGGTGAGTGTGGTCGACACACAGACCCGCGAAATCCGGTACAGCGAACGCACCAGTGACATCAGCGGCGATTATCTCGATTCACTGATTCGCGAGCAGCAGCTCACGTCCGGCCGGATCGCGCACCCGCCGAATGCCGCGGGCCTGGCCGAGCTGGATGCGCTCTGCCGAGAAGCAAAGGAGCAGCTGAGCACCAACACGGCGGTCGCGCTGCCCAGCGAGCAGGGCCTGGTTCTGCTGGCGCAGGAGAACTTCGAGTCGCTGATCATGTTGGCGATCGAGTCGTCGGCGCGGATGGCGCGCGACGTGATCGTGCGCTCGGATCGCCCGGCGCACGGAGTGCTCGCGATCGGCGGCTGCGCCCGGATTCCCTTGGTCGCCAAGGTGCTCGACCGCTGGATGGGCGTGCCCGTCATCGTGCCGGACAGCCCGGAGACCGTGATGGCCCGGGGCGCCGCGCTCCTGGCTCGGCCGGTCCGCAACAATGCCGCCGCCGCGAGCCCGAGGCTGGATGACGAATTGTCGCCGGCCTGGTTATCCGCTCCGGCTCAGCGCGGCAGACGCGAGATCAGCGGCGCCGTGTTGACGGTCAGCGCGCTCGCCGTGGTCGCCGCGATCGGGCTCGGCCTCGGCTACGGGCCGCAGGTACTGGAACGCGATTCGCACACCAGCGAGGGTTCACCGTCGCTGTCACCGACCACCATGCCGCGCACGACGATTCTCGATCCGCAGATCGCGGTCGCGCCGGGCACGACCGAACCCGCCGCGCACGAATCCGTCGCCGCACCGCCGCCGAACCGGCGACAGACTACGAGCGAGGCGCCGCCGGCGCCCGGTCCGAACACCATTGTGGTGCCTGGCCTTCCGCCGATCGTGGTCCCCACTATCCCGCCGGAGGTCTTCCCCTTCCCGCCGCCGCCGCCGCGCTGAATCGGCATCGGCATCGGCATCGGCTGAATCGAAACCGGCCTGAATCGAAACCGGCCTGAATCGACACAGACGGGCACACCTCGACTGCTCCATCGCCCTCGTGGCGGTGCGCCCGATGTCCACGGCTGTGCACCGAGATTGCGGTCGCCCGGCAGCTCGACTCAAATCCGCGCGTGCCGGGCGTGGCGCGCCCGCGGCGGCGGGCTCGGCTCCTTCGCGCCGAACGGGCGGGCGAGCAGCACCGCGATGCCGGTGGTCAGTGGCACCGAGAGCGCCAGTGCGATGCCGCCCACCGCGGAGCGCGCGATCTCGATCGCGACCGCGTCACCGGTCAGCACATCGCGAATCGACCGCCCCGCCACGCTGAACAGCAGCAGCAGCGGCAGTGCCCCACCGGCGTAGGCGAGCACCAGCGTGTAGACGGTACTGGCGATATGGTCGCGTCCCACCCGCATGGCGGCGGTGAAAACTTGGCGCCGCGAGGCGGATTCGTCGATGGCGGCCAGCTCGAACGCGGCCGACGCCTGAGTGATGGTGACGTCGTTGAGCACACCGAGCGATCCGATGATGAACCCGGCCAGCAGCAACCCGGTGATGCTGACGTGCTCGAGGTAGGTGGCGACGTTGGTGTTCTGTTCTTCGGAAAGCCCGGTCAGCTTCGTCAACTCGATCGTCAGCCAGGACAGCGCCGCGGCGAGCAGCATCGCGGTCAGCGTGCCGAGCAACGCCGAACTGGTGCGCAGGTTCACCCCGTGCGCCAGATACAGCACGGCGTACAGGATCAAGGAGCCGGCGACCAGCGCGACCGGGATCGCGGGTTTGCCGTCCAGCAAGGCGGGCAGCAGGAACAGCACCAGCACCGCGAAGGCGAACACCAGGCCCAGCAGCGCGCGCACGCCGCGCCAGCGCGCCACGGCGATGATCACGACCACGAAGGCCACGACGATCAGCGTGAGCGGCAGCCCGCGGGAGTAGTCCTCGAACGAGTACAGCGGAGTTCCACTGGGATCGGTCTGGCGGACCACCCGGATCTCGTCGCCCGCGCGCAGATCGGGTTGTCCTGGGCCGGGTGCGATCTCGAACAGCGTGCGGTTGCCCTTGTGCGGCCCGGACTCGATCGCGATCACACTGCGCTGGCAGATGTAGGCGTCGTTGCGCGGCGGCTCGGGCTTCTCGGGGAACACCTTGCCCTGCGACAGGCTGCCGCACGGACCGATGTCCTGCATCACCACGGTGCCCGCTTCGGTCTGCACCGCACCGCCACCCGCGTTCTGCATCGGTAGCGGGATATCCACGTGCTGCTCGCTCGGCCACAGGGCGATCGCCCCGATGACGATGGCGACGCCGATCACAGTGAGTAACCCGATGACCACGCGCGCAGCCGTGGCGCCGATCGCGATCGGTCCCGAGTGATCGTGGTGATGGTGGTGGTCGCTCACCGCGCTCCTATGTCAGACGTGTTGGTACCCGGGGCGAGCCTAAAGGATTTCATTTTCAAGATCCGGTCGGCGGCCGACGATACGCAGACCAAGCGATCCGATCGGAAGGAACACGGGATTTTAGAAGGGGCGGCGGAGAGCAGGGGGATGTCTCCGCCGCCCGCAGGTCGGCGGCCTAGGGGGGTAGGCGGCCGAACCTGAGGCCGGATATGCCCAGGGGGGGTAGGCAATCCGGCCGGGCACTCTGTGGTGCCGGGGACCACTGTACACAAAAGTCCTTCTTTTGCGCTAGATGGTCGCCAAAACTGGCAAATATGCGTACCTACGGTTTGTTTACCAGGTCGAAGCAGGGCGGCCATCACGCCAGGCCCTACTGGCGGTAGCTGGCAAGGAAGTTGCCGAAGCGTTCGATCGCGACCGCGAGATCCCGCGCCCACGGCAGCGTCACGATCCGCAGATGGTCGTGGTCGGGCCAGTTGAACCCGGTCCCCTGCACCATCAGGATCTTTTCCTGGAGCAGCAGATCCAGGATCAGTTTCGAGTCGTCGTGGATCTCGTACACATTCGGATCCAATTTGGGGAACGCGTACAGCGCGCCCTTCGGCTTCACACAGGACACACCCGGGATCATGTTCAGCCGCTCCCAGGCCACATCGCGCTGCTCGAGCAGCCTGCCGCCCGGCAGGATCAGTTCCTCGATGCTCTGATGTCCGCCGAGGGCGACCTGAATCGCGTGTTGCGCAGGCACATTCGGACACAGCCGCGACGAGGCGAGCAGGTCGATACCCTCCAGGAAGCCGGCCGCGTGCTCCTTGGGGCCGGTGATCGCCAGCCAGCCCGACCGATAGCCCGCGACCCGATAGGCCTTGGACAGCCCGTTGAAGGTGAGGCACAGCAGATCGGGCGCCATGGTCGCCAACGAGATGTGCTTGGCGTCGTCATAAAGGATCTTGTCGTAGATCTCGTCGGCGAGCAGCAACAGCTGATGTTTGCGCGCCAGATCGGCCACCTGCTGCAGCACCTCGGCGGAGTACACCGCGCCGGTCGGGTTGTTCGGGTTGATCACCAGCAGCGCCTTGGTCTTGTCGGTGATCTTCGATTCGATATCGGCGATATCCGGCTGCCAGCCGTTGGCCTCGTCGCACAGATAGTGCACCGGGGTGCCGCCCGCCAGGCTGGTCATCGCGGTCCACAGCGGGTAGTCCGGCGCCGGGATCAGCACCTCGTCGCCGTTGTCCAGCAGCGCCTGCATGGTGATGGTGATCAGCTCGGAGACGCCGTTGCCGAGGTAGACGTAGTTCACGTCGAGTTCGGGGAAGCCGGGCACCAGTTCGTAGCGGGTCACGATCGCGCGCCGCGCCGACAGGATCCCCTTGGATTCGGAGTAGCCCTGGGCGTACGGGAGCGCGGCGATGATGTCGCGCATGATCACATCCGGAGCCTCGAACCCGAACGGAGCGGGGTTGCCGATATTGAGCTTGAGGATGCGATGGCCCTCGGCCTCCAGCCGTGCCGCATGCGCGTGTACCGGTCCACGGATCTCGTAGACGACGTTCTGCAGCTTCGTGGACTGCTCCAGAACACGCGGGGGGCGGTGCGGATGATGGCTAGGACTCACCCGTCCCATGGTGCCATCCGTCGCAACTGGATAAATCGCCTGTCCGAGTGCGCGTCGGGCGGCCCCGGCCGCGACGGCGGCTCCAGCCCGTTTCGGTGTGACGCGCCATACATCAACCCGGGTTGCCCGGCGGGATGCCCTTGGCCGCGGTGGAGCCGCAGAACTCCTCGATCCGCTCGTCCAAGCGCCGCGCTTCCATCGCGTCCTTGAAGGCCGGTGCCGCCATCCGTCTGCGCACACCGTTCAACCGTTCCTCGAGTTGCGCGATGCGCTTGTCCTCGTCGAGGCCGAGTACCGGATGCAGTGCCTCGGCCGCCCCGTCCAGACTGCCGTTGATCAGGTGAGCGGCCGCGCAGTCCACCCTCGCCAACGACTCCGCGCCATAGGAGCGCTGCTCGGCGGGCCCCTTCGCATACAGCTCGATGGCCCGCTGGGTGGCACTCAGCGCGGCCTGCGCCTGACCGAGGTGGATGTAGGTGGCCCCCGCGTAGTAATTGGCCTTCGCATCGTTGAAACCGAAGACGCCTCCCACCTCGTCGTGCAGCGCGTCGGTCGTGCCGATCTCGGCGGCATCGGCGGCGGCCCGGACGCATCGATCGGTGTCGGCGCCGCTGCCCAGCGAGGACCAGATCCGCGCCTCGATATTGAGTAGTCGCACCTGCGCGGTCGCCGACTCGGCGAACTCCTGCCCGCTGCGCGCGAGCTGGACCGCCCGGCGGGGGCGTTGCGACCAGTACTCGATCAGCGCGTGCATGCCGCGGGTCCAGGCACGAAGTCCGTTGTGTCCGCAGAGTTCCGCGTAGGCCCACGCCGCCCGCACCTGTTCGCCCGCGGCGTCGTAATGACCGAGATCGGTGCTCGCGTTGGCGAGCAGGCCCGAGAGGGTGCCCGCCAGCAGATAGAGATGGCTGGTATCGCGGGGCCGCTGATGGCCCTCCAGCAGCCGGTACACCCGGCGTCGCACCCGCAACATCTCCACCATCATCGGGACCGGCGGGATATGCACGTAATCGTTCGCGATGCGCGTGACATCCGCGTCGAGTTGTTCCAGCGTGGTCGCACCGACATTGGTGCTCTCGGCCTGGCCGGCGTGCTCGCTGGCCTCGTGGGCAGCCGCCATGATCAGATCCCTCTCCGAAATCGCTGCTAGCGCCGCACCTCTCAGCGCACCGGCGTCTATGAGAGCCAGCAGGTCCGCGTCGCTGCGGTACGGGCTCGGCGCCGAGGCGTCGCGCCGCGCATCGAAACCCGGCGAGCAGCTTCGACCTGTCACCAGCTGATCGATCACCGGCTGATCGATCAGGGCCGCGAACCGCGCCCGCACCACTTCGTCGGACCTGGCCAAAGACGTATCCAGAGCGGCCTGATTGATCGGTCGCGGATGGACCCGGACGCCCCCGGCCTCCCACTTGGACACCAGGCGTTCGTGTACTCCGAGATGGGCGGCGAATTCCCTGAGGCTCATCCGCTTGGCATCGCGAAGGGCTCGGGTCTCTCTACCTGACCAATGCCTGACCACGGTGTCATCCCTTCCGCACGGATTCACTCCAGAGTACGAGGGGTTTGTGAGCAGAGCCACAGTTGAAATGCGGCCTCTATCAAAGGCAGCGGAAAGGCAGCAGAAGGTGGGCGCGAAGGCGATGCCGAATCACCAGGCGGGACGGGACCATTGAGGGGAAGGCAAGGAGTTCGTCGTGAATGTCGAGAAGCTCAGGACCGTGGACGATTGGGTGGCGTTCTATCGGCACGAGCTCGGGCTACCGGTCACCGAGCGTGGTGGCTTCGTGATGCTGCCGGTCACCGGGCGGGTCTGCGTCGTTCACCTGCCGACCGCACGCGCCGAAAAGGTGCGCGCCGCACTGGAACAACAGGGTATGAGGGGTCCCATGTTGGCCAGACAGATCCGATGGAGCTTCCTCGCCGAACCGGACAGCCGACCGGGGCCGCAGCTGCTCGAGGTGCTCAATCGGCTGGATATCGGCCTGCCCGCCGTCGGCAGTGCCGTGATGTTACCGACCGGCCTAGGCCGCTGGACCCGGGAAGGGTGCTTCTGGGTCAGTGCGCCGAGCCGCGGTGACACGCTTCCGCCGCTGACCGTCATCCTCACTTCGGCGCTGGCGGCGGGAGCGGGCGGCGGGGACTGATCACCTCCGCGATCAGTTCCCGCTGCCGCCGCCGAAACAGGTTCCCGCGCAGTCGATGAGGCGCAGGCGGCCCTGGCTCAGCGTGTTTCGGCGGCGTCGACCGCCGCAGCCGGAATCGGGAAGTTGAGGTAGGACCGCGAGGGTGTCGGCCCGCGCTGGCCCTGATATTTCGAACCCGCGACGGCGCTGCCGTACGGATGCTCGGCCGGGCTGGTCAGCCGGAGCAGGCAGAGCTGGCCGATCTTCATGCCGGGCCACAGTGTGATCGGCAGATTGGCGACGTTGGACAGCTCCAGCGTGATGTGACCGCTGAAACCGGGGTCGATGAAACCGGCGGTTGAATGGGTCAGCAAGCCGAGCCTGCCCAGACTCGATTTGCCCTCCAACCGACCGGCCAGGTCGTCCGGCAGCGTGCACACCTCGAGCGTGGAGCCGAGCACGAACTCGCCGGGATGCAGCACGAACGGTTCCCCTTCGTCCGGCTCGACCAGGCTGGTCAGTTCGTCCTGCCGTTGCGCGGGGTCGATGTGGGTGTAGCGGGTGTTGTTGAACACCCGGAACATCCGGTCCAGGCGCACGTCGATACTCGACGGCTGGATCAGGTTCGCCAGCAGTGGCTCGACGCCGAGACGCCCAGCGGCGATCTCCGCACGGATGTCACGATCGGAAAGCAGCACGCCGACGAGCGTAGCGTCTGCTCGTCCTGGCACTTCAGCCCGGCGACATCGGCGCGATGGTCGAGGCTTCCGGCGGTGCGAGGCCCCCGTTAACCTCCAGCGTCCGCAGTGGCACCGTGGAGGGGTGACCTCCCGACGGATTTTCACCGCAACTGGGGTGCTCACTGTGTTACTGATGGTGTGCACCGCCGCTCTCACCGTGGTCGCGCTCGGCGACGATGGGCACGGCGGAATCGACCGAACCATCACCGCCTGGGCCATCGCACACCGCGACGGGGTGCTGACGCCGATCGCGGTAACGGTGAGCGTGCTGAGCGGCACCGTGGCCATGACGACACTGGCTACCCTGACCTGCCTCGGTCTCGGCCTGCGACGACGTTGGTCCGCGGCGGTGCTGGTCGCGGGTGCGGGCCTCGGGGCCGTACTCCTGGTCCGCATCGGCAAAAGCCTGGTCGGCCGGGCTCGCCCACCCGTCGAGGACCACCTCATGCCGGTGACCGGCCTGTCCTATCCATCCGGGCACAGCGTCGGCTCGTTCGTCGTGATCAGCGTCGTCGCGGCGGTCGCCCTGCCCAGCCTGCGCCGACCCGCGCTGCGCATCCTCACCGTGACCGCAGCCGCGGTCTTCATCGTCGCGGTGGGCTTGTCCCGCATCTACCTGGGCGTTCACTGGGCCACCGACATCCTGGGCGGATGGTGTGTCAGCGCCCTCTGGGTCATCGCCTGCCTGACCGTTTACCGCATCCGAGTTCCGATTACCGCCGCAGGCGCGACGAGCACCGATGACGTGCGGCATTCGGTTTCGACGCCCGGCGATCACTCCGCCGACATGGGGAGCGCTGCCTGATCCTCTGCCTGATGGTCTACCGCACGGACCGTCCCCGCGGGCGCGAGGAGCGCACCCAGTGCGCGGGCGATGGCCACGCGCCGCTGCTATGGTCCACGCGGGCGCGAGAAGCGCACTGGTCGCCGCTCATCCGATTCATGCTCGACAAATTTCGCCCGTCGGCGCGGGCAGCGCAGCCGGTATGTTCCCTCCACGATCAGCACGATGCCGGTCAGCGTCGGAGACTTGTCGGTACCACCGACGAGCCGGACGCTATCCGTTACTGATCTGCGCTGTCCCGGTTCCCTCGTCCGGCTGTTCAGCGAACATTTCCACAAGAGCCGAGGCTGTGAAGGCCACCGCCCGATCATCGTCGCGGGCCAATTGCTGCAGCATGTCCAGCGCGATGCTCCCTGGCAGCTCGCCGAGCGCCTGAGTCAGGCGTACCCGCACCGCCGAGTTCGCGCTGTGTGCGGTGAGCTCGTGGATGAGCGCATTCATGATCCGGTCTGTCCACCTCGTGTCCCGCGCCAATGTTCCCAAAAGCTCGGCTGCCTCGACATCGTTCGGGCCCTCGACCACCGTGCCGACAAGCGCCGGCACGGCCCGGGTCTCGCCCCGGGCAGCGAGTGCCAGAGCAGCGTGTCTGCGTACCGTCGGGTCCGCGTCTTCGAGCGCGTCGGTGAGCGCCGCGGTCGCCTCGTCGCCTGGTAGCTCGGCGAGCGCCGCGACCGCACGCCGCCGGACTTCGACGACGTCCGAGCTCATGCCGGATGCCACGCTCGCCACACCGTCGCCGCTGGCGCGCGCGAGGGCCCATCGCAGGGCCCCGGCAACGTTCGGATCGGATTCGGCGAGGACGGCCTGCGCCAACAGCTCGACGGGCGCCGGCACGTCCTCGGCCGGGGCCAGGATGGCCTGCTGCCGCCGGGCGGCATTCGGCGAACCGAGTCCGTGCAGGAGCTCGACGATGCGCAGGACGTCTTGCCAGCCGGAGGGCTCAGCCGCATCGACCGTGCGGAGCCGCTCGAGGAGTTCCCGCTCCCGGTTCAGTCGCTGTTCGGTCTTGCGAATGAGGTCGCCGACCAGGTTGGCCGGGGTGAATCCGGGATCTTCGAGAGCACGTCTGATTTGGCTGAGTGACAGTCCCAGGGAACGCAGCCCCTCCACGTGAAAAATTTGTCGGATATCCGCCAGGGAGTATTCCCGGTAGCCACCGACGGTGCGGCCGGTCGGCCGTACCAGCCCGAGGGCTTCGTAGTGCCTGAGCATCCGGGCACTCACCCCCGAGCGGCGCGCCACCTCGCCGATCAGCACGCAGCCGGCTCCTGGTCCGGACCGAGCGCGACGACCCGTCTCGCCGCATCGACGGCCAGGTCGAATCCGGCGTCGGGGTCGCGCAGGAGCCGCTGCGTGGCACCGGCATGCGCGCGCACCGCCGGATCGTGACTGGCCATCGCCGTCCGCAGGACGGGGTCGACGACATCGCCGAGCGCGACAAGGGCGCGGCTCAAACTCAGCTGTACCTCCCGGTCGCCGCGGCTGAATTGCCTGGCCAGTTCCGCGGCCAGCCCGTCCTTCTCGCCCTCCGGCACGAGAACCACGGCCGCACGCCAGGCACTGCGCGCGACCTCGTCGTCCGCGTCGTGCAGCAACGCCCGCGTGATCGCCGACCACGCGCTCTTATCCCCGATCTTGGACAGGGTGTGCAACGCTTGGCTGCGCGCCTGAGCGTGCTCGGAACGGAGTTCGGCGCGGAGTTTCGCAACCGTGATCCCCGACGGGAAACGGGTCAGCGCCCACGTGAGCATGTCGCGCACAAAGAAGTCCGGCTCGATCCCGCACCGTTCGATCAACGCATCGACGAAACCGGGCTCGGGACGCGTGCCGGCCTCCAGGGCCGCCGCGAGGCGCGTCGACGAGTTCGCCGCGGCCAACGCGGCGAGTAGTCGCGTGTGCTGTTCATTCCTGTGTGTCGAGTTGATGGGAACCACCTCCGACAGCCAGTGAAGACGTTGTCACAGTGACAATGTCAAGTGCGCGGGCGAAACGCCATGGACGGGGGCGTACCCCACGGATCGGCCGAGATCGGCGCTGTGCCACAGTCCTCGGTTGATCCACGCGCGTAGGGGACGGAGTACACAGTTGCTGATCGTGATACCGACACGAGTGTTGGGATTCATCGAAATCAGGGTCTGGGCCTTGTTTCTCGGAATCACCGCAGCCATCTTGCTGTTCGTCAACGTTCCGCATGTCCTCGACCCGGAGGGTGGCACCGCGGCCCCCACCTGTGACGGACAAACCATGTCCCAAGGCGATTTCTGTCGGGCAGCCGGGGGTCCGCGAGGTCTCAGTTACGACGAAATGCATTAGCGGGACAAGGACAACAACCACGACACAGCTGTTATATGGACCATCGCCGGCACGGGCGGGGTAGCTGTCGCGCTCCTGTTCCTCGTGCCGGTGCGGAGCCGGAAATCGGCGGCCCGCTCGGGCAAGAGGCGGACCTCTGCCCGGACGGGGCGCACAGCACGGCCGCCACGGAATCGGTGAGCATGCAGCGCTGCTGGTCGGACGAACCGCCCGATAGCCTCAATCTTTCGCGTGGCCGAGGTGCTGACCTAACCGGGCTTGCGGCCGTTTACGTCACAAGCTCAGACCTCCGACGGCTGATGGCCCCCGTTATCCGTGTACGCCTCTTCGCGGAAGAACCCGAGTGCGCGCATGACCGGGAAGTCGTTGAACGAGAACAGACAGGCGTCATCGGACCGGCTCGCGTTCGCGTGCTCATGCCAGGCCCAGGAGGGCACGCAGAAAATATCGCCCTCGGTCCACTCGAACCGCTGGCCATTGATGACAGAGGTGCCGCTGCCCTTGGCCACGGTGTAGATCTTCGAGCCGACCTGCCGATGCGCGAGAGTCGCCTCACCCGCGCGTAGCAACTGCATGTGCGCGCTCATCGTGGGCATGACCGATCCGCCGGTCAGCGGGTTGCTGTATTCCATGATGATGCCGTCGTACGGCGAGCCGTCGGTCACCTTCGCGGCGTTGAGCAGAGCTTCGTAGGTGGTTGCCCAGGGGTAGGCCAGCAGCGGCGAGTGGTTTTTGCTCCAGGTATCGCCGAAGGGCCGCAACTGCCCGGCACCGTAGATCGACAGGGACGAGTTCACCATCCCTTCCTGCTTCTGGTACACGTCCGGGTGGACTTCGTAGAACGGCGCGTCCAGGGCGTTGACCAAAGGGATGTCCAGGCCGTCTTGCCAGATGACCGGGCCGGACGACTCCTCGCCCCCGTTGCCGTGCTCGTGCCAGGTCCAGTTCGGTGTGATCGCGAAGTCCCGCGGGCCGACCTCGAGCTTCTGGCCGTCGACGATTGTCCACGCGCCGGTTCCCTCGAGGACGAACCGCAGTGCGGCGGCCTGGTGGCGGTGCGCGGTCATCGCCTCGCCCGGCGCCATGACCTGCAGACCGGTGTACAGGAACCCGACCGTCGCGGCGATATCGCGCCGCTGGGGATTGTAGAGAGCGACCACGCGCCGGCCGGCGTCATCGCCACTGACCAGTCCGAGCGCCTCCAGCACCAACGGGCGCAGATCCTGGTAGCGCCAGTGCATCGGGATCGACTGGGGCTGGGGATACCACGGCTCGATCTTGTTGGCGATCGTCCACAGCGCACCGGCCTCGAGCTCTTCGAGACGCTTGTAATAGGCACGCAGTTCAGCGGTATCGCGCACCCGCGCCCGGCCGAGGACATCATCACTCGGATTCATTTCTCGCTCCTTGCACATCGGAGATTCGATCGCCGGACGCCGGAGCCTGCGCTTCGGATGGCCGACGCATCAGATCACTGCTTCTCGAGCAGTTCGCGCAGGCGAGCAGCCGCCTCCGCATGGAAACCCTCGACGGTGCTCAACAGGTGAGCTTCGAGGGCTTGATAGGCCTCGACCGGGTCGCGGGCGAGGCACCGGTCGAGGATCAACTCGTGCTCGCGCCGGCGGTACTCGACCTGGACCGGGTCGGCCAGCGCCCCAGCCCGGTACCGCTCGCTGTTATGCCAGGTAGGTCCGATCGACCGGAACAGCCACGGCGAGCCTGCCGCTCGGTAGACGGTGAAGTGGAAGTCTTCGTGGGCCTTCCGAGCACCGGCTTGATCATCGAGGCGAAGGGCCAGCTGCTGGGCGTCGAGCGCCTCGCGAGCCGTGCGAGCGGTGTCCGTGTCGAAATTCTGGGCGGCCTGCTTGACCAAGGCGCCCTCGAGCACGATTCGGGTGAGGTAGGTATCGATGAGATCCTCGTCGGTCAACGACCGCACGCGCGCACCACGATGCGGTTCCACCTCGATGATTCCGGTGGCCTCCAGCTGGCGGATAGCCTCGCGGACGGGCATCATGCTCATCCCCAGGTCCTTCGCCAAGTGCTGGAGGGGCAGTGCGGCGCCGGCGGGAATCGAGCCGTCGAGGATGGCCGACAGGATCGCGTTGTACGCCTGGTCGGTCGTGGTGGTCCGGGCGGGTGCACGCAGTGGGCGCGTCTGCATCAGTAACTTCCGTTCAGCAACTCTCCGGCGTCGGGTACCACCGGCTTCAGATCGAGAGCCTTCAGGATCTCGTATGTGGTGGCGACGGCGGCGGAGACCACTGGTTTACCGATCCGATCCTGGACGGCCTGGATCGCGGCGAGTGAGGGCATCTGGACGCACGCCGACAGGATCACCACGTCGGCGGCACTGTGGTCGAGCCGGTCGACGACGGCGTCGAGAGCCATCGGATCCTGGCTGCCCACCTCGAGGTTGTCCGGGATCTCGAGCGCGATGTGGTCGGTGATCGTGTAGCCCTCGTTGCGGATGTAGCCGACGACCTGCTCGGTCAGCGGTTTCAGATAAGGCGCGATGAGCGCCGCGCTGCGGGCTCCGAGTGTGCCGAGCGCGTTGACCAGAGCGCCGGCGCTGGTGACCACGGGGGCCGACGAGCCGTTCTCCCGGGCCCGGCCGGCCAGCCGTTCCTGTGAGACGCAGTGGTAGCCGTGCCCGCGCGACATGATCGCGACCAGACACGCATACGCGAACACTCCCACATCGGCGTCGGCGAGCTCTGCCGCGCAGCGGTCGGACTCGTCGTCCATGGCCGCCAGCTCCTCGCTGGTCACCGACTTCATCCGCATCCGCGAAGAGTGGAACGTGAACCGATCCGGCTCGATGCGCTCGCGGGCGCGCAGCATCGCGGGAATCTCGGTCTCCATGGTGATGTTGGAGCTCGGGACGATCAGTCCGACGCGGTGAACCTGACCGGACATCGTCAGACCGCCTCGACCGGGTTGGACAGCGTGCCGATGCCCTGGATGCGTGCCTCGACGAGGTCACCCGGCTGCAGGAACTGTGGCGGATTCTGGGCCGCGCCCACACCTTGCGGTGAGCCGGTGGCGATGACATCGCCCGGCTCCAGGGTGACCCCCGAGGTGATGTCCTCGATCAGCTGCGGGATCGGGAACAGCATCTGCTTGCTGTTGCCGCTCTGCTTCTGCTCCCCGTTGACGAACAGGGCCAGGTCGAGCGTGTGCGGGTCGGGCAGCTCGTCGGTGGTGACGACGATCGGGCCCAAAGGCGCGTAGCTGTCCTGGCCTTTCGAGAAGAACCACTGCCCGGAGCGGCGCTGGTCGCGCGCGCTGATGTCGTTGAGAATGGTGTATCCGAAGACGTAGCGGTACGCGTCATCGCGGTCGACCGATCGCGCGGTCGAGCCGATCACCACAGCGAGCTCGCACTCCCAGTCCAGTTGCGCGGTCAACCGGGCGTTGTGCCGGATCGGCTCGCCGGGCCCCACGACGGCCGTGCCCGGCTTGCTGAACAGCACCGGACGCTCGGGGAGCTGCTCGTCGGTGTCCAGTGAGCGGCTCGATTCCTCGACATGCTCGACGTAGTTCAGCCCGACGCCGATCACCTTGCCGGGACGCAGGGGTGCGCGCAGTTCGATATCGGCCAGCGCGTAGGTGGTGCCCTCCGGCCACGACGTCCGGCCGCTGACGGACTCGCGTACGCGGTCGAGAACTTCGGGACCCGCCTCGATGAGCGCCCGCAGGTCGCCGGGCACGTCGAGTTCTCCGCTCAGCGCGGACCGAAGGTCGACCACGGCCGTGTCATCGTCGATGACCAGGCCGAGCCGGGAATCGGCGCCGGGGGCGGGTGTGAAGCTGGCAAAACGCATCGCTGCTCCTGAAGGATGGGTTGGTCGGGCCGAGTTCAGCTGAGGTCGAATTCGGCAGTGGGCGGCCGAGTCTCCGGTTCGTGGCCGGGGTCGGGCGTGAACACCAGGCCGGTTTTCGGCCGGCGGTCGAGGTGCAACTGGAGCACGTCGAAACGGTTGTAGTGGCCGATGATGTCGTGCATCTGCTTGGGTTGGATGCAGCGCCGGAGATCGATCTCCGCGTAGACGATGCCTTCCTCGTCGATCAGCGGCTCGCTGAGCAGCCGACCGTCCGGCCCGAAGATCCCACTGAAAGCACTGTGCTTGCGCTGCAATAGCTTTCGCGACTCGTCGTCGTGGGCCACGATGTCCACGATCTCCTCGCTGATCGCCGCACAGGACACGATCGAGAAGATTTTGCCCTCGAACGAGTGCGCGGCCGAGCGGACCTTGATCGCCTCGACCATGTCGTAATCGGCGGGCGCGACCGGCAATGCGATGTAGTTGGCTACGTGCACGGTCTCGCCCTGCGCGAGCAATGCGAAGCGGGCCAGCGTATTGGTGTTCTCGCCGCAGGCCAACGCCCCCAGCCGGCCGAGCTCGGTGTCGTACACGCGGAGGGACTGACCGTCACCGCCCGCCCAGGTGAGCTTCTCCGCCCAGGTCGGAACGAGCTTGCGGTGCACACCCAGCAGCGTGCCGTCGGAGCCGATGAACACCACGGAGTTGTAGAGCGTTCCCATCGAGTAAGGGTCACGCTCGTTGACGCCGATCACGACGGTGCACCCGGCGCGCCGCGCGGCCGCGCAGAGTTGGTCGATTTCCGGGCCCGGCACATCGATCGCGGCATCGAACAACCGCTCGAACCAGGGGCTTCCCTGGATCGGCGACATCGTCCAGTTCCAGTAGGGATAGCCCGGCACGAAGACTTCCGGAAAGGCCACCAGTTCGGCCCCCTCCGCGGCAGCCTCCGCGATCAGGGCACACGCTTTGGCCACGGTCGCAGCGGTTTCCAGGAACACCGGCGACGCCTGCACCGCGGCTGCGCGGAACCTCGGATAGTCCACGATGTTCGTCCTTTGCTCCGGCAGCATTGATCAAATCTCGTATGAAGATTACACTATCATTCGATTTGATCAAATTGCCATCTCAGGGGTGTTTCCGCAGCAGGTGGCCCCTGTTGGAAGGGAGGCGCGAGTGGAATCGAGCGTCGAGGCAGGGCGTTGCCCCGTGGAGCACAACTTCGACCCGATCAGTCCCGGGTATGTCGAAGACCCTTACCAGTACGTCGCGCAGTTCCGCGACCGCAACGACGTCTTCTTCGCACCACAGATCGGCTTCTATGTCGTGACCCGGTATGAGGACGTCGAGTCGGTCTTCCTGGACCCGGAGACTTTTTCCGCGAAGAATGTCCAGGACCCGCTGTCGCCGGTCGCGCCTCGGGCGGCGGAGATCATGAAGCGCCGATTCGGTTTGCAGCCCGCGACCTCGAACTGCGACCCACCCCGGCACACCTACATCCGTAAACACCTGACGCGAGCCTTCTCGCCGCGCCGGACCCGCGAGCTCGTACCCCGCATCCACGAGGTGGCCACCCAGCTGATCGACACCTTCGCCGCCGACGGGCAGGCGGACTTGGTCGGGCAGTACGCTTTCCCGCTACCGGCCTACACGATCTTCACGATGCTGGGCTTCCCGAACTCCGACGCCGAGATGCTCAAAAGCTGGTGCGGCGACAAGCTCGAGTTCGTCCACGGCCGGGCCAGCGAGGAGCATCAGGTCGCCGCCGCCGAGGCCATGTGCCTGTTCTGGGAGTACTGCGTCGATTTCGTCGCCCACCGCAAGCAGCACCCCGCCGATGACTTCACCAGCGATCTGATCGCGCAGCAGACCGGCGAGCCGGACCAGTTGACCGACGGTGAGATCGCCACGCTCCTGTTCCAGCTCGCGTTCGCAGGCCATGAGACCTCCACGAATCTCACCGTGAACCTGCTGCGCCGGGCTCTGGAAGACGGCGACGCCTGGCGTCGTCTGGTAGCCGACCACGCGATGATTCCCGCGGCGATCGAGGAGGCACTGCGCTTCGACTCCTCGGTAATAGCGTGGCGCCGGACCGCGACGCGGGACGTGGAACTCGGCGGCGTCACCGTGCCGGCGGGCTCGCGCCTGCTGCTGTCGTTGGCCTCGGCCAATCACGATCCGCGACGCTTCCCTGACCCCGAGCGCTTCGACATCACTCGGGAGGACGCGCACCGGCACTTGTCGATGGGACGCGGCATCCACTACTGCGTCGGCGCAACCCTGGGCAAGCTCGAGACCGCGATCATGGCCGAACATCTCGCCGAACGCCTGCCCGGGCTCCGCCTGCGGACGCACGAACCACTGCGGTTCCCGACCAATGCCAGCTTCCGAGGGCCGCGCGCACTTCCGGTCGAATGGGACCGATAACGCACGCAGCTAGAGGCCGGTGTTCCTGGCGAGCGCTGCTGCACCCTGAGCTGTATTTTCAGCGATTGCTCGGCCGGTCCGCCGAGGGGAGCCACCACCTCCGTGGTCGGTAGCGCGCCGATGTTCACCGCCGCTACGCGGAGCGGCGGGCGCCGGCGCGGCAGGACGCCGTGCTGGCGCTGAAGACCACGAACCATGATCTGCCCGGCACGTCCGAAGAAGTGAGCGAGCTTTCGGAGCTATGTGGCCCGATCCGGACTCCGGATCAACGGAGTTGACCGACAGAGCGCCTGGTCTGATAGAGTCGCGGACGCGCATAGCGCAGTGCCGATGTAGTTCAATGGTAGAACTTCTGCTTCCCAAGCAGACAGCGCGGGTTCGATTCCCGTCATCGGCTCTCCCACAGAAACAGGCCCTGACCAGCGCGGAGCTAGTTGGGGCCTGTTCTCGTTCTCGGCGTCAGCCAGCCTGAATGTCACGAGTTGTCACAACCTCACCCAAAGTCTTAGCCGCCTCTCCAAGCGCGTCGACCTGGGAATGGGTGTAGATCTTCGCCGTAATGCTCGCGTCGGCGTGACCCAGCCACGCGGCGATCACCGCAGCTGGATTCACGACGGTTGCCTGCTTTGGAAGGTGGCATATGGGCACAAACGGCACTGTGCGGGAGTGGGACCCCGAGCAGGGATGGGGAGTAATCGATTCCGTGGAGACTCCCGGGGGTTGCTGGACATCGTGGACAGTGCTTCCCGGCTCAGGCTGGCGGAATTTAGCTGCTGGGCAATCAGTGAAATTCGAGTGGCAGCGGGCCGACCAGGATGGATTCGGTTTCCGTGCCACCCGAGTGTGGGATGTCGAAGTCGGGACCGCCTCCAGCGCGGCGGCGACTCGACGGGGCTGTGCAACGTCCCAAGCTTGGGATATAGGTGCAGACGAGTCTGTCACTGAGGTCGGAGATGAACTGTAAGACAGTGCACCGGTCAGCGGCGCGTGGCTGCTGACACGACCTCTGTTGCCCCGGGAGACCAAAATGTTGCGGGTCTCCCCGGGCACAACAGGGGCCAGATCGGCTGCGCTGCTTTGGAGTAGGAGTCGGCGGGTGCGTGATCTCGTATCGCTGTCGGATCGTTCAGACGAGTTCGCCGGCAACGATCTCCGCGAGAGTGATGCGCCAAACCCGTTGCAGCGAATGGAAAACACCCGTCATGGACTCATGCGGCCGTTATATCCAACGCGACCGGCAACTGGCGCAGGCCAGCGGCCTCGGTGAGCTGCGCGGGCCGGGCTGCCCGGCCTCAGGCCGCGCCATTGCTTGGCTCCGTATGCAACCGGCGGAAGCGGCTGCCGTGGAAGACCAGCGGGTCCACGTCGGCGCGGGTGGCGATGCGGTGGACGCGGAGGATGACGACGGCGTGGTCGCCGGCGGGGACGTTGGCTTCCTGGACACCCTCGATCCAGGCGGAGGCGCCGTCGATGAATACGGCGTCACCGGAACCGCGGTGCAGTTGGATATCGCGGAAGCGGTCGCCCTCGCGGGCGCCGAGTGAGCGGGCGGCGGCCTGCTGGTCGGTGCCGAGCAGGCTCAGGCCGAGGTGGCTTGCGGCGGCGAGCTTGGGCCAGGTCGCCGAGGAATTCTGCACGCAGAACGAGACCAGCGGCGGGTCGAGCGATACCGGAACGAACGTGCTGACCGCCAGGCCCTGGGGGGTGCCGTCGATGTCGGCGCATACGGCGACGACGCCGCTGGGAAAGTTGGCGAACGCGCGGCGCAGGCTGGTGCCGTCGGCCGGAAGTTCGAAGAGGTCATGCATGGCTGGCAGCTTTCGAGCTATGAGTCAGTGCCTGGGCGACCGAACGCCACCGCCCACTGTACCGCCGATGAGGCCGTCCTCGGCGAATGTGCGGTCGGATCGATGGCGGCCTGGCAGCGCCGCAGTGGCGCTGCCAGCCCGTGCACCGGTGAAGTACCTTCGAACCGAAGCACTCGATCTCCTGCTGGAAGTGGAGGAAGCCGCCGAAGATCAGGGCGACGCCGAGCTGCTCCTTGGCGACGATCCGCTCATCGACCTGCGCGGGCGTGCCGATCAGCTGGGCGCGCAAGCCGTCGTTGTACTGCACCTGGTCGATGTCGCCGGTGACCGATCCCCCGCTGCCATTGGGCACCCAGTAGGCGAACTGGACCTGCTCGGCGGTCTTCTCCGTGGTCATTGCTGCTCCATGAGTTGCGGGCATAGCCGTTGGATCGGAGCCGGACGCCGCGCATGCGTCCAGCGCTCATTCACTCCAGCATCACGCCCTGGTCAGGACGAGGGTTTGAATCTCTGCGATCGGATCAGGCGTCACTGAGCGCGTTCGAACAGGCCGAACGAGCGGAACGGGATACGGATTGCTGCGATGTCACGCGGGGATGATGCGGTCGCTCGGAGAGTGTTTCGATCAACGAGAACCAATGGCGGTCGGTGAATCGGCCGGCACGTATTGTTCCACCCATGTCATTTGTCGTCGCCGACCTGACCGGAGACCGCACCGAGCAGTACCGCCAGCTCACCGCACAGGCCGCGGCGCTGGTGGCGGGCGAGACCGACCGCATCGCCAATGCGGCCAATCTTTCCGCATTGGTGTTCCATGCGCTGCCCGCGGTGAATTGGGTGGGTTTCTATTTCTACGACGGCGACGAACTGGTTGTCGGGCCCTTTCAGGGCAAACCCGCATGCGTGCGCATCGCACTGGGCAGAGGCGTGTGCGGCACCGCGGCACAAACGCGGAAAACTCAGCTCGTGCCGGACGTGCACGCTTTTGCCGGGCATATCGCCTGCGACGCCGACACGCGTTCGGAAATTGTCGTCCCGCTGGTCCGAGAAGGCGAACTCATCGGAGTATTCGACCTCGACAGCCCCCAACCGGGGCGGTTCGACGAAGTCGACCGTGCCGGACTGGAGTCGGTTGCCGAGATATTTCTTTCCGTCGCCGACGGTGGCGCGGTGTAGCTGAAGGCAGCTACCGAGACCATTGAGCGCTTGTGGCCGGGCCGTGAACTCAACGTGGTTGCGATGCTGACATGCACTCGCCGGCGATGCGGCCGCTGGCGGAGCGCGCCTTGTCCGCGTCTTCTTTGCTCATCCCCAGCGTTTCCTGATTGGGAGCCTTCGAGTCGTACTCGTCGCTGACCATGATCCGCAGCCCGGCCTGTGAAATACCCTGCTCGACAAAGACTTTCGCGGCACAGTCGGCCAGTTGCTTGTTCTTGAGGCCTTTGTCCTGCAGCGATTGAGCGAGTTCGGCTTGCGTTATCGTGGGCGCCGCCGTGTCCTTGTCGCTGCCGCATGCCGCGAGCATCGGCAGCGCGATCAGCGCCGCGGCGATCATGCAGATCCGCACCTGACTCCTCTTCCTCGACTGGCCGCCGTCCGCGGCGTGGCAACCATAATGCCCTGCGGCGCTCCGCGATAGTCGTACCCGAGAATCAGCGCCGGATAGCTTGCCGGACAACGACTTACACGAATATTTCAGTCACAGGTCCATAGCCGCCCGCAGCGCGGTGTCGAGCCGCTCCAAGGTATCGGCATCCACCATGTCGACCCGCTCGGCCAGCCATCCACGAAAGATGCGCCCGATGTTGCCCGCGTGCACCCAGCCGTGTTCCTGCACCGGAACCGCAAGGATGTCCTGCGGGTCCTGCTCGATCACCTCGGCGGCGATCAGCCACGGACGCGGCGATTCATTGATGCCGTCACTGCTGATCAGCACGACCGTTCGGCGGCGCGGCGAACCATGCGGGTTGTAGATCCACAGTTCACCCCGACGCACGCATCGCCTCCTCGGCGGCCGCCAACTCGGCCGCGTCCGCCGCGGCCTCGGCGGTCACATCCGACACGGGACCGACGCCGGCTCGCACGGCTTCGCGCCGCGCGGCCTTCGAGATCCACGCCGAGGGCGACATACCCGCGCGGGCCGCCGCCTGCTCGGCGTACGACCAAGCGGCTTCGTCCAGCGAAAGAGTCACCTTACGGGTTGCCATACCAATTATCGTACCGGCGGTGCCGCGACCGGCGCCACGTCCGTTTCCCGGCAGGCGCCATGCTTGCCGGGTCACGGTATGGCGCACGGCTCGCCCGATTCGAACTGACGGCAGCTGACCGTTGTTAGGGTTGGCGCACGGCCGACGACGAACCGAGGTGACGGGCATGGCGACGTGGCATCACCACCGGGTCGGCGCGGGGGAACCGCTCGTGCTGCTGCACGGAGTAGGCGCCCGGTGGCAGATGTGGGAGCCGGTCGTCGACATCCTCGCCGCGTCGTACGACGTGATCGCGGTCGATCTGCCGGGATTCGGTAGGTCGAACCCGCTCGCGCACACCACGGTCGACAGTCTCACCGAGGCCCTCGCCGAATTCCTCGCCGCGCAAGGAATCGATCGCCCGCATTTGGCCGGCAATTCGATGGGCGGCCTGATCGCGCTGAATTCGGGGGCGCGCGGTCTGGCGCGATCGGTCACCGCATTCTCGCCGATCGGCTTCTGGGGTACCGCGGGTCGCGTGTGGTGCCAGCAGTCGCTGGGCAAGTCACAGGCGCTGGCACGCCTGGCCCGGCCCACCCTGCCTTTCGTGCTCGGACACGCCGCGGGCCGAATCCTGTTCCTCTCGCTGATCTTCGGCAAGCCCCGGGCCTTGGACGCGCAGGTGGCGCTGGAGACGGCCATCGGCGCGGTCGAGGCGACCGCATTCGACGAAGCGCTCGCCTCGTTCTCGGACGCACGGCTGCACGAAATCGGAGCTCTCACCGAAATTCCAGTGACGATCGCCTGGGGCAGTCGCGACATCTTGCTCACCTACGCCACCCAGAGCCGCCGGGCGCGGCGCGCGCTGCCGCGTGCCGAGCACGTCACCTTGCGCGGCAGTGGGCACAGTCCGTTCTTCGATGACCCGGCCGCCTGCGCACAAGTCCTCGCCGAGACGATCGCCCGCGCGCGGTAAGCACTCAACGTGGAGCACAACAGCCGGACCGTCGATTTAGTTAGCTGAATGATTGCTACAGCAATAGCAACGGCTCGGCCATCCGGAAGTGCGCGCGATCATCCGATCAGGCAATGGGCCCAGATACGGCAACATTTGCAGCTTATAGCAATAAGCTAGCAATCAAAGCTTCGGCCGCCCGCTTACCGGCCCGGACGTCGCCGTCGCGGCCGCCGAGCGACATCTCCAGAAGGCTCGGAGCACCGAGGTGCAGCTTCACGACGGAAGGCCAGACCCAGCCTCACCGATTCAGCAAAGACAGTCAGCAATCTAACAGCTATGTCGCTGAAAGCTAACCAGTCAGAGACGGAAGCACCGCACCATCCGGTCCCGCTGCTACGATTTGCACGATTTGCCAGCCAGTCGAACTAGCGGTGCGAGGCACACTGCGAAGGAGTCTGTGCATCGCGGGACGTCTGTGTTTCGCACCGCTCCCGGCAAGAAACCGGAGGGCTCACAGACCTTGATCAAGACCGCATCCATGCTACTTTCCGCGCTGGCGGGTGTCTCGGCCCTGCTCGTCCCGGCGTCCGCCCCCGCCGTCGCCAACCCGAACGCCATCAATCCGATTCCGGTGCTCAACGGCACCACCGGACTGCCCAATCTGGCCGGCCGCACCAGGGCGGTCTTCCAAGTAACGGGCATGGCAAGTCCGAACAACACCCAGGACTACAACGTCCTCGGGACCGATCTCGGGATCATGTGGGACAACGGGCAGGGCGAAATGCTCACCGCATTCGGCGACACCGCCGGCCTCGGTTTGCCGAATCTGCTCGCGGGCAGCATGTGGGCCTGGCGCAGCAATATCCTCGTGCGCAGCCACACCAAGGATCCGGCCGAGGGAATCTATTTCGACAGCGTGGTTCGCGACGTATTCGGCCAAGCGCGTGATCTGATCCCGAGCCCGAAGATTCCCTTCCTGGAGATCAGCCGCATTCCCACGGCGGCCATCTCGGCGGCAGGCGCGCAGTACATGAGCTTGATGTCCGTGCGGAGCTGGGACGACGTCGGCCGGTGGAGCACCAATTTCTCGGGGTTGGCCGTCTCCGGCGACAACGGCGAGACCTGGGCGGAACTGCCGGAAACCCGGCGCCCGAACGAAGGCGGCAACGTCAACTTCCAGATGAACGCGTTCCTCGCCGATGGCGGATACGTCTACGAATACGGCACCCGGTCCGGGCGCAACAACACCGCTTATGTGGCTCGCGTCCGGGAGCGGGACGTCGCGAACCTCGGCGACTACGAATATTGGGACGGCGGCGGTTGGCGTAAGAATGACGTGAATGCCGCGGCCCCCATCATGTGGGGCGTCAGCGAACTGTCGGTGATGTACAACTCTTATCTCGGACAGTTCATTTCGCTCACCACCGACCCGTTCAATTCCGTGGTGATGCGCCGCGCGCCCTCGCCGGCCGGCCCGTGGAGCGAACCCGAAGTGCTGATCGACACGCGGGAGTTGCCCACCGCGTACGCGCCATCGATCTTTCCCTACCAGACCGGGCGCGATCTGTACTTCCTCACGACGGTGCACAGCCAATACAACGTCGTGCTGATGCGCACGACCCTGTAGCGCGCGGATTACCGATCCAACGCGGCTCGACCTCAACCGTGGTTGAGGCATGAGGCTGAACCGCGTTGGATCGTTCACGTTTCAGGGAGGCTCCATGAGCCTGATCCACATCCGTGAGACCACACCGGTGCACTGGTTCGGTGTTTGATTCATCGCGCCGGTGACGTTGTGTGTCGGCAACAGGAAGCCGCCGATCGCGGATCGATAGACTCGCACTATGGATGCGGCCGATTGGGACGAGCGCTATGCGCAAACGGAATTGGTCTGGGGCGCACCGCCGAACAACACCGTGGTGGAGCATGTCTACGGATTGGAGCGTCGAACACCGCTGCAATCGGTCACACCCGACGGCGAGCCTCCGGAGTTTCCCCGCGCGCTCGATCTGGCGTGCGGGGAGGGTCGCAACGCCCTCTGGTTGGCCACGCACGGTTGGCAGGTACACGCCGTCGACTACTCCCAGGTGGGCATCGATAAGGGCCGCACCGTGGCCTCGCGTCTGTCCCGCTCGGTCCGCGGTCGCATCACCTGGCAGTGCGCCGACGTCACCGATCTGGACGCGGCGGGTATCCCGGGGCCGTTCGAGCTGGTGCTGATGGTTTTCCTGCACCTGCCCGCCGAGCAACGGCGCGCAGTGGTTCGTCAAGCGGCCGGTTTGCTGGTGCCCGAAGGCACCCTGCTCGTCCTCGGCCATGACACCACCAACCTCACCAACGGCTGCGGCGGGCCGCAGGACCCCGGCATCCTCTTCACCCCGGACGATATCGTCGCCGACCTGGGCCCGGTCATCGCCGCCCACGGCATCCGGGTGCGCATCGCCGACCGCGTATATCGCCCAACCGAAACTCGCGACGCCATCGATGCGCTGGTCATCGCGACCCGACCGGCCGAATGAGATAGCCGGGCAGGATGAGGCTCAGGACCAGCGCTGCAACCACGGCGTTACGGTCTCGGCGATGAGATCGAATCCGGCGCGGAAAGCGTGGGGTTGACCAGGGATGACCCGCACTTCGGCGGCATCGGCGGGATCCGGGATGCCGAACGGGTCGTTGGCGCCGTTGACGACCACCACGTCGATGTTTCCCGGGGCGAGCAGCTCGTCCCTGCGGGAGTTCTCCGGCTTGCCCGGTGGGTGCAGCGGGAACGAGAGCGCGAGGACGCCGCGAGCCCGGGCCGCGACGGCGGTGCGGCAGGCGACCCGCGCCCCGTTGCTGCGGCCACCCTGGATCAGTGGAATGCGCTTGCGGCCGCGTAGTCGAGCGACAATCTCGAGCCACGCTTCGTCTTGCTTGACCACCGAACCCGGCGCGCGGCGCCCGGCGACCCGATAGGGCTGCACCACCCGCGCCACTGCGCCACCCAGCCGAAGCGCCGAATCACGTACCACGAGAAGGTCTTTCGCGTCCACGCCGCCACCCGCACCATGCGTGAGCAGCAGCAGGAACGCGGGCCGGCGCGGCTGTTCGAGTTCGACCTCAGCCGGTCCAGCACTCGTCTCGATACGCATCGTGCCTATTCTTCCGTGCCGGCGGTAACACCCGAATAACAAGCCTAGGGCGATGCGTATCCGGGTTTCGATCCAGCGCGACCGCATCGGCTCGACCACTGGTTTCGAGCGAAACGACACCTAGGTCGAACAAGCACGACACGCCGATCAAACACTGTAAAACACATCACACTGTCAGCCTTTGCGCCTTCTATTACCAGTCGGTAACATTGCAGTAAGTTACCTACCAGTAGCATGCGGCAAACCGGCACGACTACGCGGTGGAGCGAGCAACGGGGCAGGCACGGCACCAACCGGCCGCACCTCAACGGAGAGTGAGTTACCGACAATGGGTCACTACAAGAGCAACGTCCGCGACCTGGAGTTCAACCTCTTCGAGGTCCTTGGCCTCGGTTCCGTCCTGGACAGCGGCGCCTATGGCGATCTCGACGCGGACACCGTCAAAGAAATGCTCAACGAAGTACGTCGCCTCGCCGAGGGCCCGCTCGGTGCGTCGTTCGCCGACGCCGACCGCAACCCGCCGGTCTTCGACCCCGCGACGCACACGGTGACGCTGCCCGAATCCTTCAAGAAGAGCTACCGGACGCTGCAGGACGGCGGCTGGGACAAGCTGGGCGTCGCCGAGGAGCTCGGCGGCCTGCCCATCCCACGCGCGGCCTATTGGGCCATCGCGGAACTGATCCTGGGTGCCCAACCGGCCGCCTTCATGTACGCCGCCGGCCCCGGCTTCGCGAACATCTTCCACGACAACGCCACCGAAGAACAGCAGGGCTGGGCGAAGATCGCCGCCGAACAGGGTTGGGGCGCCACCATGGTGCTCACCGAACCCGACGCCGGTTCCGATGTCGGCGCCGGTCGCACCAAGGCGATCCGGCAAGAAGACGGCTCCTGGCACATCGAGGGCGTGAAGCGCTTCATCACCTCGGGTGACTCCGACGACCTGTTCCCGAACATCATGCACCTGGTGCTGGCCCGCCCCGAGGGCGCGGGACCGGGCACCAAGGGCCTGTCGCTGTTCTTCGTGCCGAAGTTCCACTTCGACCACGAGACCGGTGAACTCGGCGAACGCAACGGCGCCTTCGTCACCGGCGTCGAGCACAAGATGGGCCTGAAGGTCTCGGCCACCTGTGAGGTCACCTTCGGCGGCCACGGCATTCCGGCCAAGGGCTGGTTGGTCGGCGAGGTGCACAACGGCATCGCGCAGATGTTCGACATCATCGAGCACGCCCGCATGATGGTGGGCACCAAGGCCATCGCGACCCTGTCGACCGGATACCTGAACGCGCGTGACTACGCCAAGGAACGCGTGCAGGGCGCCGACCTGACCCGGATGACCGACAAGGCCGCGCCGCGCGTAACCATCACCCACCACCCGGACGTGCGGCGCTCGCTGGCCACCCAGAAGGCATATGCCGAGGGCCTGCGCGCGGTCTACCTCTACACCGCCGCGCACCAGAACGCCGACGTGGCACAGCATGTTTCCGGTGCGGATGCCGACCTGGCCGCCCGCGTCAACGATTTGCTGCTGCCGGTCGTCAAGGGCGTCGGCTCCGAGCGGGCCTACCAGTACCTGACCGAGTCTCTGCAAACACTGGGTGGCTCCGGCTTCCTGCAGGACTACCCGATCGAGCAGTACATCCGGGACGCGAAGATCGACTCGCTGTACGAGGGCACCACCGCCATCCAGGCGCAGGACTTCTTCTTCCGCAAGATCGCCCGCGACCGCGGCGTCGCGCTGGCCCACGTGGCCGGCCAGGTGCGCGAGTTCATCGACACCGAAGCCGGCAACGGCCGCCTCAAGCCGGAGCGCAAGCTGCTGGCCACCGCGCTGGAGGACGTGCAGGCCATGGCCGCCACGCTCACCGGCCACCTGATGGGTGCTCAGGAGCAGCCGAGCGAGCTGTACAAGATCGGCCTCGGTTCGGTGCGCTTCCTGCTCGCGGTGGGCGACCTGCTCATCGGCTGGCAACTGCTGCGCCAGGCGCAGATCGCCATCGCGGCGCTCGACAACGGCGCAACCGCGGCCGACCAGGCCTTCTACCAGGGCAAGATCGCCGTCGCGCAGTTCTTCGCACGCAACATCCTGCCGGAGCTGACCGCCACCCGCACGGTGCTGTCCAACCTGGACAACGACATCATGGAGCTGGACGAAGCAGCCTTCTGAGCGAAGGCGAGACGACACGACGGCTTGGAGATCATTTCCGGGCCGTCCATCGTCTAGGTTGTCGATTCGTGACATCCGATCACCGATCGACGCCGATAGTGTCCGGTAGATTTCGTGCTCCCGGGAGGCAGCAGGAACCCCCCGGTTCCCATAGTTCGGCGCGGAAGGTATCGGCAGAGGTGCCCGAGGTGATGCGCGACGCGACTGGCATCGGCGCCTACTTGCGCGAACGGCGGCTCGCCGCTGGATTGACGCCCACACACCTGGCCCGACGCGCCCAGCTCAGCGAGTCGGTGCTGGACCAAGTCGAGACGGGTGCGCTTGCGCCGAGTTACCCGCAGCTCGAGCAGCTCTTCGACGCGCTCGACGTGCCGATGGGGTACCGCCGGCACATCGTCGTGCTGACCTTGCCGAATTTCTTCCGGGCCGGCTACGGACCTGGCCCCGGAGTGCCGACTACCGACGACCTGGACGACCTGCACAGCCTTCCCGACCCCGCTTGCTATCGGCGGATGCCGACGCAGGATCTGGTGGCGGCGAACTCCGCCTATGAACGGACTTTTCCCGGAGCCGTCGCCCGGTCGAACATGCTGGAGTGGATGTTCCTGGACCCGGCCGCCAAGCGGGTGCTCGTGGAGTGGGCCGTCGAGGCGCATCTGCTGGTCGACGCATTCCGCATCCTGTCCCCACTCGCACCGCGTGAGCGCGTCGAGGAGATCGCCGAGCGATGCCGCCGCTCGCCCGATTGGGACCGCATGTGGACCACCGAGGTGTGCGCCACCGACATCTCGCGCGGCCGACTGCTGGTGCGCGACCTCGCCACCCGCCGGGTCCGCACGATGAGCATGCGCGTGTACAGTCCCGAGCTCCCCGAACGGCCCTGGTGGCTTTACCGGCTGGTGACGATCAGCCGAACGCACGGCGCGCATACGCCGCGGTAGGCGACATCGCGGCGGCGAACCGGCAGAATGACCGCAGACTGCGTCCCAGACGAAGGGAATTGCCCGGATGACTCGATCGCTGTCCGCACTCGCCGGTGCCGGTGCGCTAGCCGCGGTCCTGACGCTCGCCGCCGCCGCGCCCGTTGGGGCCGACCCCAACAACGTCATACCGATCCCGGCCCTCAACGGCATCCACGGACTGCCGAGCCTGCCCGGCCCGACCAAGGCCGTTTTCCAGGTGACCGGCATGGACAGCCCGAACCGCACCGACAATGCCAACGTGCTCGGCACCGATCTCGGCATCATGTGGGACGACGGCAACGGCCGGATGATCACCGCCTTCGGCGACAGCGCGGGCCTGGGCGTGCCCAACCTGCTTGCCGGCAGCATCTGGGCTTGGACCAGCAACGTGCTGTTCCGCAGTTCGAATCACGATCCGGCCAACGGCATCATCTTCGATGACGTAATACCGAATCCCCTGCCCAGCCCCAAGATTCCCGGCATCGAGATCAGTTTGATTCCCACGGCGGGCATCTCGGTGGGCGGCGTGCAGTACATGAGCATGATGTCGGTCCGCGAATGGGGCGACCACGGCAAATGGCGCACCAATTTCTCCACTCTGGCTGCCTCGCACGACGGCGGCACCACATGGACGCCGCTCACCACCACCCGCCGCGCCAATGTAGACGGCCACGAGAACTTCCAGCAGAACGCCTTCTTGAAGGCGGGCGGCTACGTCTACCGTTACGGCACCCCTGCTGGCCGCAACAATCCCGGATTCGTCTCGCGCGCAAAAGAATCCGATATCGCGAATATCGACGCGTATGAATACTGGGACGGCAAAGCGTGGAAGCCCGCCGACGCCAAGATCGCGGCGCCCATCGTCGGCGGCGTGGGCGAACTGTCGGTGATGTGGAACGACTACCTCGGTCAGTTCGTCATGCTCACCACCGATCCATCCAACAGCGTCGTGATGCGCACCGCGGCCGCCCCCGAAGGACCGTGGAGCGAACCCCGGGTCCTCATAGATGCCGGCGCCCTGCCCACCGCCTACGCACCGATGATCTTCCCCTACCAAACCGGCCGCGACCTCTACTTCCTGGTCACCCAGCACACCCAGTACAACGTATTGCTGATGCGAACCCCGTTGTGACGGTGCGCAATACAACAAGGTGAGCCCGGCCCTTTCGATATCGACAGCTTCACCCCGGATCTGATGCTTACGGTGCGGCGGCGTCCATCCGCAGGACGACGCGCCCCACGTTGCGTCGTTCCTCGATCGAGGCGATGGCCTCGTCGAGGTGATCGACCGCGAATACCGTGTGATGCGGCCGGATCACACCGTCTGCCAGCAACTTCCACAGCTGAGACCGATACGACTCGATCAACTCCGGCTGCGTTCGGGCCAGCAGCCCCATCGAGAAGCCGGTGACCGTCTTCAGGTCCACGAGCAGGCTGCCGACCTCGACCGAGCCGCCACCGGCGCTGTAGACCACCAGCCGGCCCCGCGGAGCCAATGCCTCGACCGCGCGCGGCACCAGCGAGCCGCCGACACCGTCCACGATGACGTCGAACCGCTCGTCCCACCGATCGTCGTACGCCACCACGGCATCCGCACCGCACTCCCGCACGAACTCGGCCTTGTCCACTGCGCCGACCGCACCGACAACACGCATGCCGCCCAGTGCTCGTGCGATCTGCACCCCCAGATGACCGGATCCGCTGGCGGCTGCTGTGATGAGCACCGAGCGCCCTGCGATGCTGCCACCTGAACGCACAGCCCCCATCGCCACCAGGCCACCGCGGACCAGTGCGAGACCGTCGGCGGCATCGACGTCGGCAGGCAGTTCGGTGACCAGGGCCGGTGCGGCTAGCACATACTCGGCGTAGACACCTTCGAACACGACACCGCCGACCCGCTTGCCCAGCCATGTGCCAGGGACGTCCGGGCCGATATCGACCACGGTGCCCACCATCTCGCCGCCTGGTTCGGATGCGTTGCCCGCCCGCAGCATCCGCACCAGACCGAGGTGGACTCCGACCAACTGTGTGCGCACCAACAGCTGCCCGGGCCCGGGCACCGGGCGCTGGACCTCGACTGGTTCCGGACGGCCGGAGAAACGAAACTTGCGCACTGAGCACGCCTTTCGGGGGTTGATGCCGGAATGCTTCCGGCGAGAACTGGTTATTCGTCGGGCGGAGATGCCGTCCGGCCTGGGACGACATCTCCGCCTGCTCTTGCTCGCGGCCCGCACCGAGGGGTCGCTCAACAGCTGTTTCGCGGCAGCATCTCACCCTCTCTTCAAAAATCTTATAACGGACGTAAGATTATTATCGGTGTAGTTTATATGTCAATTGGATATTTACAATGGTGGTACGTTCTGATAGTGAGTACCGAGCCCCTCGGCCTGCGAGAGAGCAAGAAGCGCGAGACCCGGCAGGCGATCTCCGATCACGCGACCAGATTGTTCATCGAGCGCGGATTCGAGGCGACGACCATCGCCGAGATCGCCGCGATAGCACGGGTCGCCAAGAAGACTGTGACGAACTACTTTCCGCGCAAAGACGATCTGGCGCTGGACATCCATCAGGACTTCGTCTCCTCGCTCGCCGACATTGTGACCGCCCGCATGCCCGGCGAGTCGGCACTGTCGGCCCTACGCAACGGATTCATCTCCGCAGCACAGCGGTTCGACGCACTGGCCGGATTCTCCGGACCTGGTTTCTGCCGCATGATCGCCGACAGCCCAACACTGGTAGCCCGGCTGCGGGAGCTCCACGAACTGCGTGAGCAGGCGCTCGCCGACGTGCTGCCCGGCGACGACATCACCCGCCGTGCCGCCGCTGCCCAACTCGGTGCCGCCCACCGTCTGCTGTTCCAGCGCATCCAGGAACTCACACTTCGGGGGCAGTCACGCAAGCGCATCGTAGCTACCGTGACCAACGAGGCAAACCAGGTTTTCGATCTGCTCGAGCCCGCCCTCGGCGACTACGCGATCGCCTGACGAATTACATTCCCCGTCTTGCGCTCCTGAACGAAGCCCGCGACATCATCGACAACGCGGCAGCCACGCACCTGCCCAGCTACGTCGGCGACCCGGCGCTGCTCCCGGCTCGGCCGCACTGCGCGAACTCGACGACACGATCGCCGGGCACGAGCTGGGCTGATCAGTCGTCCTCGCCGGATGCATCAGGGTCGCGCAGCGGCCGGTGGTCACGCGGTCGGCAGGAATGCGCACCGTGATATCAGCTGCTGGAAGTCGGAACGTGCCAGCCGAGGACCACTGATCGCACGGCCGCCGGGATCACCACGTCGATGTACGCCGAGGGTAGGGTCCCGTCGAGTTCGAACGTGACGAATCCGTGCAGGGTCGCCCAGACCGCGACCGCGATGCGGTTCACCTCTGCGGTCGAGTACCGGGAGACGTGTACGCGGCTGATCGTATCGACGAGTGGTGCCGCCGGGTCTTGGTCGCTCGGGGCACCGCTGGGAGTGTAGGTCGTGCCGCCGCCGAAGATCACCGCGTAAGAATGCCGCTCGTCGAGGGCCCACCGCCGATAGGCCGACGCCATCGCCAGCAGGTCGGCGAGCGGGTCGTCACCCGCGGGTACCGCGGCTAGAACCTCGAACAGCTGCGCCGCCACGCGCCGGCGCACGGCGGCGAGCAGACCGTCCCGGCTTCCGAACAACGTGTAGATCGAGGTGGTCGAAGCGGTTGCGGCAGCGGCGACTTCGCGCATCGACAAGCGATCCGGCGAGCGGTCGCGCAGCAGATTCGTCGCAGCGCTGATGAGGCGTTCGCGCGTGGCGTCGTCGTTGGTCGGCGGGCGTCCCATGGAGACACAGCCTACCCGGCATGTAACACTGTTTCAGAACAATGTTCTGAAACAGAGGGGATCCTGGTGACGTTCGTTCGACAGAGCTTGCGAGTGTTACGGACCACTGCCATCCACGTCACGGCCGTACTGGCATTGGTCGTGGCGTTTCTGGCTGTCGTGGTACTGACCGGCGGGGCTGGGCGTGGATGGGCGGCATGGACCGTCACTGCCATGATCGGCGCGGCCACTGCCGGACTGCTGGCGGCCCGTCACCGTCGGCGCTCCGCCGTGCACGTGCTGATTCAGACGAGTCTGGCCTGCGCACTCACCGCCAGCGCCTGCGTACCAACCGTTCCGACGAGCTGGCAGTATCCTCCAGACCTGACCGGAGTTTCGAGCGAGCGTTGGACGCTGGCGACGGGCAGCCGTGTCGCTGTATATCACTACGCACCGCCGGCGGGCGTCGCGCGTCACGGTCTACCGCTGCTGTATCTCAACGGCGGTCCCGTCCGCAGCATCGCCCTGATCGACCACACGTTTCTGCGGCGGCTGGCGGGCGATGGCTACGACGTCTACGCCTACGAGCAGGCAGGCGGCGGACGAAGCGATCCGCTGCCCATTCGCGACTACACCATCGACCGCTCGGTGCGCGACCTCACCGCGGTGCTGGAGCACATCCCCGGCAGGCGCGCCGACGTGATCGGGTTCTCCGCCGGGGCGGTGATCCTCACGCGGGCCCTGGCCGACGCCGCGAGCGCGGCATTCATCCATAAAGCAGTAATCGTGGAGCCGGGACCGATGGACGGACCCACAGCGCACCTGGCCGGCTGGACCGGAAGCGTTACGGCCGCCGGGATTGCTCCCCCACCCGGCGGCTTACGCTCGGTCTCCATGCCGCGCTATGCGGTTGCCTTCGGGCTGCTGCGGCTAAAGCTGCTGTCTCCCCAGGATCAGATGGTCGGCCAGGCCGAAGCGGTCAACGCCTTCCAGGCCGCCGATCTCGGCAGCGACACGGCAAACAGCTACTGCGCGAAGGATGCCCAGCGCATCCCGGTCGAGGACAGCGCCGCGAACTTCTCGTTCAACCCGGCTGCCAGCCTCCGCATCCAGGACACGATCATCCACTCACCGTCGATCGCTCCGCAACTGCGCGTATCCGAGGTACCAGCGATGCTGGTGATAGCCCAATGTTCGCACCAATTGCGCCAATGGGCGACAGCCATCCTGGCGTCCGATCCCGCGATTACCCGGACCCAATACATCACCGGCGTCGGCCATCACATCTGGAACGGCCTCGACGACAACAACGATCGCGCAGCATCGGTTATCACCGCGTTCCTCGACGACGAGCCGGCACCGCTTCCCAACTACCCCACGGCCGCAGACATTCCGGCCTTCCTCGGCGAACACCAGTAGAGCAGGTCCGGCGGCCAGGGAACACCGTGGGCGGCTGGTGTCGTCAGCCAGCTTGACGCCGGATCAGCGAGTCGACCGTCGGCACGCGGCTGGTGCCGGACCCGTGGTGTGTCTGCGGTCGGACTGCGTCGCGGGGGACGCGGGTGACCTTGGCGGCCTGGGTCTCGATGGCGACTTTTGATGGCTCGCAGCTCGAGGGTGGCCGACCGCCTATAAGCACCCTTGAAGGAATCAGCACGAAAAGTGATATCAGTAGAAAATTCCGCTATCGTTGATATCGAACGAAGGAGATGATATCGCATGAAGAACGTGGTGGTGCGTAATCTGAGCGACGAAGTACATCGAGCGATCCGCCAACGCGCGGCTATGCACGGCCGCAGCGCCGAGGCCGAGATACGAGCGATCCTCACAGACGCTGTGCAACCACCCGAACGAGTCAAACTCGGCTCGATGCTCACAGCCATCGGCCGCGAGATCGCGCTGACCGTCGAAGAACACGCCCTGCTCGACAACCGCGACCGTATCCCAGCCGAGCCCATGGAGTTCGATTAGTGATCGTCCTGGACACCAACGTCATCAGCGAACCTCTGCGCCCGGCCCCCGACGCGCGAGTAGCCGACTGGCTCGACGCCCAGAACATCGAAACCCTGTACCTGAGCGCCATCACCGTCGGCGAGCTGCGCTACGGCGCGGCCAGCATGCCCGCGGGCCGCCGCCGCACCGAACTCCTCGAGCAGCTGGAGGGCCGCATACTGCCGCTGTTCACCGGACGCATCCTGCCGTACGACCTGGACGCCACCACGCAGTACGCGCATCTCATGTCCACCGCACGCGCCGCCGGACTGGCCATCGCCACCGCCGACGGCATGATCGCCGCCACGGCCGCCGCCGCAGGCTTCATCGTCGCCACCCACGACACCACGCCGTTCGAGGCCGCCGCAGTGCCCATCATCGACCCATGGCAATGACTCCGACCGCAGCGGTTGTCACATGCACACAGAGGTGATTTCACCGACTTTCATTCGGTGCGGCGGTATTCGAAGTGGGTGAGGACGAGGGCGGCCTTGACGATGGTGCCGCTCTTCTCGGGGCTGCGGGTGAAATGTCGCCGGGCGGGCCAGCAGCCGGTGAGGATGGCGAAGCTGCGTTCGCAGAGGCAGCGTAGCCCGCGCAGCAGCGTGCTGTAGGTGCAGTAGTCCGCTTCGGTGGAAATTTCGCTACTGCTCGGCGTCAGCGAGACTGATCATCAGTCGCCCACCGGATCGACGTGCGCATCGGGTTCAGGGCGGTGCAGGGCGACGGCGTAGCAGATCGCGGCCATGGCGGCGAGGCCGGCGGCGACGATCAGGGCGGCGGCCATGATCACACCCACCCGTCGGTGTCCGGCCATTCGGCGCGCGCGACTGCCTGCTCCTCGAGCAGATCCGCGTACTCCTCAGCGGTGTACAGGAACCCGTCGTCCCCGACGACCGCCCCGAAGCCGTCGATGAAAGACTCCCAGTAGCCGATCATCCGCACACACTCGATGTGTACCGCAGGGCCGCCAGGAAAAGACGGCATCCTCCATGCCCGCCGTGCAGAGTCATGACGAACCGTGCGTGCTGGAGACCACTGATGTAGGTCTCGTCGCACTTCTGCAGCCGCCACCGATTCAGCTCGTAGGTTTGGGCTACCGCGTTCACCGGACGGCCCTCGCGGGAACGCAGCGCTTTGTGGCGATGAGTACATCCATGGCGGCGCACTTGGCCGCACAGCTGCCAGCGTCGCAGTCGATGAGATCCTGCATCACCTGATGCGCCTGCTGGACGCTGTAGCAGGTGATTGGTTCCGGATGGCAACCACCGAGATGGCCCATGAGAGCGGGCAACCAGACAAAGATCAGGACAAGCATGAAAGCAGTTGCTGCGACGGCGATCAGAATTCCGGGCATCTCCTCTACCCCCTGCGCGTGTGTTCCGTAGTGGTTTGATGCCACCCAGCGAGGAGGTTCGAGTCACTGCGCGAGGCGGCACTTGAAACGTAAAGCCGGTCCCTGAAGTCACGGGGGGACAAGGTGTCCCCCTTTTGAGGAATCTCGCTTACCCTTGTCAGAGCAGGGACGCAGCGAAGGGCCAACCATGGACGACGAAATCATCGGCGCGCGCATCCGCCGATTCCGCGGAAAACGACTGACACAGAAGCAACTCGCTGAGCATGCCGAAGTAAGCCACGACCTGATCAAGAAGCTCGAGCGGGGAGCCCGTCAAGGCGCGAGCATCGCCAGCCTGCAGAAGATCGCACGAGCTCTCGACATCGACATTGCCGATCTGGTCGGTAAGCGGTATGGAATCCCGTCCAGCGACCCGCATGCCGGAGTGGTTGCCATCAGGCGCGCACTAACAGCGGTCGATGACCTGACCGGCGACGAGCGGGACGACCTGCCGATTGCTATCAGCGAGGCCAGGCGCGCAGTGGACTATGCGTGGGGCGCTTACTGGAACGGCCGCTATGAAGTGCTCGCAGGTGTGCTCCCGTCCGGCATCTCTCAGTTACGGGCAACCGCGCACGTAGCTCAGGCCGCAGACGTAGCGCCGGCGCACGAGTTGCTGGCACGCATGTACTGGGTGACAGGGTGCACGCTCGTGCACATGGGGCAGGCCGATCCGGCGTTCACCGCGATCCGAAGCGCATTGTCGGCAGCGGAACACGGGAATGACCCACTGCTATTGGCGACTCTGCGGGGCTCCGTGGCGTGGCAGCTGCTCGTCCAGGGCCGCTACGAAGAGTCGCACAAAGTCGCGTTGAAGGCCGCGGCGAGCGTAGAGCCGGTCGGGGATGCGTCGACTTCGGAGCTGTCGGTGTACGGGTCCTTGATGTTGCAGACCGCAACGGCGGCCGGCCGGGGGCAGAAGACCAGAGAGGCACTGGATCTCGCTGGCGCTGCTGGTGAAGTGGCGGAGCGCTTGGGATCGGACACCAAGGATTACGAGTGCAACTTCGGCCCGTCGCAGGTGGTGATGCAAACAGTCGACATCAATGTCTCGTCGGAGCGGTATCCCGAAGCGCTGAAGGCGGCGCAGGCGATGCCGAACCGTGGGGCTGGTCTCACGCAGGTGAGCCAGGCCCGGCATTTGCTGGATCAGGCCGCGGCGCTGAACCGGATTGGGCAGCATCAGAAAGCACTGGACATGCTGCTTGCCGCGGAGCGGATCGGCGGCCCGGAGTGGACGATGTACCAGTCGCTGCTGAAGCAGGTCGTCGCCGAGCTGCTGGAAAAGGAGCGCCCCAACGCGTTGCGCGGACTCGCCCAGCGCGTCGGCGTCCGTTGATCCACGAGTTCCCACCCTTGATGCGGATAGTAGCGGCCGAGCCCGGCCCAACGAACACCGAAACGTGGTGGATACGCTCTAACCTGCGGAAACGAAGGAGGGTCACATGCACGACCCCCGGGGTGAAGCACCGGTAGGCATACGAATCAAGTGGCTGCGCGAGCGCGCGGGCATGTCGCGGCCCGTGCTGGCGGGATTGGTGGGCCGATCGGCGGAGTGGCTCAAAGCCGTTGAGTCCGGACGCCTTCAGACTCCGAAACTTCCGACGTTGTTGCGGATCGCGCAAGCGCTCGAGGTGAAGGATCTTGCTGAGCTGACCGGGAACGGTGCCGCTGTATCGGTGGCGGTGTTCGCCGGGCGGCAGCATGAGGCGCTGTCCGAGGTGCGTCAGGCGCTCACCGACTACCGGATCGCGGGAAATGCCCGCCCGACCAGAGTGGAACATCTGGCCATCCGCCTGGATCAGGCGTGGAAGATCCGGCATACCAGCCCCGACCACCGCACCCAACTCGGCGCCCTGCTGCCTGGCCTGATCCGGGACGCGCAGCAGGCCGCCCGGGTTACCGGCCCCGACCGCCGGGAGGCACGACGCATCCTCGCGGGGGTCTACCAACTGGCGGATTTCTTCGTCGCCTACCAGCCCGCTCCGGAACTGGTGTGGTTGGTCGCGGACCGGGCGATGCACGAAGGCTTCGAAGCCGACGACCCATACGTAATCGCATGCAGCACATGGGCGATGGTGCAGGCCCTTCGGGACTCCGGCCGCTGGGAGGAAGCGATCGCGCTGGTCCGGGATGCGCTGAAGCAACTCGAGCCTTACCTGGAGCGGGATGAAACCCCAGACGATTGGCGGGGCATCGCGGGCGCCCTGGAGGCGGAGGAGGCATACGTGCACGCTCGCCGCGGCCGCCACGGTGATGCGTGGCAGCACTGGGAGACCGCCGACGAGATGGCCCGCAACCTCGGCCCTGGATACCGGCATGTACAGACATCGTTCTCGATACCGGTGATGCAGGCGCACGCTACGACGCTGGGCGTGGAGTTGCGGCGGTCGGCGGAAGCCTTGCGGGCCGTACGGGATTTGGATGCGGAAACGATCGCGTCAGTGCCGCGCAGATCCCGCCACTACATCGAGGTCGCGCGCGCCTACACGCAGCATCGGGACCCTGGGGCGGCGCTCGCGATGCTGGAGAGGTCGGAGCAAACGGCGCCGGAGACGATCCGGTACAACGGGTTCGCCCGGGAGATGATCCACGACCTGGTGCGGCATCCGCCCACAGGTATGAGCCGAGATGTGCGGGATTTGTCCCGCCGCATCGGCGTCCCGGTGTAGCAGAGCCACAAAGGCCGCCCTGGACTCGCTCGCGGGCGGACCTTCAGCGGTGTGATGGATCTGGCCCCGCCATGAGCGCCTCTCCACGTACCGAGCGGAGCCGGAGCTGCCGGTCGTGTGGAGCGCCGTGTTGCGGCAGATCGTTTGACCTGAACTGGTGTTGAGGTTCTAGCTTTGGGGCCATGATCAACACGCAAGCGTCGGCGAAAACGATTCTGGTGACCGGCGCGACTGGCAACATCGGCAGAGCACTGCTGACACAGCTGGCTGAGCATCGCGAGGTCCGCGTTCGTGCGGCGACCCGGAACGCAACCTCAGCCCGGCTGCCCGAAGGGGTCGAGCCGTTCCAGGCCGACCTGCAGGATACGGACTCGCTGCGGCCCGCAATCGAAGGGGCCACCGCGTTGTTCCTGGTGTCGCGCGTCGGGGACGATGCCGCCATCCTGTCGTCAGCCCAGCGTGCGGGCGTCGAGCATGTCGTGCTGGTGTCCTCCATCACCGTGCAAACGCATCCCCATCTGGGGCCGGCGCAGGAGAACGCCGCTGTGGAACAACTGGTCGAGACCAGCGGCATGGACTGGACCATCTTGCGCCCCACCCAGTTCGCGTCCAACGCCTTGTGGTGGGCGGACTCGATTCGTGAACGCGGTGGTGTGGAGATCCCCTTCGCCGAGGTCGGTCTGCCCACCGTTCATCCTGGTGATATCGCGCGCGTAGCCCGTGCGGCATTGACCGAACCCGGGCATCGAGGCCGCGAATACGCCCTGACCGGACCTGAACTCATAACTGCTCGCCAGCAGGTCGAAACCATCGCTTCGGTCCTCGGACGTCCGCTCTCGGTGACCGAGATCAGCCGTGCGCAAGCGCGCGAACGGATGATTGCGGGTATGGGATCACAAGCAGCCGACGCGCTTCTCGATGTCACGGGCGGTGACATCAACGACGAGCTGCTGGCGGTTCGCGACACAGTCGCTCAGGTAACCCGGTTCCCGGCTCAGACGTTCCGCGACTGGGTTTCCCAGAACATTTCCGCGTTCCGATAGGTCGAAGAATGTCCCTGCTGCCGCTTCAGCTCACTCACACTTCACGACCGGGATCGGGTCGTATTTCACCGTCCGGGTTCTGCGAGTGACTTCGCGGCCGGTCTTGCGTTCGGTGATGACGCGGGTGTCGGAGATGGTGAACCCGGGGGCGCCTTCGGAGGCGATGCAGTCCTTGCCCTTTGGCAAAGTGATGGTGTTGGGTTCGGTCGGTTTGGTTTTTTCGCCGGTGATGGATTCGACGTCGACGGTCTTGGTGCCCCACAGGCGGACGGTGATCTCGGCATCGGTCGCGAAAGTTTCGATGTAGATACCGGTTTGGGTGTTGTTGCGGAATTTCAGGTCGATCGCACCGTCGAAAACGGTGGCTTCGCGGGCGGCGGGGTAGCGGGAGATGTAATAGCTGTGCTCGGTGTGGCCCGCATCCTCGAGACCGGCGAAATATGCCGCGTTGTAGAGCGTGGTGGCGAACTGGCTGATACCGCCGCCGACGGCGGTGCTGGGACGGCCGTGATCGATGATGCCGGACTCCACGTATCCTTCGGCGGTGCCGCGCGGACCGGTGAAATCGTTGAGCGAGAACGTTTCTCCGGGCTTAACGATCGCGCCGTTGACTTTTCCGGCTACGGTGCGGATGTTGATGCCGGAGGGGCCGCTGAAGCCACCGGTGGTGAATGACCCGACAGCCTCGGTTACGCCGAGCCCCTGCGCGGCCTCGGTGGTCAGCTTCGGGTCGACGCGTTCGTAGATCGCCTGGCCCGTCCGGTCGCCCGAAGCGACCAGCAGGGCGGTGAACTGCTCGAGCGTCTTCGGCCAGTTGATCTTGTCGCCGACCACGGCGGGAACAACGGACGGCTTGCCGCCGGACACCGCGAACGTCGCGTCCTTCGGTTCGACCTCCGAGGCAGCCAGTTGCGGTGCGAGCAGACCGATCGCGGCGTCCTGGTTCACCGACACGGCCAGACCGCCTCGTTCATCGGGGGCAAAGGTCAGAACGGAGGCGATCTGCTCGGGATCGAGCCTGGCCGCGGCGCCCTTGCCCGCGAACGAGATCGGAGCGCCTACGGCGGGTTGCGCGATCTCGCGGAAGGCTTTGTCGACGGCCTCCGGACGCACCTTCAGCGGCGCGGGAACGACGGGGAGATCCACTGTCGTGCCAGTCGCCCACCGGTCGACCAGTTCCGTACGCGCGGCGGCGACGTCCAGCTCCCGGCCCGGCACGGGCGCGACCGCGACGGGTCTCGCCTTGTCGAAGGTGATGGTGCCTTCGACCGAGGGGCGGTCGTGCACCCGCAGTTCGGACAGCTGGCGATCGAGGGACGGCGCATCGATCGCGCTGACGATCGGTACGTCGCGGGTGGTGAAGAACGAGGCGAGACGGGTGAACGGATTGATCGGCTGGGAGCCGATCCGCGACCAAGTGGCGTCCCAGTCGACGGCCAGCCCGGCGGCGCTCGGCACGATGCGGGTCTGCACGTCGCCGATGCGCAGCGGCAGTTCCCGGCTCGCTCGCGGCTCGAGTTCGGTCCGCAGGGCGGCATCGGCGGCGGACTTGTCCTTGCCTCCGATGTCGACGCCCGCGACGACGGTGCCGCGTGGCACCTCGCCCGAGGACAGCGCCAAGTCCAGCGCGTATCCCAGGCCCGCGATGGCGAGCACCGCGCCGACCGCGATGCCCACCCGGCGGGCCACGGCGACATCCGGACGCTTCGGCAACCGGATGGCAATCGGGCGGCGCCCGGGTACCCTACGCGGCGGCGGAGGCAACGGCCGCCTACGGTTGGTGTGGATCGGCGCGGTGGGCAGCGCATCGCCGCGCCAACCGGCCGATCGGTCTGATTCCTGGGGTCGATCCGCCCCGAGGAGCTGACGCCCTCCGACTTCGCCACCCGTGTGTGGGCCGCGGTCTCCGGCGCTCGGCTGGCTCGTCACGAACCGTCCTCCACGTTCGATTGAATTGTGGACTCGCACGACACGAGTCCACACCCACGATAGTGGCCCCTACCGACAGCGATCGGCACAGCGCGGAGAGCAGCACATCCCGCGCGTAGAGCCCGGTACAGCACACAAAGAGGCCCGCACAGTTGCCGGGTCGGGGGTCTGGCAACTGTGCGGAGCCGTCCTGTTTATCGACAGGCCGCGCGAGGCGTTACACGCGCCGGCGGACGTGATCGAACCCAGGCGGGAGAATCGCAGGAAACGACCCCGCCGCAAGACTTCGCATACGAGGAGATGGATGGCATGCAGCTGGGAATGATCGGCCTGGGCCGAATGGGCGCCAACATCGTGCGCCGGATCGTCGCGGACGGGCACACTGCCGTCGGGTACGAACGTCACCCCCAGCACGTCGACGAACTGCGCGCCGAGCTCGGGGACACCTTCCAGGGCAGCACCGACCTCGCGGAGTTCGTGCGCATACTCCAGCGCCCGCGCGTGGTCTGGGTGATGATCCCAGCGGGCGCGACCAGCGCGGTGATCGACCAGGTGGCCGAACTGCTCGAGCCCGGCGACATCGTCATCGACGGCGGCAACAGCCGCTACCACGAGGACCTCGAGCGCGCCGAGCGGCTGCGACCCAAAGGCATCCACTACCTGGATATCGGCACCTCAGGTGGGGTATTCGGCCGGTCCCGCGGCTACTGCCTGATGATCGGCGGCGAGGCGGAGCAGGTGAAGTACCTCGACCCACTGCTGAAATCCATCGCGCCAGGCCTGGCGGCCGCCGAGCGGACGCCGGGACGCACCGGGGAGCCCTCGACGGCCGAACTCGGCTATCTGCACTGTGGACCGGCGGGCGCGGGCCACTTCGTGAAAATGGTGCACAACGGCATCGAGTACGGGGCGATGGCGGCTTACGCCGAAGGGTTGAACGTCCTGGCCAAGGCCAACTACGGCGCCGAGCACGCGGGCGGGTTCTCCGCGGAGGAGACGCCGCTGGAACACCCCGAGTACTACCGCTACGACCTCGACGTGCCCGAGATCACAGAAGTATGGCGCCGGGGGTCGGTGGTCGCCTCCTGGTTGCTGGATCTCACGGCAGCCGCGCTGTACGCGGACCCGAACCTGGACTCCTACAGCGGTCGGGTATCCGATTCCGGCGAAGGCCGGTGGACGGTCGATGCCGCGATCGACACCGGCGTGCCCGTGCCCGTGCTGGCCTCGGCCCTGTTCGCGCGATTCTCCTCGCGAGGAGAATCGCTATACGCGGACAAGGTGCTCTCGGCGATGCGGAAAGCCTTCGGCGGGCATCTCGAACTGCCCGGTCAGTAGCCCACAAACCCCATCGGTGGCACGACACTAGCCGGGAGGGTCGGCCCATGCATCGATGCCTCATGATCAAGCGGCCACAATTCCGCCAGTTTCTCGTTCACCGGGGCCGCCATGCCCAGCCTCACGTGACGCGCCGCTGGATATCGTCGGCAACGAGGACTTTCTTCACCTACCGGACTCTGTCTTGTTGACACGCTTGGCGCTGGTGAGTTTTTTGCTCGACTTCTTGGTCGAGTAAATGCGACCCGATCCGGTCCGAGTCGGGCTGATCCGACCCGATCCGGCTGCCTTGATAGTGATGTGACTACCCGCCATGGCGACAATTTGCCTTTCCGAAGCGGGCACTGGGCGTATCTTGGCGAGCGGGGTCGCAGCTGCGGGCCCTTCGATGAAGCGCTCTGCGATGAGCGACGCCAGAACGGCGAGCGGATCGACATCGGTCCGACCCGACACTGCGCTTTCGATGACTTCTCGCAGCCATGCTCCGTAGAGACCGCTTCGCCGGCCAGGTCGATGAGAACGGCCGCCGGCTGGTGGTGCGTAAAGGGTTTCACGCCGAGCGGGAGGTGCTGACCGCCGCCGGTGCGGTCACGGTGAAAGCACCGCGGGTCAATGACAGGCGCACCGATATGGAAACGGGTGAGCGGCAACATTTTTCCTCGGCGATCCTGCCGGCATGGGCGCGCAAGTCCACGAAGATGACCGAGGTGCTGCAGGTGATCTTTCACGAACCGCAGGATCACCTCCGGGTCTGGCCGAGCTCCGACGCGAAATACGCACTCGCATAGTGCAATACCGCATTGAGCCGCTCTAGCTCGGCCACCCGCTTACTGCTTGTTCTCCTCGACCATGTCGGTCGTCGGCCGATCGCTCCGCTCGCCAGCGTCGGCCTCCGCCTGGCGAATTCAGTTCCACAACGTCTCATGATCACACCCAGCTACTGGGCCACCTTCCGAGTCGTCGGCTTGGGATCCGACTCCCGCTACAGCCTGACGGCCCGAGCCCTCAGCTTCTCGGGATACTTCTTCGGTGCAGGCACCGATGAACTCCTTCTGGTCCTATCGGACCACGGATTGGAGCTCTCCGTGAAAACGGAAGAACCTCACCGCGACCCATACACGCCACAGGATGTGTTGGCCGATAACCTCCGATATCGGGCAACCATCGCTAGGATCGGGCGACCTGCCGGACCCAGTTCCGGCGCGGAGCGTTCGATTCCTGGTTATCGGCAACTCAGGAGACGGTGGCGGGGATCGATTCGCTCCGAAGACGTCGCCGAAGAGGAGCGGTCCTGTGCTAGACAAGGAGCCACAGCGGCTTGAAATGGGAAAATTCCTGCGGAGTCGCCGTGAGCGGATTGATCCATCTACGGTAGGTCTACCTGCCGGTCGACGGCGCCGCACTGCCGGACTGCGTCGGGAGGACGTCGCTATTCTGGCTGGTCTGAGCCCGACCTGGTACACCTACATCGAGCAGGGGCGTGACATCAACCCATCGTCCGAGGTGCTCGACAGCCTCGCCCAAGTGCTACAACTCAGCGAGGGCGAACGCAGCTATCTGCACCTACTTTCCTGTGGGCGGCTACCGCCCCCGAGTCCGGTAGTGCGCCAACCATCTCACGAGAAGCTTCTGTGGGAGATTGTCTGGGCATTCGATTCTCGCTGTCCGGTCTATGCCGTGACCTGCAGTGCTGACGTATTGGCCTGGAACGATGCGGCCGAAAAATGCTACACCAACTTCGCGAAGCTTCCTGATCAGCAGCGCAACATCGCCTGGTGGATGTTCACAGAACCGGAAGCACGCGAGCGTTTCGTGGACTGGGAGGGAGCTGCCCGCAACCTGGTGGGGCGATTGCGTACCATGGCGGCGAAGGGTCTCGACAATGAACGGCTGACGTACCTGGTCAACGAATTGTCCGACCTCAGTCCCGAATTCAGGGCGTGGTGGTCTGAATATCCGGTCAGCAGTCACGATCCCGATATCGTGCGGTTCCGTCATTCAGTGTTGGGCGTGCAGGCCAGGCGGCTGGTCGCGGTTTCGCCGAATGTGATGGGTAACGAAGTTGTGGTTTTGCATTTACCCACTAGCGACGGTGCGGGCGCCCTGCGATTCCCCTCTTATCGTGGAAGCCGGACCATAGGGTAAGGGCCTGATGGCGGAGTAAGTTCGATCCGGAGTTCGGTGAGGGTGCGGTACGGGAGACCGGGCGGCCGATCGCGCAGGCCGCAGGACGCCATGATGGAAGGGGTCATCTTACCAGTCAGCGTGTTGAGATCTTGAAGCAAGTTTTTTTGCTGGCGTTTGGCACCCGTTGTGGGACAATCACGTTCGCCAGTCGCGGGACCACCGACAGCAGATGATCCACTGAGAGAACATGTTCCTGATCCGCTGCGCAAACCGATCATTGCGACGACTGTCGGCCGCCCGGTATTGTTGAATGCCGCGTGAAGGGGCAACGTGAAGCCATCACAGGGAAAGGTCTAGTAACTTGGTATAGACCGGTCAGAACGCCAGTTCCTGGTGAGTCGACGGCTCCACTTCCACTTCCTCTGCCTGCTCAGCAGACCCAGCCGAGGTGAGGACGAGCAGTGGGCTTCCTGCCCGACTATCCTCAGTACCACTACGAAAGCTGCCTGACTATACGGCAGTTTCGGCGCCTGTTGCCATGGCGGCGTAGAGGCCGCCGGGGGCTGCGATGAGCGTGTTGTGGTCCCCGATCTCGGCGATGCCGCCGTTGCTCAAGACGACGATGGTGTCCGCCCGTCGGATGGTGGACAGCCGATGCGTGACGGTGATGGTGGTGATGCCGGCGTGCACGAGATTGTTGGCGATGGTGGTTTCGGTGATGGTGTCCAGGGCGCTGGTGGCTTCATCGAGGATGAGGATGGCAGGCTGGCCAGCGAGGGCTCGGGCAAGGGCGAGGCGTTGGCGCTGACCGCCGGAAAGCGTCGAGCCGTTTTCGGAGATGATGGTCTCGTAGCCCATAGGCATCGTGGCGATGTCACGTTCGAGGTCGGCAAGCTGGGCGGCGCGACGGACCTCGGCGAATGACAGGTCGGGATTGCCGAAGGCGATGTTTCGGCGGATGGTGCCGTTGAAGACAACGACCTCCTGAGGAACGACGCCACACTGGCGGCGGACAGTTCCCAGGTCCAAGTCGCGCAGGTCGTGCCCGTCGAGCAGGACCCGGCCCTCGCTGGGTGGGTAGAAGCCGAGGATCATTTTGACCAGAGTGGATTTGCCGCTGCCAGAGGGGCCGACGAATGCGACCCGGGCTCCGGCGGGAATGGTGAGGGTGATGTGTCGCAGGGCCCACGAGCTTGCGCCGGGGTGACGTAGACCAACGTTGTGCAGGTCGATATGGCCGGTCAGGGTGGGGGCGGGTCGGCACGTTGCCGGAGCCTGTTCGACCGTGGTGGTCAAGATGGTGGCCAGCCGGCGCAGGTGGCCCTGTACGCCCTGAAGCTGTTGGACGGTGACCGCAAGCCGGGTCAGTGGCTGAGAGAGGTTCGCGGCGAGCGCGACGAGGCCGATCATGGCGCCGACGGAGTAAGTACCGGAGAGGGCCTGCCATCCGGCAAGTAGGGGCAGTACGAGGGTGGATGCGTCGGCGACGGCGGTGGCGGCGACCGATAGCACAGCGGTGAGCCGGGCCCGTCGCATGCCGGTGGTGAGCTGGCGTTCGTACAGGGAATGCCAGCGACTGAACGCCCACGCTTCGCTACCAGCGGCCTTGACTGAGTCGATGCCGCGCAGCGCCTCGGCCGCAAAGCCACTGGTCTTCCCGCCCTCGGCGAGCTCGGTAACGGTAAGCTGGGTGATCCGACGGGCAGGTATGACGACGAGCAGGATCTGCACAACCCCGAACCCGGCCGCGGCCAGCCCAAACGCCGGGGATGCTGCGAACAGCACCGCTGCGTAGACGACGACAAGGATGCCGTCGAGCGCCCCGCTCAACGTGTTCTGTGTGAGCACCATCCGCATCTGGCTGTTTGCCGCCAGCCTGCTCTGCAGGTCACCGACGGAGTGTCTCTCGAAAAAACTGTAGGGCAGCCGGAGCAGATGGTCGAAAAATGAGGTGGACAGGGTGCGGTCGACCTCATTTTGTATGTCGACCAGCAGCAGGCCACGCACCAGGCTCACTAGTGAGCGGCAGAGGAGGACCAGCCCCACGCCGACCGCGATGACCTGTAAGGTGACGCGCTGCCCGGTCGGCACGACTTGGTCGACAATAATCGTGATCACCCACGGCCCGATCACCCCGAGGCCGATAAGCAGCAGAGACGCCAGCACGACCTTGGTGATCAGGGGGCCGATACCGGGCGCGCGCAGCACCCGCTTTGCCATGATCCAACCGGGGCTAGCCGGGCGAGCCCCGCCGGGGCGGAATTCCGGCCCCGGGGCCATGGGCAGGGCCACACCGGTGAAGTTCTCGTCCAGCTCCTGCCTCTCGACGAAGATTCGGCCACGAGCCGGGTCCACGATCACTGCGTCTGCGCCGCGGAACCGTTCCAGCACGACGAAATGGTTGAATCCCCAGAACAGGATTGCCGGCCGGCCTATCTGGGCGAGGTCGTCAAGCTGCTCCACCCGGCACGGAGTGACCCGCAGGCCATAGCTGCGGGCAGCGGTCGCGACCGACAATGCGCTCGCCCCGTCCCGGCCAACGAAACATAGTTTCGCGCACTCCTCGACCGTGGCCCGGCGGCCGAAATAGCCCAACACCATGGCCAGGCAGGCCGCCCCGCACTCGGTCATCGTATCGGAGATCAACACCGGCACCTGACGCCGTGGCCGGATCCGCACCGACCGGTGCCGCGTACTCTCGTCGCTCACACCCTTCACCCATCGTTCGATTTCTCATTTGTGACGGCTGGTGCTGTCCACGCCACCACCGCCCACCGACAGCTACGAGCCGGCCATCCGACCGGCGGACTCGACAAGCTGCATCAGTGACCGTTCGCCCACATAGCCCTTGGCGGTCAGCACCACGGTCCCGCCACCGGCACCGGCACCGACGCCACGGCCGGCCGACATTGAAACACCGGCGCTCTGCGCAAACATGCCGCGCGCCGGTAGGTCCGCCGCCTCGGCTAGCGCCGGGTATACGGCCACCAGCTGCGACGCGGTCAGCACCGCCCCGTCACCTGACACTGTGACCCCAACCATGCCTGTGCGGCCAGCGGCGGGCACCTGCACTGTCGTCCCCCGGCGCACCGACTCTTTCGCGCTCTCCGGAAACACGGCCACGACCTCGTCCGGCCGTGCACCGTCAGCCAGATCAACCAGCAGTACCGGCACTCTGGCGATAACCGGCACCTTGACCAGTACGGAAAACACACCCAGCATCGCCAGGCAAACCAGACACGCCGCGACGATCACCGGCCACCACCGCTTCGGAAGCGCGCCGTCGGGCGCGCGTGCGGCGAGGGCAGGATCGCCGCCCCACGACTCGTAATACGCAAGCGCCGACTGCCGGAACAGCCAATGATTCAACTGCTCGAAAACCGATGAGCCGCCTGGCGCGGGCCCTAGCGCATCAGGACCGTCTGTCACCGCGAATCCCTTCTTTTGCACAAGTGCCTTGATTCCGTCAAATAGACCCGCGATTGTTGCATGCGATAGCTGGACGCGTTACCAGCGAAATTGTGATCGATGGATAAATGTCGAACCGAACAAGTAATCAGCCTCAACTGCGGCACGCGCCGGGCTTCATATCTGACGCAGTCTGCAACGACGAGACTACGGCTTCGCCCGGGCGGCTGTAAGAGGCGAGTATTCTCCTTTTACAGCCGCCCGGGCGCCACGGCCTCGGTGCTGTGGTCTACCGAGCGCCTCGAATTAACACCAGGGTCCCCCATGGGGTTTCCCGTCGCACCCGTCAATGGGCCCGCCGCCACCGCGGATTGCGGCCAGCTCGTTGTCGGTGAGAACTCGCACCGATGCGGGTGCCGCCGCCGAGGTGTCCACCTGGGTGTACTCCTGGATGCCCTCGTCACGCATTGCGTTTCTCCTTCGTTCTTGTCTCCGCCGACTAGCGAAGAACCAATACGCATTTGAATATGGCACGACGCACAAGTCCGCGGAAGACAGCACTTATGCGGCATTCCCGGAATCTGCATCCGCAATACCTTCAGTGGGGAATGCCGCAGTGTCCAACCTGGTACTACTGCTACCGGCATCGGCAGCGGCCGGTTGACCCGCCCTCGAGGTCTACAGTTCGCCGTCAACGACCATCAATTTGCCAATCGCAGCAAGAAAGGCCTCCGCGGGTCCGGAATTTGTAGTCCCCGCCGTATGCCTCCACCCAGGGAGGTTCGGGATCTACCATCGTGGCGGTAGGAAACCGGCAGGTAAGCGAAAGGCGTGGTGAACGCACGGTGAGCAAGAAACCGAATGGTAAGACGAATCCGCTCGCGGCGGCGGAGCGCGCCGACCGCAACCGCAAGATTCTCATCCAGGCGGGTGTGGCCGCCATGCTGATCGGGCTCATCGCGGCGATCGGCATCGGTATCGCGGTGAAAAACGCCGACAAGAACGATCTGGGCCCCACCCCGTCCATCGCCGCCACGGCGAGCGGGCTACCCAACGGCGCCACCGCGACCGTCACCGACAACGGTGCGGTCCGGATCGGCAAGCCCGATGCCAAGGTGACCGTCCGCGTCGTCGCCGACCTGCAGTGCCCGGCCTGCAAGGCGTTCGAGGCCGCCAATGCCCAGGCCATCAAGAATGCCGTCGACAACGGCACCGCCATCGTCGAGTACAATATCATCTCGTTCCTGAACGAGGCCTCCACCACGAAGTACTCCTCACGCGCGGCCAATGCGGCGTACTGCGTCGCCGAGGCGGATCCGTCGAAGTACGTGGGCTGGTTGGTCACCATGTACGAGCAGCAGCCCGGCGAGGGCAGTGCGGGTCTGACCGATGACCAGCTGATCGATATCGCGAAGAGCGCCGGCGTGCCGGATTCGGTCGGGCAGTGCATCAAGGACAACAACTACAACGAGTACATCGGGGCCAAGACCGAGGATGTGCAGAACAGCGGAGTCCAGACGACACCGACGATCTTCGTCAATGGCACCCAGGTGAAAAACCAGGACATCGGCTTGCCGAACGGTCAGTTCAAGTCCGACGCGATGGCAGCGGTCATCGCGGCCGCGGCGGCCAAGTGAACAACACCGTCGCTCGCCTGGGTGCTGCTGGTCGGTGGGCTCGCCTCGGTCACGCTGACCATCGAGCGGTTCAAGTTGTTCATCGATCCGAACTACCGGCCCTCGTGCAGCATCAACCCGATCCTGTCCTGTGGCAGTGTGATGACCACCGAACGGGCCGCCGTATTCGGCTTTCCCAATCCGATCATCGGCATCGTCGGCTTCTCGGTGGTGGTCAACCTCGCGGTGCTCGCTGTCGCCAACGTGCGTTTTCCGCGCAGGGTATTCCGCGCCAGTCTCGCGTTGGATGATGCTCCAGCGGTGAAGTTGAAGGCCAGGAGGCGTGGTGGGGTTGTCGGTCGTGCGGGATCTGCGCGAGATGCGTGCGCCAGCGGGCCCGGAGGAGATCGAGCGGTTCGAGACCGACCTGCTCGCAGGGTTTGTCCTCGCCCGTTGCGCGGCGGGCTTGTCCGACAACATGATTCGCTCGGACGTCAGCTACCGTCCACAGCAATGGAAGCTTCGACGGGTGAACACACCACGGCACGGATCGACTGTGTGACGATCGACTCGCAGGACCCGACTCGACTCGCCGACTTCTGGGGACGACTGCTCGGCTATGTTCGCTTGGAGAACTTCACCGCCTCGATACGCATTGGTCCACCCGATTGCCGTGGGCCGGTGTTGCTATTCGCCCACCACGAGCCGCTCCCGGTGTCGAAGAATCGACTGCACTTCGACCATGCCTGAGACTGCGTCACAAAACGCCGAACCGCCCGCCGACCGCCGGCATGCGCAAGATTTGCTGAAACCGCATGCACCATACGCGCCAGCGTGCCCCGCAAAACTCACCACCCAACAGCGGCTCAGGCAACAGGTTGTGGTCGCACGATGCAGCCGTACATGGACTACGGATTCATGGCCTTGCTGCGCGCGGATTGAGTGGGCTGCGTGATCGCGGCATCCAGCGACCAGCGGCCGGGTCCGGCCCACAGCAGGAAGATCAGTCCGAGCAGCATCGCGAAATCGGTGCGGGCGTCGTGGGCCATGCCCCAGAAACCCTGCACGCCTTGGAAACCGCCGGGGCGCAGCTCACGCAGCTTGGTCAGCGCGATCGCCAGACTGATATCGATCAGCAGCGGCACCGCCGCCAACCGGGTTAGCAGACCGACGATAATCAAGGCACCGCAGGCGATTTCGACAACGCCGTCGAGATTGGCGAAAAACGTCGCCGCCGGTATCCCGATCTTGTCGAAGCGGCCTGGCCCCAGCTTGTCCGGGTACAGGAACTTCTGGATCCCCTCGCTGAGGAACACCAGGCCCACCGCCACCCGGATGCAGATCACCGACGCCGGGCCGTCCGCGCCGAGCATCCGCGGCCACGACCACCGTCGCGTTTCCACCATCGGCACTCGTCTCCCAGATATCGTCGCCCGATACGGCAACCGAGCGTACCGGCGAGTGCGCCGGTAGGGGGTCGTCTCCGCACCGCTTCGCTCGGACATCCGACCGGTATACGTACGACAGCGCGATCAGCACACATGGCTGGGCGAATGGACGGATTTCGGTACAACGGCGAAGCCGCACTTCTCGTGGCCGCGGCTTCGAGCCGCTTGCGCAGGCCGCGGCACGCGCGCGCAACTGGTGGGACCTTGCGGACGCAGGGCCGGGTTCGCTGCGCTCAGCTCGAAAAGAGGGTAGCCGGAGCGGAATTCCGGTCCGGCTACCCTCGCGTGGGCGACCGCCGTCAGCGCTCCAGGATGGCGACCACGCCCTGGCCGCCCGCGGCGCAGATAGAGATCAGCGTGCGGCCGGAACCCTGTTGCGCCAACTGCTTCGCGGCGGCGGCGACGATGCGGCCGCCGGTGGCGGCGAACGGGTGACCCGCGGCGAGCGACGAGCCGTTGACGTTGAGTTTGCTGCGGTCGATCGAGCCGAGGGCACCGTCGAGGCCGAGGCGCTCCTTGCAGTAGGCGTCGGACTCCCAGGCGGCCAGGGTGGCCAGCACCACCGAGGCGAAGGCTTCGTGGATCTCGTAGTAGTCGAAGTCCTGCAGGGTCAGGCCGTTGCGGGCGAGTAGGCGCGGAACCGCGTAGGTGGGCGCCATCAGCAGGCCGTCGGGGCCGTGGATGTAGTCGACGGCGGCGACCTCGCTGTCGACCAGGTGCGCCAGCAGCGGCAGCTTGCGCTCGGCGGCCCATTCCTCGCTGGACAGCAGCACCGCGGAGGCGCCGTCGGTCAGCGGGGTGGAGTTGCCCGCGGTCATGGTCGCCCCGCCCGCCTTGACACCGAAGACCGGCTTCAGCGTGGCCAGCTTCTCGATCGAGGAGTTCGGCCGCAGATTGTCGTCCCGGGTCAGACCCAGGAACGGCGTGATCAGGTCGTCGAAGAAACCGCGGTCGTAGGCGGCCGCCATATTCTTGTGCGACAGGTAGGCCAGCTCGTCCTGCGCCTCGCGCGGGATGCCGAACTCCTTGGCGGTGATGGCGGCGTGCTCACCCATCGACAACCCGGTGCGCGGCTCTGCGTTGCGGGGGATCTCGATGCCGAGCATGCTCGGTCGCAGCTGGCTGACCAGCTTCACGCGGTCCATGGTGGTCTTGGCGCGGTTGGCGTCGAGCATCCACTCGCGCAGGCTTTCGCTGACGCCGATCGGGGCGTCGGAGGTGGTGTCGACGCCGCCGCCGACCCCTGCCTCGATGCGACCCGCGGCGATCGCGTCGCCGACGGTGACGATCGCCTGGAGGCCGGTGCCGCACGCCAACTGCAGATCGTGCGCGGGGGTGTAGGGGCTGAGTTTGCTGCCGAGCACGCTTTCCCGGATCAGGCTGTGCTCGCCGACGCGCTTGAGCACTGCGCCGCCGGCGACCATGCCCAGCCGTTCGCCCTGCAGGCCGAAACGGCTGACCAGTCCATCCAGCGCGGCGGTGAACATGTCCTGGTTGGATGCGTGTGCGTACGCCTTGTCCGAGCGGGCGAACGGAATCCGGTTGCCGCCCACGATCGCGACCGGGCGGGTGGCTCTGCCGGTCGGGGCGGTGCTCTTGGACGAACTGACTGTGCTGGTCACTCGAGTCTCCAAGGTCTCGTGGATGGGTGTCCCGGCGGCCCGGTTCAGCGTGGCGGCTTCCACGCGGATCGGCGCACGTCGCGGTTGTTTACAACAAACTTACTCTGGAGTAAGTTTGTTGTCGACACATACCCCGCAATAGTGCGCTAGCAGGCCACGCCGGGGCGACCTCCAATCCGAGAGAAAGAACTCAGAAAAGGTGGGAATAGTGGCAGCCAGCAAGAGCAGAGCCAGCAAGAGCAAGGGTGCTCCCAATCTCTACGGATCGTTCGTCCACTCCGCTCCCGGCGCGTTCCTGGCCGGCAAGCTCGGTCTGCCGCGGCCGGAGATCCTGCGCCGCTACGTCAAGGGGCAGTCGCCGCTGCCGGGTCCGGTGCTGATCGGCGGCAAGGGCCGCCTCGCCGAGCCGGTTCGCGCACTGCTGTCGGACTACACCTTCGCCGACGCGCTCAGCGCCGAAACCAAGTACGGCGCACTGGTTTTCGATGCCACCGGCATCGGCACCATCGAAGATCTCACTCAGCTGTTCGAGTTCTTCCAGCCCGCCATGCGCAGTATCGCTCCGTCCGGGCGCGTCGTGGTCATCGCGACCACGCCCGAGTTGGCCGCCGGCGTGGAAGAGCAGATCGCGCAGCGCGCGCTGGAGGGCTTCACCCGCTCGCTGGCCAAGGAATTGCGGCGCGGCGCGACTGCCCAGCTGGTGTACCTGCATCCGGAGGCTCCGGCGGCCGCGACCGGCCTCGAATCGACGCTGCGCTTCCTGCTCTCGGCCAAGTCGGCGTTCGTCGACGGCCAGGTCATTCGCGTCGGCAAGGACGACGCCACCGCCCCCGCCGACTGGGACCGCCCGCTGGCGGGCAAGGTCGCCGTGGTCACCGGCGCGGCGCGCGGGATCGGCGCGACCATCGCCGAGGTATTCGCCCGCGATGGCGCCCAGGTGATCGTGGCCGACATCCCGGCGGCGGGCGAGGCGCTGTCGCGGACCGCGAACAAGGTCGGCGGCACCGCACTCGCGCTCGACGTGACCGCTCCCGACGCCGCCGAGAAACTGGCCGAATTCGCCACCCAGCGCTTCGGCGGCATCGACATCATCGTGCACAATGCCGGCATCACCCGCGACAAGCTGCTGGCGAACATGGACGAGGGGCGCTGGAACGCGGTGCTCACCGTGAATCTCGCTGCACCGCACCGCATTACCGAAGGCCTGGTGGCCCGTGGCGCGCTGAAAGCGGGCGGTCGCGTGATCGACGTGTCCTCGATCGCGGGCATCGCGGGCAACCGCGGACAGACCAACTACGGCGCGTCCAAGGCGGGCGTCATCGGCATGGTCGCGGCCGAGGCGCCGAAGCTGGCCGAGCAGAACATCACCATCAACGCCGTCGCGCCCGGTTTCATCGAGACCGCGATGACCGCGGCCATCCCACTGGCCACGCGTGAGGCGGGCCGGCTGATGAGTTCGTTGCAGCAGGGCGGCCGGACCGTCGACGTCGCCGAGACCATCGCCTACTTCGCGAGCCCGGCCTCGAACGCGGTGACCGGCAACGTCGTTCGGGTCTGCGGGCAGAGCCTGATCGGCGCATGATGGCCCACGGCGCAGCGGCGGGGGAACAGACCCAGGTGATCGCGCTCACCGAACTGCCGAACAACAACCGCCTGTTCGCCGAAGCGGCGCTCGGCGCGGTGCCACTGCTGGCGGCGCGCAAGCCGACCCTGCCGGACCGGATCGTTCGACTCGACGGTCTGCGGGTCGACCCGGATCACCTGGCCGCCTATTGCCGGGCGACCGGTCTGCGATTCGGTGACGCGTTGCCGCTGACCTACCCGTTCATCCTCACCTTCCCGCTTGCCATGCAATTGGTCGTGGCACGGGACTTCCCATTCGTCGCGGTGGGCGCGGTGCACGCACAGAATGTCATCGAACGCACGCGCGACATCTCGGTGAGCGAGCCGCTGGACATCAGCACGCACATCGAGAATCTGCGCGAGCATCCGAAGGGTCTGCTCGTCGACGCGATCAGCGAGGTGCGGGTGGGGCGTGAGCTGGTGTGGCGCCAGGTCACCACGTTCCTGCACCTGCAGCGCACCTCGCTGTCGGGCGAGGCGAAGGAGGAGCCGAAGCCGGACGAGGTGCCGCCCCCGCCGCTGCGCACATTGCGGGCGGACCAGAAGACGATCACCCGGTACGCGGCCGCGTCCGGAGACCACAATCCGATTCACACGTCCGCCTTGGGCGCCAAGGTATTCGGATTCCCGAGGTCGATCGCGCACGGCATGTGGTCGGCGGCGACGATCCTCGGCTCGGTCGAGGGCCGCGTTCCGGAGCAGACCACGTATTCGGTCAAGTTCGGCAAGCCGATTCTGCTGCCCGCCACCGTGAACGTGTATGCCGACCAGGTCGTAGGCGGGTGGGATCTGGCGCTGCGCCACCCGACGAAGGGGTATCCGTACCTGACCGCGTCCCTTCGCTGAGCGATCCGCCAGCCGCATCCCGGTTTTCGCGAATCAGGATGCGGCATTGCGCATTTCAGCGGTTCCAGCGCGACGGTCTGCTATCGGGCAGCCCGTGCGGGCCGTGGAGTTAGGGCGGAACCGGGCGGACAGCAAGCAGTTGGCCGCCGCGATTGCGGTGACGGCGTCCCTGGTCAGCAGTCGCAGCCGCAGTCACAATCGCAGCAGCCGCAGTCACCGCAATCGCAGCAGCCACAATCGCAGTTGCCACAATCACAGCAATCATCACATTCGCAATTCTTGATCCAGGCGTCTTTACGTTCACCGGTGCAGGGCTGGGTGTGATCGGCGCAGCATGCGTACCCGGTGCAGTAGGCGCCCAGGATGAGCGCGAGGGATTCACCCAGGCCGGGGCGGCGGGTGGGCGGACGGTGACCGGTTCCGCGTACATGGGCGCGGACGTCGGCATGCGGCAGTCGGTCGGTTTCCCGCGATACCGCGCAGGTGTGTGCGACAAGAGCCCCGACGCCGGTGCCGAGCCCGCGCAGCACCGAGGTCAGTGGGTCCAGCAGCATCCAGCGCACGGTCGGCACCCGGCTCAGTTCGGCTGCGGCGACGGCCGCGCGCAGGCTCGAATTCGATTGCCGCAGTAGGTCGTAGGCCTCGGGCATCGTGGTTCCGGTAGCGGCTAGCGGGTTGAACCGGCCCCTGGCGGAGTCGTCCTCATAATCGGCCACCGCGTCGGCCAGGTGTGCGATTCTGCCGAATTGCCAACCCGCCTCGCGCAATGCCTCTATATTGTCCGGGCGGTCGGCCAGCACGGCCGTGTGGGCGAAGAATTCCGCCGCGCAGAGCTGGGTGGGCGCGGTCAGCCGGTCGAGTGGGTCGGCGGATGGCGCCATTGCCGAGCGCCAATACGGTGACGCGGCAAGCGAGTCGGGCACGAACCCGCTCGGGCGCGCCACGGGCATGGTCGAACTGCTCACGGCTACAAGCTCTTTCGCGTCGCGTTCCAGTCGCACCTGAGCCTCGAGGGCAGCGACGAGTGGTTCGACCTCGAAACCGATTCGCTCCGCGCTCGCGCGCGCCTGCGCCGCCCACTGCGTGGCGGCCTTCGCCAGCGGCCTGCGAGCGAACGGGCCGACCTCGCCGTCGTCCACGTGGTCCCGAATCTTGGCCGCCGCCAAGAGCAACGAGGCGGTGGTAGCCAGCTGCACGCCGGGTGAGTCCGCAGTGGCCACCGACGCACGCCGCATTCCACGCAGCGGGCACGGCGCCGCCGTGGTGCGCGCCGCGGAACCGGACTGCGCCTCGGTGAGCATGTTCAGCACCAGTGCGTCCTTGTTGGTGGTGGCGCGGGCGAGCTGTCCGTGCCCATCCCGCAGCCCGAGACACAACCCGCACAGGTGCGCGCGCCACGCGTCCGCATCGATTCCGTACTTCTGAGCGCCGTGCGCACACGGCCTGAGCAACCCGAACACTTCCGCCCCGTTTCTCCCGGCTCGATGGATGGAGCCGGTCCGCATTAGTCGAACTCAGGCACTTTGGCAGGAGGGCGGCGCGGAAGCAACCGGGCTGGGCGAAACCCGGGCTAATCGGTCTTCTTACGGCCTGCCAGACCGCGCCACGCGAGGTCGTCCAGGAGGTTGACGGCTTCGGCGACCTCGATCCGTCCGCTGGCCAACCGGTCGGCAATCGCCTCGCCCGCGCCGATCACGGCGACCGCGACGACATCGAAGTTCGTTCCCGGCTCGGCGTGCTTGGCGCTGGACTCCAGCAGCTTGGCGGTCAATTCGATGACGCGCTCGCGCGCGTTCTCGATCTCCGACGCGAACGTCTGCTGGCCGATGGCCTGCCGGTAGAGCACCTGCCAGGAGCGGCGATTGCGGTCGACGAAACCGAGGAACCCCTCCAGTGCGGTACGGACCTGCTCATGCGGTGACAACAACGGGTTGCCCGCCGGGGCCACGGATTCGATGAAGCGCAACCCCTCGCGCTGGATGCAGGCGCGGAACAGTTCGTCCTTGGAGCCGTAGTACAGGTACAGCATCGGCTTCGAGATCTTGGCCTCGGCGGCGATCGCGTCCATCGACGTGTCGTGGAAGCCTTTGCGCGAGAAGATCTCCACCGCGGCATCGAGCATTTGCTGCTCGCGTACTGCCCGCGGAAGCCTCTTCGTTCCGCCCGCCATCCACACTCCTACCACCGGTGAAACTCACATCTTACTCCAAGGTAAGTTCCGGCGGTCCGATTTGCTCGCGATGCGCCCGGCTCGCCCGCGCCTCAGCAGTGCGGCAACGCACCCTTGAAAGCGGCCAGCCGCAGCACCGACGCGTCCACCTGCGCCATCGGCAGGCGCCCGGCCGCGACCGCCTGCTCCAACCGGTCGAGCACCTGCCCCACCGCGTCGGTGGTGATCCACAGGGCGCTGTCGGCCCCGGCGACCAGCGCGGCCTCAACCGCGTCCTCAATCGACATCCGGCTGGTGATGGCTGCCATTCCACCCAGATCGTCGGTGAAGATCGGTCCCTGGAACGGCGCGGCGCCGTAGCCACGGCCCTCGCGCAGCAGCGCCATCGCCTCGGGACTGATGCTGGCCGGCACATTCGGGGTGGTCAGGCCGGGCACGTCCAGGTGGCCGACCATGACGCCGGCACCGGAATCGATCAGCTGCCGGAACGGCACCAGGTCCACGGTCTGCAGCTGCGCCAGCGGCGGGGTACGCACCGCGCCGGTGTGCGAGTCACCGGAGCCGGATCCGTGACCGGGGAAGTGCTTCATCACCGTTCCGACGCCGACTTCCCGCATGGCCCGGATGTAGGCGTCCGCGTACCGGGTGACCACAGCGGGGTCATCGGAGAAGGAGCGGTCACCGATGACCGAGTCGTCGGGTTGGGAGCTGACGTCGACATCAGGGGCGAAGTCCACCGTCACGCCGAGGTCCTTCAGTGCGCGTCCCCTGGTCAGCGTCGCGCTGTAGAACTGCTCAGGGGTCATGGTCTGCGCCGTCACCCGCGCGGACGGCGCCGCCCCGATCAGGTCGCGAACCCGCGAGACCCGGCCGCCCTCCTCATCGATGGTCACTATCAGTGGCACCTTGGCCGCCTGCTTGACCTCAGCGATCTCGCCTGACGCGAGCAGCGCCTGCTCGGTCCAGCCGCCCACGAAGATGCCGCCGATCTGTTCGTTGCGCACCACGTTCGTCGCGTCGGCCGCCCCGGTAACGCCAACCGTCAGCAACTGGGCCAGTTTCTGGCGGGTGCTGAACTGCGCGAGGTATCCGGCAGCGCAATCCGGTGGCGCCTGCGACGTGACCGGAACCGCGACACTCGTGGCATTCGGTGCGGTGGTGGTCGCGGTGCCCGGTGGCGCCGACTGGGAGGAACCGCTGCTGGAGCAGGCGGTCGCGATGGTGGCGAGAACGGCGAGGACGAGCAGAGGCGTCTTCCGCATAGGGATCAACCGTACTCGCCGCGGCGTGGACGACCACAACCGCTCGATCCGAATCTCGCCGGCAGCGCCTGCGACGATCGGCTCCAACCGCGGCGCTGGTGCGTTCGTACAGGTCAGAACGGTGTCCAGACGCGGATTACGGGAGGCCGAGCGGGGTAGTCTCGGGGTGTCACCGTGCGTGGCGTCTCAGGAGGTCACCGTGCCCTGCGATCTGATGCTCATCGCCTACGACGGCTCCGAGAACGCGAAGCGGGCCATCGAATACGCCGGGCGGTTCCTCAACGCGAATCGAGCCGTCGTGCTGACCGCGTGGGAGCCGATGGTGCGTCAGGCCGCCCGCCTGGCCGGACTGTCGGGTGTCATGCAACCGGAATGGCTGCCCGACGACGAGATCGAGGACATCGCCTACGCCGACGCCCGAGCCATCAATGCCGAGGGACTGCTGCTGGCCGAGCTGGCCGGCCTGAACGCCGAGGCGCGCACCGCCGAATGCGGCACGACCATCTGGAACGCCATCGTCGACTGTGCCGACGAGCTCGACGTAGACATCATCGTCGCGGGCACTCGCGGCGCCACCGGTATCCGCGCGCTGCTGCACAGCAGCGTCGCCGACGCCGTTCTCAAGCATTGCCACCGCCCCGTCCTGCTCGTCCCGCCCGGCAAGAATCCCTGACCCGCCACTGGTGAGATTTGGATCGCTCGACAGCGATCGGACCGAATGGCGGGGATTAGGTTGGGTGCCATGGATGGGTTCCTGCTTGCTCGGGCCGACGGGGTTGTTCGGGGGTACGGGAGCCGAGCCGTCTTCGATGACGCGCGGCAGGCGGCGGCGGCGCTACGTAATGGCAGCGCCGAACTGGTCGTGGGTGCGCTGCCCTTCGATCCGCGCAGGCCCGCCGCCTTGACCGTGCCCGAGCGGGCCGAGCACACGGCAGGACCGTGGCGGCCCGCTGCGCTGCCGGATCTGCCCGCGGTCCGGGTGGTGGCCGAAATACCCAGCTCAGCAGAACATGTTGCGCGCGTGACGAAACTGGTCGAGCAGCTCAACGATCCCGCGCAGTCGCTGCGCAAGGTCGTCGCGGCGCGGTCGGTGCTGGCGGAGGCGGAATACCCGCTCGACCCGGAACTGGTCGCGGGACATCTGCTGACCAGACATCCGCACGCGAACGTGTTCGCCGTCGACCTGACGCCCGCGGGGCGCGCCGGGGCGACGCTGGTCGGGGCCACACCGGAAGTGCTGATCGCCCGGGAGGGCGACACCGTGACGCTGCGGCCGCTGGCGGGCACCCTGCCGCGGCTGCCCGAGCCGCAGGCCGACGCCGCGCAGGCCCGAGAACTGCTGGCCAGCACCAAGAACCGCGCGGAGCACGCGTTCGTGATCGACTGGATCAGGGAGCGCCTCGCCCCGATCTGCGCCGAGCTGTCCATTCCGGACAGCCCGGAACTGATCAGCACGCATGAGGTGTGGCACCTGGCGACGCCGATCACCGGACGCCTGCGTGACACCACGATCACCGCGCTCGACCTGGCTTTGCTGCTGCACCCGACGCCCGCGGTCTGCGGCACGCCGACCGCGCTCGCCCTGGACACCATCACGCACCTCGAGGAAGACCGCGGGTTCTACGGCGGAGCCGTCGGCTGGTGCGACGCGCACGGCGACGGCAGCTGGCTGGTCGCGATCCGCAGCGCGGAGCTCTCCGCGGATGGTCGCACGCTGCACGCGTACGCGGGCGGCGGCATCGTCGCGGCGTCCGACCCGCAGGCGGAGCTGGCGGAGACCACCGCGAAGCTGCGCACCCTGCTCGGCGCGCTGCACTGCGCCCTACCCGCACACTGATCGCCGTGATCGCGGTCGGCTGTGCGCGGCGGTCACTGCTGGTCCAGCGTTCTCGGTGCCGATCCAGTGGACACGTCGTCGGGGATTGCGCGGCCTGAGCACAGAGGAACACCGGACGCCCTGCTAGGTTGGCCAGAACGTGCCCGCCTCGACGTATTGGAGTGCCGCGATGAAGTTTGCTGTCCCTGGTGTCGCGAGTGCGGTCGCGGGCGCTGTGCTGGGCGTCATCGGTGTGCTGCTCATCACCATGGCCGTGCAGCAGAACACGCGACCCGAGATCGATCGCAGCGGCGACAAAGACTCCTCGCTGCTGAACAACGTTGAGTACGGCAGCCGCTGACCCGCTGACCTCCCCCGCACCGGCCGACTCGCGTGGATCCTCCGCGGCGCCCGGGCAGCAGAGCACCGCGCCGCTCGGTAGAGGCTGGTTCGCCGCGACGGTCGTCGCGGCCTTCCTGCTGACTTTCACGCAGGCGCCCGGACGCACGGTCGCCGACACGAAATACGACCTGGCCCAGAATCCGCTCGGCTTCCTGGCACGCGCGAGCCATCTGTGGAGTAGCCAGGCACCCATGGGCCAGGTGCAGAACCAGGCCTACGGATACTTCTTTCCGCACGGCGCGTTCTTCTCGCTGGGCCAGGTGCTGGGCGTGCCCGCCTGGGCGACCCAGCGGATCTGGTGGGCGTTGCTGCTGCTGGCCGGATTCTGGGGAATCGTCCGGCTGTGCGAGACGCTCGGCATCGGCACGCGCGGGTCGCGCGTGGTCGCGGCGATCGCGTTCACGTTGGCACCGCGAGTGCTGACCACGCTCGGCTCGATCTCCTCGGAGACACTGCCGATGATGCTGGCCCCGTGGGTACTGCTCGCACCAGCCGCCCTCGGCATCGCACCGCGGGAAAGGCGGCGCAGCGCCGCCACATCGCCCGCCGGCAGCGCGTTTGCCCTGGCCCTGATGGGTTCGGTCAATGCGGTGGCGACCGTGGCCGCGTTCCTGCCCGCGCTGCTGTGGTGGGGCTGCTACCGACCGAACCGGCGCTGGTGGCGCTTCACCGTCGTGTGGATTCCCCTGCTCGTCCTCGCGACATTCTGGTGGGCGGTGCCGCTGCTGCTGCTCGGCAAGGTGAGTCCGCCGTTCCTGGACTACATCGAATCCTCGGGCGTGACCACGCAGTGGGCCTCGCTCGGCGAGGTGCTGCGCGGTACCGACAGCTGGACGCCGTTCGTCTCGCCGGAACGCATCGCGGGTGCGGTGCTGGTGACCCAGCCGGCGGCGGTACTGGCGACCGGCCTGGTCGCGGCGGCCGGCATGGCGGGCCTGGCCCTGCGGTCCATGCCGTATCGAGGCAGGCTCGCACTGATTCTGTGCGTCGGGCTGGTCGGCATCTGCGCGGGTTTCGTAGGCGAACTGAGCGGGCCGTTCGCCGAGTCGGTGCGCGTCTTCCTGGATTCCGGCGGCGCTGCGCTGCGCAACGTGCACAAGCTGGAGCCGCTGATCCGCCTGCCGCTCGCGCTCGGGCTGGCTCAGCTGCTGGCTCGGGTGCCACTGCCGGCGTCGGTGCCGATGCCGGTCTGGCGCGGCGCGTTCGCCCATCCGGAGCGCAATCGGGCGGTCGCGGTCGCGGCGCTGATTCTGACCGCGCTGGCCCTGTCCACGTCGCTGGCCTGGACCGGCAAACTCGCGCCGCGCGGCGCCTACGACCGAGTGCCCGCGTACTGGCAGCAGACCGCGGACTGGCTGCGGCACAATGCCGCCGACACCCGCGCCTTGGTGGTGCCCGGCGCCCCGTTCGGCAGCCAGATCTGGGGGCTGACCCGCGACGAACCACTCCAAGCGCTGGCCGAGACGCCCTGGGCCATTCGCGACGCGGTCCCGCTCAACCCGCCTGGCACCATCCGAGCGATGGATTCGGTGCAGCGGCTGATCGCGGACGGCAGGCCCTCGACCGGGCTGGCGCCGACACTCGCCGCACAGGGCATCGGCATCGTGGTGCTGCGCAACGACCTGGACCCGGAAACGTCGCGCTCGACCCGGCCGATGCTGGCCCACCAAGCACTCGACGGCTCGCCGGGGCTGCGTAAGGTCGCCGAGTTCGGCGCGCCGATCGAATCGCTCGTGATTGCCGACGGCCTGGTAGCCGACGGCGATCTGCGCCCGCCGTACCCCGCGATCGAGATATACCGGGTGGACACCCGGGGTACGGGAACGCCCGCCGAGGTGCGCGGCGGCACCGGCGCACCGGAAGCGTTCCCCGGCGCGTACACCGTCCCACTCGGCGACGTTCCGGTCGTGCAGGGCGGCCCGGAAGTACTCGAACGTTTGCACCGCGACAATGCGGCCGGGACGCCCACACTGCTGGCCGCCGACGCGATTCGAGCCGGTCTGCCGATCGTCCCGGTGACGGTCACCGACACCCCGATGGATCGCGAAGCCGATTTCGGCCGGGTGGACAACCATAATTCGGCGCTGCGCGCTCCCGACGACGCGCGCCGTACGCACAACCTGGTCTCCGACTACCCGGTGCCCGGCGCCGAGCTGGTGCGCGGCGAATGGTCGGGTGCGACGATCACCGCGTCCAGTTCGGCCGCGGACGCCACCCAGCTCGGCGGCGCGGCACCGGGAAGTTCGACCGCCGCCGCCGTCGACGGCGATCCCGCCACCGCGTGGATCAGCAACGGCACCGAACGCGCGCTCGGCCAGTGGCTTCGGCTCGACCTCGATCGGCCGGTCAAGGCCGGGCAGCTGAACCTGACCACCAGCTCGGCCGCGATCGGCGACCCGGTCAAGTGGATCGAGGTGCGCACCGCCAACGGCACCGTCTCGGTCCGGGTGACCGAACCCGGTGCGCCGGTTTCGGTTTCGCTGCCCGCGGGTACGACCGACTGGCTGACCATCACCGCCATTCGCACCGAAGGGGGTTCCAGCGGAGGGCAATTCGGCATCAGCGAGCTCGCCCTGACCGACTACTCCGAACGTGACGCGCCGGTCCGCGTCGACATCCGTCATCGGACGGTGTTGCCGCCACCCCCGGTGGGCACGCCGGTGCGCGGGTGGGATCTGGGCCAGGAATTCCCCGGTCGCAGCGCCTGTTTCGACGCGCCTGACCGGGTGCGGTGCAGCAAGGGCCTGGCGTTGGCGCCGGAGGAACCGGGAACGTTCCAGCGCACACTCGTCGCCCCGGAGGCGATGACGGTCCGTCCGGATCTGACCGTCCGGACCAGGCAGGGGCCCGCACTGGAAGCGCTGCTGACTGATCGCGACCGCCCGGTGGCCAGAGGCAAGGCCGACGTGGGCGACCTGCGCGGGGCCGCCTTCGCCGCGACCGATGGCGATCCGCGCACGAGCTGGACCGCGCCGGAGGACTCGGTCCGCGATCCGACCGCAGGCAGGCCGACACTGACGCTCGAGCTGCCCGAACCCGCGCTGGTGACCGGTTTGGCGCTGACCCCATCGCTCGGCGGCCTGCCCGCGGCGCCGACGTCCGTGACGGTGAATCTCGGCGATGGCCCGCAGGTGCGGGAGCTGGACGAAACCGAGCCGGGCCGGCCGGTGCGCATCGATGTGCATCCCACTGTGACCGACCGGATCGAGCTCAGTATGCGCACCTGGCGACCGGTGCTGGATCAGACCGCGCTCGGATTCGCGCAGACCCAACCGCCGGGTCTGGCGGAGGTGACGGTGCTCGGACCGGATTACCCCGAGCCGGCGCCGCTGGACCGCGAGCTCACCGTCCCGTGCGGCTCGGGTCCGACGATCGAGGTCGGCGGCCGGGTCCTGCCCACCACCGTCACCGCCACGGTCGGCGAATTGCGTTCCGGCGCACCGGTTTCCGCTCGTATCTGCACCGAATCAGACCAGTCGCCGGGCGAGTTCGCACTGCCACAGGGCCGGGTCGACGTATCGGCCGGGCCGACGGATCTGTTCGTCGTGGACCGTTTGCGCTTGGACCGCGTCGGGACAAACGCATCCACAGCACCCCGGTCGGATGCGGGAACACGGCTGCTGGTGCTGCCCCTGAGCACCAACGTCGGCTGGCAGGCAACCACCGCGGCGGGGCGGGTCCTCGAACCGGTCGTGGTCGACGGCTGGAAGCAAGCCTGGCTGCTGCCCGCTGACGCCACCGGCCCGATCACCATCTCGTTCCCGGTCGACCGCTGGTACCGCCTCGGCATCTTCGGCGGCCTGCTGTTGCTCGTGCCGCTCGCCGCGCTCGCCATCCCGCGTCGCGACCGCAAAACCGAGAACGGCGGCGCCCAGCAAGCCAGCTCTGATTCGAAAAATACTGCTGCACAACAGATTTCGCACGAAAAATCGGCGCCGAGCGCTTGGGGCAGGAGATGGATGGGCGCGGTCGGGTTGACCGGCGCGACCACGATCATCGCGGGCCCGCTAGGCGCCGCCGCTACCATCCTCGCCTTGGCCGCAACGCATTTCAGGCCGCGCGTGGCTCCCAAAGCACTCGTCGTGACCGCGGGAGTGGGCACCGTGCTGTCCGCCGCCGCGCTGTCCACCGGCCCGTGGCGCTCGCCCGACGGATATATGGGCGGGTCGCTGCTGGTGCAACTGCCGGCGCTGCTCGCGATCATCGCAGTCGGGGTCGCGGCACTGCCCACGCGCGGAGAAGATCAGCAACGCACGGGGCGGTCAACCGGCTCCGGGGACGACACCGCCCGCCGACCGACCTGCTGACGACTACCGCAACACACTGCGCCACCACCTGCTGGACATGCACCGGCAACTGGACGGCTGACCCCGCTTCCCGCCGCTCAGGGCTGTGCGTCGCGCCGCACCGCATCCCGCTTGCGGACCCAGCGCCGCACCGGCTCCTCGACCAGCGCGTAGCTGGCTGCGGCGACCGGAAGGGTGATGGCGATCGTGAGGACCAGGACGTAGCCGAAGTCCCCGGAGAACGGCAGGATGCCGAACACAGGGAACACGATCGTCAGCACCGCGAGGTGCCAGATGAAGATGCCGTAGGACCAGCGCCCTAGTGTCGCGGCGACCGGCGATTCCAGCCAGCGGTGCGCCCGTGCCGCCGGGTCTCGCAGCACCAATGGCGCGAGCAAGGTGAACCCGATGATCGCGCCCAAGCCCATCTTCACCACGTACTGCCAGGGCTCGGCTCGCGTCAGCCCCGCGGGACCGGCCAGATCGGTGGCGGCGAGCAGGAACGCGACCGTCGCCACCATCCACATCAGCGGCTGGTTCGCCGCGATCTTCCACCACCGCGACAGCCGCACGCTCTGTTCGGCGAGTTCGGCGAGCAGCATTCCCGCGGCGAACCACGGCACATAACCGGGCAGCCAGTTGTCGGCATGGATGGCGTCCGGCGTCGGGACCGGAAGGAAGTTCCAGCAGAGACTGATCAGTGCCACGGCGAGCAGTACCGGGGCCCGCAAACGTGCCACCCCGCCGCGCAATCGAACCAGTGCGAAGGCCAGCAACGGCAACACCAGATAGAAGGCGACCTCAACCGAAAGGCTCCACATCTGGGTCAGCCCATCGGTCAAGGTCAGCGGCACGAAAACCTGTAGCAGCGCGAGATTCGACACCCACACGCGCAGGCCCGCGGTCCCCGCCGCACCGGGCAGCAGCACCAAGACGGCGCAGACCACAACCCAGTAGGCGGGCAAGATGCGCGCTGCGCGGTGTCGCAGGTAGTAGCCGGTCGGCGGGGCACTGTCGAGCCCACGTGCCGCCGCGGCGTGTGGGCGCCAGAGCAGGAATCCGGACAGCGCGAAGAACACCGCGACCGCCATGTCGAACCGTCCCCACACCCGCCCGATAACCGGAGTGCCCGAGGCTCCGGTCTGGAAGGCGACGTGCGTCAGCAGGACGCCGAGCGCGGCCATTGCGCGCATACCTTCCAGCGCGGGAACGAACGCCCGCGGGCGGATGCGTTCGGTCGCGGGTGCGGTGGTAGGCAGCGTCGCGGTCATCGGGTTCCAGTCTGCCTTGCCGATACCCAGTTGGTAACCAGGCGTTTCGGATCCCGCGCTGGACTCGTGCGATTTCTCGGCCGTTTCGAGCCTCGACGCCGCATAGTACGACATCGGACTGTTAGTGTCGGGGCTCATGAGTGCCGCGGGCCGCCTGTGGGCTCGCCGGAACGACCCTGTGTTCGACGACGAGGAGAGTTTGCATGGCACTGAGTGCCGGTACCAGAAGGACGGTGGCCTGCCTGCTCGTGGGTCTCGGCGCGTTGCTGATCGTCGCCGCGCTGATGATACCGACCTACACCGTCGGCAAACTGGCGAAGACTCCCCTCGATCTCGAAATCACTACGATAGCGACGAATCAACCAGGTGAGGACAGTCTGGTACTCGACTCCAAGTCGCTGACGGCGCCGGAGGGTTCGGCCAAAGTCGACACCAACGTCCCGCTGGTCTCGCAACGGTTCCTCACCGTCGAGGAACCGGCCGACGCCGAGAAGATGACGGTGCAGGCGGGCCAGACGCTGCGGCGTATCGATAAGCAGGGCGACACCGGCCTGCTCACCGCCGCCATCGACCGGGTCACCATCGACCGGGTGACCGGCATGCCGATCGATACCGAACCCAACGGCTCCATCGCGGTCACCACCACCAAGCAAGGCGAGAGCATCGCCGACCCGGTGCAGCACACCGGCCTGCAATACCGGTTCCCGATCGGCACCGAGAAGAAGACCTACCCTTACTTCGATCTCAACGTGCGCAAGACCTTCGACGCCAACTTCATCGAAGAGACCGAGATCAACAGCATGAAGGTCTACCACTTCCAGATGTCGGTGCCCGCCACCAGCCTGTGGGACGTGGTGCAGGCGCCGACCAACCGGCTGAGCCTGCCCGCCGCCAAGTGGGGCGTCGAAGGCGGCGACTCGCCGGTGACCATGACCCGGTACTACACCAACACCCGTGACCTGTGGGTCGAGCCGCAAACCGGCACGGTGGTCAAGGGCGGCGAGCAACTGCACCTGTACTACTCGCGCACCGCGGACAAGCCCGAGGTCACCGCGCTGAAGTCGCACATCGTGTTCGATGAGAACACCGTCGAGTCGCAGATCGCGGTAGCCAAGAAGAACATCGACAAGCTGTCGCTGTACGGCCGGATCCTGCCGATCGTCCTCGGCGTCCTCGGCGTGATCGCGCTGATCGCCGGTGTATTCCTGGGTGTCCGCGGTGGGTCGGCCCCGGTGCCCGCGCGCTCCGGCGGCGCCCCGGGGCGGCGTCCGAGCGGCGGCGCCGCACCCCGGCGTGTGGGTGGTCACGGCGCCGACGACGCGCCCACCGAGCAGATCCGGATCCAGAAGCAGCCCTGATCCGGCTGAGCACAATTCGGCTCCTCCGCTCTGCGCGGGGGAGCCGAATTCATTCGTGGGACTCAGGCGCCGGCGTCGGCGAGCGGATACGCGATGGGGTGGCGCGGTTGGTACAGCAGTATCGTGCCCGCGCCCGGGACGCGCAGCCCCACGCAGCGACCGAAGCCCCGATCAGCGGGCTCGCCGTCGAAGTGCGCTCCGCGCGAGGTGATTATCTCAGAAGCCAGCCGGTGGTCACCGTAGACGACACGGGTGGGCATGACCGTGGGCGGTGGTCCATCAGCCGACCGGGCGCAGCGGCTCCGGCCGTGTCGTACTGTCGGCCGCGCGCAAGACGATGATGGCGACCAGCAGGGTGGTCGTGGCCGCAACGGACACGGCCGTGGTGATCAGCGCCGGGATCGAGCGCGCCAAAGCCAGCATCAGCGTGACTTCGACCGCCAGCCCGAGCCAGGTGAGCAGCGCGAGCGAGGTGCGGTCGACGGCGATGGCCGACAGCACAGCGCCTTGCAGCACCGCCAGCACTGCTCCGTGCAGCGCGAACAGCCACAGCAGGCCCTGGATCGGGGCATAGTCCTGGCCCGCGAGCAGGGGAGCCAGCGGGGCGGCGACCACGGCCCCGAGCACCGCGACGAAACCGATGCCGCTGAGCACGGCCAGAGCGGCGCGGATCGCGCCCGCCGAATGCGTCGGCTGCGCCATCCGCGGATACAGCACAACCCCCACCGCCTGCGGCAGCCAGAACGCGATCTTGGTGGCGATGGTGCCGAGCGCGTAGCGGCTGGCGGCCACGTCGTCGAGCACGATCCGGACCACGATCAGATCCGCCGACGACAACGCCATCAGCGCCGCTTGCACTTGGGCCGCCCGCAGCACCGGAAACACTCCCATACCCACGGCAACCTCGCCCGTCTCGATTCCGGGACGCGACGTCGTGGACGGTGAACCGGCCACCACCCGGCCCAATAGGGCCGCCACCGCGATACCGCAGGCAGCGGCCCACAGCGCGAGCGTGGCGCCGCCGCCCAGCGCCATGACCACGAGCGCCGGCGTGACCCGGGCGATCCCCGCGACCCCGAGTACCGTCCCCAGCGCCCGAAACCGCTTGCTGCCCTGCAGAACCCCTTGCTCACCGGCCAGCAGCACCAGCGCCGGCGCGGCGCCCAGCGCCGCCGCGGTGGCGACGACACCGACGTTCAGCGTGCGGGCTACCAGCGGCACCAATACCGCCGCCACCACCGCGACGATCAGCGCGCACCGCCACTGCAAGCCACGCAACGCCGCGACGCGCGCGCCGCGAACCAACTCCCGAGCCACCACGTTCTGCAGGGCCAGCGCGGGCACCGCGCACAGCAGTTGCGCCGCGAGCAGACTCGCGAACTCGCTGTACCCACTGACCCCCAGCCACCGTCCAGCCAGCAGTTGCAACAGATACCCGGCCACGTTGGCGGTCATCGCCCCGGCCGTGACCCAGGTCAGATCCGCCACCGCAAGGAACCGACGGACAGTAGGCACGTTCCCCCGCCTCTCCGGGTATTCAGGCCGTACCAGTCGGGTGACGGAAGTGTGCGCTCAGGTCCTGCGTTGGTTCCACCCACGTTTTGGCGTACCCGGCGAGTTACCCAGGCGCTCACGAAGTCGGTTGTCATGTTGTCGCAAGCCACTCGTCGGCGCGAGAGCGACTGCCGCTCGATAACGCCCGACACACGATACCGCGTGACCTCGGCGTCCTGGTAGTTCGGCGTCCTGGTAGTTCGGCGTCCTGGCAGTTCGGCTCGAGCCGATCGAGGTCTCACCGATCCGCCACGAGAAGCGTCCGACCAGCATGCGGCAGACGCCGATTCGGGCCCGATCCGCAGCCGAACCACCGTCCTGAGCACGGCGAGATCGGCACAAACCTGCCGTGTGAAGCGCAAACCAGGCGCGATCGTCGCCGCTCGGGTCCGCTGCGGCGGCGTTCGGGACGTACAGTGCTCAGGCGTGGGTGCGAGCCATCGGGATCGAGTGCTGGCCGCGGGATACAGCGCGGCTGGGGCGCTGCTCGTGGCCGGGCCGCTGCTGGGGCCGGGATACCTGCTGTTGCGGGATGCGGTCAGCACGCCGCGCAGCTATCGGACCGACTCGGCGCTCGGGTTGGGTGACGCGGCGCCGCGGGCGGTGCCGCAGGACGCGTTGCTGGCCGTGCTTTCGACGTTCGTCGACGGCGGGCTGCTGGTCAAGGCGATTCTGGTCGTCGCGCTGTGGGCCGCGGCCTACGGGGCGGCAACGCTCGCGCGGGAGCTGCTGCACGCCTCGCTGGGGCCGCAACTGGTCGCCGCGACCGTCGCGCTGTGGAACCCCTACGTGGCCGAGCGCCTACTCCAGGGGCACTGGAGCCTGCTGACAGGCTATGCCGCGCTCCCGTGGACAGCGCTGGCCGCCTATCACCTCCGAACGACGGCCACCGCGCGACGACATCGGCGAATGCGGTCGAACTTCCTGGTAGAGGCCTCGAGCGCCACGACGGGATCACCGGAGGCCGAGCCGTCCGAGACCGCCGCCCGAGTCCAACCACCGCTGGTTACGCTCGGCACCTCCGCTCGACTCGGCGCAGTCGTGCCGAGCGACACCACCAGGCCCCGCACGCCGGCCGGACCGACCGCCCGAGCGGAACCGCCGCTGGGCACACCCGCCTGCGATCGCCACAGCGAAGCCGCGCCGGTGGATATCGAGCAGCGACCCCGCAGCTGCGCATCGAACCGCAGGTCGGACAAAAGCCCGTGGCATCAGCGCATCGTCGCAGCGGCATCGAACGGGCAGGTCCCGACCCTGTCCGCCTGGGCGGCCCTGGCCGGATCACTCGCCGCCGCGGGCCTCACACCGACCGGAGCGCTGCTGGCGGGCGCGACCGCCTTCGCTCTGGTCCATCGACGTCAACTCACCGCGACGCTCGTGCTCTGGCTGGCCGCCTCCGCGCCATGGCTCGCCGCGACGGCGCTGTCCGGCGCCGCTACCGAGCCGTCCGATCCCGCGGGCATCGCGGCCTTCGCCGCGCGTGCGGAGCCCGGTCTCGGCACGCTGGGCAGCCTGGCCGGGCTCGGCGGAATCTGGAACGCCGAGGCGGTGCCGGATTCGCGCACCACACCGCTGGCCGCGCTCGGCACCCTGGCGCTGCTGGCGATCGTCGCGCTGGGTGTGCGTGCGGTGGCCACCAGCGGCTGTGATCTGGACAACCGCGATCTGGACAACCGCCACGTCCGCCGGGCTCTGCTGGTGCTCGCGGCGGTCGCGATCCTGTTCCCCGCCCTCGGCGCGACGGGCGGGGGTATGCACGCAATGGAATGGCTGGTCGCCCACGTGCCCGGCGCGGGTCTGCTGCGAGACACCCAGAAATACGCGGCCCTGGCCATGCCCGCCTATGCCCTCTGCGCGGCGGCGGGATGCACGGTGACGGCCCGGCTGCTTACTTCCGCACGCCGCAGCGCCTCCGCGGCCCGTCCCGCGACTGCGCCCGCAGCGGTGACGACCACGATCGCCACAGCATTCGTGGCGCTTCTCGTACTGCCGCTCTACGACCTCGCCTGGGGCGCCGGTGGAGCTGTCCGCCCGTCGCACTATCCCGCCGGTTGGCAGCAGGTCGCCGAACGGATCGACGGCCCGGGCGACATCGCGGTGCTGCCCGGCGGGATGTTCCGCAAGTTCCGCTACAGCGGTGCCGCCCCGGTTCTCGACCCGGCGCCGCGCATGCTGCCCAACGACGTTCTGCAGACCGGCGAGCTGCCCGTGCGTGGACGTACCGTGTCCGGCGAAGGCACCCGCGCACGGGAAGTGGAGACCCTGCTGCTCGCGGGCGGTTCCGCCGCAGACCTGGCCCGTCTCGGAGTGGGCTGGGTCCTCGTCGAACGAACCACTCCCGGGCCGCTCGGCGAATCCGCCTCGGCCCTCGCCCGAGTGGAACGGGTCTACGAGGACGCCGACCTCGCGCTGTATCGCGTGCCCGGTGTCATCGAGCGCGGCCGGCCGACGACCACGGATCGCTCCGTCGCCGCCGCGGCCCACGTGCTGTGGGGAACGCTCCTCGTCGCGGGCCCACTCACCGCCCTCGGCACACGAGCCCGATCCCAGCGCAGACCGCGGAACTGACGCACGTCGCCGGCGCTCGCTGTCACGCCGCCCTCAGCGCGTCCAGCCTGCGCCGCGTCGCCCCCAGCGCCATCTGCTGCGCGGCGATACGGTCGAGCTCGTTGCGGAGGGCGGGGGCACATGTCGACGCTGACGCCGTGCTCGCCGGTGCGCACACAGTCCAGGTACCGCCGGATGGCAGCGGCGTTCAGTCCCGCTCCGAGCATGACCCGGATCTGCGCGACCACGGCGACGGCGGACTCGTCGTAATGCCGGTACCCGTTCGCGTCACGCTCCGGCACCAGCAGCCCTTTGTCCTCGTAGTGCCGCAGGGCGCGCGCACTCACCCCGGTGCGGGCCACTTCCTCGCCGACAACGGCATCACCGAACTCTCCCTGGTCCTGGATGTACTCCGGGCAGAGCCCTACGCGAGACGGGCCGCTTCGGCATGAGGATGCCGGCTACCGCGCCGAGCCGGCGGGCGCCTCGGCCCGCGCGAGCGGCAACAGTTCACCCCACCGTCCGTGGCGCGATCAACCCGCTCGTATGCTCGGCTCCGGCAGCCGCGGCCAGCACTTCGTAGACCCCGTTTCCGGTCTGCTCCCAAGAGAATTCGCGGGCGCGGGCGCGGGCCTTCTCCCCCATGACCGTGCGGGCGCCCGGGTCGTCCAGCAGCTCGCCGACGGCATCGGACAATTGCGCGACATCGTCCACCAGGATGCCGGTGGCGCCGTCGACGATGGAATCGGTGAGCCCGCGCGAACTGCGATAGCCGACGGTCGGCACGCCGTGCTGGGCCGCCTCGATCACCGCCAGGCCCCAACCCTCCTTGCGCGAAGGCAGCACGTGCACCCATGCGCGGGAAAGCAGTTCGTGTTTGCGACGTTCGTCCACGTGGCCGTGGAAGGTGACGGCGTCGGCGATGCCGAGCGCGCTTGCGCTGTGCCGCAGGTTGTCCGCCCACCAACCGTCGCCGATCACGTCGAGCCGCAGCCCCGGAATGCGGGCGCGAAGCCGGGCGACGGCGGCGAGCGCGTCCTCGATTTGCTTGTGCGGCACCAGGCGGGAGAGCACCACGACGGTCGGCACATCATTGCGGGTTTGCGCGGCACCCGTCGGCGCGTCGGCTGGAACCGGTTCAGCTCCGTTGCGGACCACCGCGATTCGTGAACGGTCTACACCGAGCGTGGCCAATTCCTCGGCCGAAGGCAACGAGACGGTCAGATATTGATTGTCTCGGTGCACACGCGGCGACAGCCGGGACTCGATCCACCAGCCGATCCGGCCGACCAGCCGGCCGGCTACCGGCCACTGCTCACGGTGGCCGTGGTGCACCAGCACCACCGAGGGTGCCCGGGTGACGACCGCGGCGAAGAACGGGATGCCGTTCTGGGTATCGATCACCGCGTCCGGGCGCACGCCACGCAGTGGGCCGAGGCCGACCCGCGCGAGCAGGAGAGCGGCCAGCGCCCGCGGATACACGGTGTAGCGTCCGCCCGCCCGGCTGACGTCGATGCCGTTGACGCGTTCGCGCCGCGCCGCGCCCGGATAGCGGGCGGTGCGCAGGGTGACCTTGACCCCGCGTGCCGCGAGCTGCCCGCCGACCTGCTCGAGATACCGCTCGCTGCCGCCGCCCTGCGGGTGCCCGGTGTCACGCCAGCAGAGCAGGAGGACTTCGCGCACGGTGAAGCTTCTCTCGGTCAGTAGTAGTCCCGGCAGTAGTGGTCCCGGTGGGATCGTCGGATGTCGCGCTACACCCTAGCCGAGCACCCGCGCAATATGGCGACGATCAGGGTTGTGCGAAACTCGGCGCCGTGCTCAAAGCCGAAACAACGCCCGTGCGCAACGACTCGACCAGGTTCGCCCGGCGGGCCACGTTGCGCCGGTCGCTGCGACTGCTCGGCAGTTTCCGGTTCGAGCAGACCGATCCGGCGCTGTTCTACGGCGGCCTGGCCGCCGACAGCGCGGCCATGATCGCTGATTTCTACGCCGATCTTACCGGCCGATCGCTGGACGGCGCGACGATTCTCGATGTCGGCGGCGGACCGGGCTACTTCGCGGACGAGTTCGTCCGCACTGGAGCGCGCTACATCCCGGTGGAGCCGGATCCGTCGGAAATGCACGCGGCGGGACTTTCGGTGGCCGGCGCGGTTCGCGGGTCCGGGATGGCGTTGCCGTTGCGCGACAGCGCCGTCGACATCTGCTTCTCGTCGAACGTCGCCGAGCACGTGGCGAAGCCGTGGGTGATGGCCGACGAGATGGTGCGAGTGACCCGGCCCGGTGGACTGATCGTGCTGTCGTACACGGTGTGGCACGGCCCGTTCGGCGGACACGAGACCGGGCCGTGGCACTACCTCGGCGGTGCCTACGCCGCGCGCCGGTATCGGCGCAAGCACGGGCGGGAACCGAAGAACCGGTTCGGCACGTCGCTGTTCGCGGTGCGCGCCGCGGACGGACTGCGTTGGGCGGCAAGCACTCCAGCCGAGGTTCACACGGTGTTCCCGCGCTACCACCCGCGCTGGGCATGGTGGCTCGTGCGGATACCAGTGGTGCGGGAGTTACTCGTGAGCAATCTGGTCGTTGTGGCAACCAAAAGTTAGCTGACCTAAGACTCCAGCCATCCGCGACGCCAGTTCCGCTTGCCGCACGACGCGTGCACGGGCTCACCCCACGGGGACTCCCGGATCGCCAACCCGACCGTCTCGAGCGTGGTCAAACCGACCAGGTCGGCTAGCATTCCTACCGCGGCGACGGCCTCGGCGGCCTGGATAGCCGCGGTCGCCTGCTCGATCGTGAGGGTGCGGCCGGGTAGGAACGAGACCACCCAGCCGCCGCTGCCGACACTCTTCGCCTGATGCTCGGTTTGGTCACTGGTCATCAGCGACCGGCCGATCACTTGCACCGCCATGACTCGGACTCCCCAGTTTGCGGAATCGGTGGGTGAATAGAGCGAGCTGATCTGTCGCTCCAGCATGACCTTTCCAGCAACAGAACGCAATAGTGCGTTTTACGAAAAGCGAACCGAGAGGTACGAATTCACCTCGACCAGCGCGCCGGGCAGCGGGAAAATCAGGCCGGACGGCAGACAGGAATGGCATAAAACTGTAACGTGTTCTCATGCACTACGACAGCCTGTTCATCGGCGGCCATTGGACCGCGCCGGCCACCGCCGAGCGCGTCCAGGTCGTCTCGCCGGTCACGGTCGAACCGGTGGGCAGTGTCCCCGCGGTGAGCCGGGTCGACGTCGACGCCGCGGTCGCCGCGGCCAGGCATGCCTTCGACCACGGCCCGTGGCCCGCCACATCGCCGCAGGAGCGGGCCGCGGTGCTCACCAGAGCCGCACGACTGATCGAGCAGCATTCCGCCGATCTACTCGCCGCGTTGACCGCCGAGGTCGGCGCGCCGCAGCTGATCGCCATGACGTTGAACCAGATCCCCGCGGTCGCGGCTGTGGACGCTTGCGCGGCCCTGGCCGCGTCGTTCCCGTGGCGCGAGACGCGGGTCGGCGGATTCGGCACCACGCGGGTGACCCGTGAGCCACGCGGCGTCGTCGCGGCGGTGACCGCGTGGAACGTCCCGCTGTTCCTCGCGGCCAACAAGCTGGCTCCCGCCCTGCTGGCCGGTTGCACCGTGGTGCTGAAGCCCGCCCCGCTGACCCCGATCACAGCCAATCTGCTGGCGGACATCTTCACCGAGGCCGGAGTGCCCGAAGGCGTGCTGTCGGTGCTGCCTGCCGAGCCCGACGCGGCCGAGTACCTCGTCTCGCACCCGGGCGTGGACAAGGTGACCTTCACCGGAAGCACCGCGGTGGGCAAGCGGATCGGCGCGATCGCCGCCGGACAGCTCAAGAGCGTCTCGCTCGAACTGGGCGGCAAGTCCGCGGCAATTCTGTTGCCCGACATGGATATCGCGACCAGTATCCCGGTTCTCGCGTTCTCCGGCCTGATGAACAGCGGGCAGGGCTGCGTCGCGCAGACGCGTATTCTCGCCCCGCGCAGCCGGTACGACGAGATCCTGGAAGCGCTGGTCGAGCACGTGCGGACGATGAAGGTGGGCGACCCGATCGACCCGAGCGTGCAGTTGGGCCCGCTGATCTCCGAACGCCAGCGCGATCGGGTGGAGGGATACATCGCCAAGGGCAAGGCCGAAGGGGCACGGCTGGTGCTCGGCGGCGGCCGGCCCGAGGGTCTGGATCGCGGCTGGTTCGTCGAGCCCACGATCTTCGCCGACGTGGACAACAAGTCCACTATCGCTCAGGAAGAGATCTTCGGTCCGGTGCTGTCGGTCATCCCGTACGAGACCGAGGACGAGGCCGTCGCCATCGCCAACGACTCGATCTACGGCCTCGCGGGTTCGGTGTGGACCACCGACATCGAGCACGGCGCCGAGATCGCCGCACGGGTGCGCACCGGCACCTATGCGATCAATTGGTATGCGTTCGACCCGAGTTCGCCGTTCGGCGGCTACAAAGCTTCCGGGCTCGGACGGGAGAACGGCCCGGAGGGGCTCGATTCATTTTGCGAGCAGAAATCGCTGCTGATGCCGCTCGGCTGGACCGGATGATCAGTCGGGCGGCATGACCACCCGGAGTACGGGCGCGCGGTCGCCGTACAGCGAGTGTGGCGCGTCGACGATCTCTACCCGCCACCCTGGCGGCAGTACCGACCGCAGCCGTCCCGCGACCCGGCGCAGCGGGGTGCTGGCGGTCGCCAACTCGAATCCGGCACCCAACGGGGTGATGGACGCCGTTCTCTTCAGATCGGCCTTCAAATCGGCCATGCTCCAACCGCCTCTCTCGCGCCTCGATCCCGCCGTCCGCCGCGGGTATCGCGGGTCCGACGCCGATAGGGAAGTAGGTCAGTCGATCAGTTAACCGCTGGTTTTCAGGCTGGTGTGCGCAGCGGGAAGAATACGTCGAGCATAAGCGATGACACCGGGGATCTCTCCCGAAAAGGACTTACCCTTTTGCGCGAGTCGATAAACTTACTGTCGCGGGTTGATTCACAATCCTGGGTACGGCGCTCGCGGACCACGCTGACACGCTGCGCGCCAATGCCTTCCGGTACACATCCGATCCGACCGCACCGCAACATGATTCGCGCCCACCCGACGCAGAGCCGCAGTGACCGATTGAATGACCGACGATCTGCGAGCGGGACGGCACTTGTCGCATGCAGGTGGACCCGCGGGCCGGAGACGCTTCCGAATCCCGCCTTCACCGCGGCGACTTCAACGGGCAAACGAGTAGCTTCTAGTAGAAGAGCGCGTGCGGGCAAGGCATCTCTTGTGGACGCGTTCGCGGCCCCTCGGCCGAATCGTGACTCCGGCCTCCCGCAGTACCTTGGCCACCTGTTCCGCACGGGCACGTGCCCCGCACTGGGAGTCGAGCCTGCACCGCAGTTGTGGCGCCACCGCGAAGCCCCCTCGGGATGCGGAAAGTTCTTGGCGCACAAGCAAAACGCCCGCACCATCGGACAGATGGTGCGGGCGATGCCACTTTCGGTGCAGGGTCAGCTCAGACGCTGCTTCAGCGCCTCGAACTCGTCGCGCACGCCGGAAGGCAGCTTGTCGCCCACGAACTCGAACCACTCTTCGATCAGCGGAATCTCTTTGCGCCACTCCTCGACATTCACCGCGAGCGCCTCGTCGACGTCGTCGGTGTCGACGTCCAGACCATCCAGATCGAGCTGCGCGGCGGTCGGCACATTGCCGATCGCGGTTGCCTCCGCTTCGGCGGAACCCTCGATGCGGCCGATGATCCACTCCAGCACGCGAGAGTTCTCCCCGAAGCCCGGCCACAGGAAGCGGCCGTCGGCGCCGCGGCGGAACCAGTTGACGTAGAAGATCTTCGGCAGCTTGGCGGCGTCGGCGTTCTTGCCCACGTTGATCCAGTGGCCCAGGTAGTCACCGACGTGGTAGCCCATGAACGGAAGCATCGCCATCGGGTCGCGGCGCACCGTGCCGACCTTGCCTTCGGCCGCGGCGGTCTGCTCGGAGGACAGCGTCGCGCCCATGAACACGCCGTGCTGCCAGTCGAAGGATTCGGTGACCAGCGGAACCGTGGTCTTGCGGCGGCCGCCGAACAGGATCGCCGAAATCGGCACACCCTGCGGGTCGTCCCATTCGGGGGCCAGGATCGGGCATTGCGCCATCGGCGTGCAGTAGCGCGAGTTCGGATGGGCGGCCAGCGTCTCGGTCTCCCGCAGGTACCAGTCGTTGCCCTTCCAGTCGATCAAGTGATCGGGCTCGCCCTCCAGGCCCTCCCACCACACGTCGTTGTGGTCGGTCAGCGCGACATTGGTGTAGACGGTGTTGCCCGCATCCATGGTGGCCATCGCGTTGGGGTTCGAGCTGCGGTTGGTGCCCGGCGCGACGCCGAAGAAGCCGTACTCCGGGTTCACCGCGTAGAGGCGGCCATCCTCGCCGAAGCGCATCCAGGCGATGTCGTCACCCAGGGTCTCGGCGCGCCAGCCCGGCACGGTCGGCTGGATCATCGCGAGGTTGGTCTTGCCGCAGGCGCTCGGGAACGCGGCCGCGACGTAGTAGGCCTTGTTCTCCGGGGAGATCAGCTTGAGGATCAGCATGTGCTCGGCCAGCCAGCCCTCATCGTGGGCCATCGCCGAGGCGATCCGCAGCGAGTAGCACTTCTTGCCGAGCAACGCGTTGCCGCCGTAGCCGGAGCCGTAGCTCCAGATCTCGCGGTCCTCGGGGAAATGGGTGATGTACTTGGTGTCGTTGCACGGCCAGGGCACGTCGGCCTGGCCCTCGGCCAGCGGCGCGCCCACGGAGTGCAGCGCCTTCACGAACGGCCGGTCGGCACCCAGCTTGTCCAGCGCGGCGGCACCCATCCGGGTCATCACGCGCATCGACACGACGACGTATTCGGAGTCGGTGATCTCCACGCCCAGCTTCGGGTCGTCGGCGCCGAGCGGACCCATGCAGAACGGCACCACATACATGGTGCGTCCGCGCATCGATCCGCGGTACAGCTCGGTCATCGTGGCGCGCATCTCGGCGGGGTCGACCCAGTTGTTGGTCGGACCCGCGTCGGCCTCGGTCTTCGAACAGATGAACGTGCGGGACTCCACCCGGGCCACGTCGGAGGGGTCGGAGAGGGCGAGGAAGGAGTTCGGCTTCTTCTTCTCATCCAGCCGCTGGAACGTTCCCGCGGCGACGAGCTGCTCGGTCAGCCGGTCCCACTCCGCGTCCGAGCCGTCCGCCCACACCACGCGATCCGGCTGGGTGAGTTCGGCGACTTCTTGTACCCAGGCGAGCAGTTCGCTGTGCTCGGTCGGCGCCGTGCCGTCGGATCCACGAAGACCAGGAATGGTCGCTGACGTCATGAAAACTCTCCTGAGATGGGCGGCCGCTCGATGCTTCGCCGCCTGGCCCAAGGCCCATGACCAGCGCGAACGCACCCAGCGCCACCGTTGGCGGGAAGGCGCCCGCTCCGGCCGGTCGATAGCGCAACCCAGCCGGGCGGCAGATCAGGCCTCAGCGGACGCCCTAAGTTCCTGCATAGAGGTTAACGCCATGTGACCACTGGTACGGCATCGGGTTCATCACTGTGTACCCGATCGGCCGCTCGTTTCCACAGGTGAGATCCAGCGATCGAGGATCCGGATATCTCGCTCGCACGCGGCGAGCCGCCCCGGCTGTTCGGCCACCAGTCGGCGCAGCTTCACCTCCAGTTCGGCGACCCGACGATCGGTGTCGATCATTCGCGCAGTGCTTGCCTGCACCACGCGGTCGGCCAAGATGGTCTCGGTTTCCACGAGCGCGATCGCCACTCGCTGCTCGAGCTGGGCTTTCACATTGACCAGGGCGTCAGCCAGCCACTGCCGCAGGTGCGCCCGATCGGCCAACTGCCCGCGGGCACGCACCACCCAGGCGGCGGCGCCACCACCGAGGAGCAGGGCGACCGGGAAGCTCGCGACCTCGAGTGCGGGCACCAGCGACAGCGGAGCAACCAGCAGCCGACCGAGGCCGACACCCGCCGAAGCACCGAGCGCGATCATCAGGTGATCTTCGACACCCCGGTGTCTCGGCTCCGGATCCGGACCCACCCGCGGAGCCGGATCCCGCCGCCGCGGTGACCGGTCCGCGCCCTCGATTCGCCCACCGAGTTCGGCCACGCGATGGTCGATGGCGTGGTCGACAGCGCCGGTCAACTCGATCACGGCCTGCTGGAGCCGGTCGGGGTAGCCGCGCAGATCGGCGCGGCGCATTCGATCCAACTCGGCGCGAGCGCCGGTGTGCACTGCGCGAATCCGCGCGCCGAGATCGGTCATCAGGTCCACTCGGACCAGCTGCAACTGGCCGCGCAGGGTGGACATCGCGGCGGCCCGGCCGCCGTCGCGACCGGCGAGCAACACCGCGCGTTCCTCGCGGAGCCGGGTCGGTTCGACACCCGAGCGCAGCGCCGCCACCTGCTCGAACACTCGCCGACGCGAATCGACCATGACTCGCTCGGTGACCGCCGCCAACCGGTCACCGGCCCGCTCGGCGACGCCCGAGCCCGCCGCGGTCAGCTGTACGTGCAGCGCGCCGAGCCCGGAGCGATCCAGCAACCCCGTGTCCCCCGCCGTGCGGGCTGCCGCCGCCAGCCGAGCCGAGACCGGCAGGATGTCCAGATCGACGACGCCCTCCGCGGCCAGCAGGGCCAGATTCCGCGCCCGCACCGCACGCCAGTCCCGGTGGGCATGGATGCCGTTCAAAGCCAGCAGCACGCGCGTCCCGTCCGTGCGCATCCTGCCGATCGCCGCCAGCAGGTCCGCGCCGATGGTGGTGCCCGCGTCGAGCAGAACCAGCGCCAGCGCCGACGGCGCGGACGGGGAGGTCGTCTCCACGACCGCACTCGCGTCGGCGATCGGCTCGGACAGCATGACTCGCGGTTCGAACCGGGCCAGCTCGGTCCGCAGCAGGGTGGTGTTGACATCGTCGGGACCGATCACCGTGACCGCCGTCGCGGCGCTGGAGCCCTGCACCGCACGCAACAGCGCCGAACCCTGTGGATTCCATCGCGTCACCACCGCCTCGACCTCAGGCGACAGGGGGACCACGAGTGCGGAGGTCACTGCGGGTTCACCGTCGGCCGACGCGCCGGTGCCGGATGTTCGGCCGCCTGCGCTCGCGGCGCCCGACGCCGGACCTGCCGTGCCGGAAGTGGCCGTCAGCGCTCTCGCCGAGGACGAACCAGGCGTGCCGGCGCGGGTCGCGGGGCTGTTCGTCGGTGATCGCGAGGGCTCAGAGTCCGGCACTGCTCATCCGTTCCCATAGCCGGACGTATCCGTTGTGCACGCGCAGGGCAGCGCGGCGGGCCGCCGGGGGCATGTCGCTGGTGACGACGGCGCGCCACCGGGCGGCGCGGGTCATCGCGTCATCGGCGTCCGAGGGCGCCGCAGCGGGATACCCCGCGGCCAGGTGGGTGACCTCTGGTCGCGCCAAGCCCGCACAGAGCCCGAGCCACAGCGCATCGTCACCGTAGAGATATGCCTCCAAGAGGTCGCGGGCACGGCCGCCCTGCTCGGGGACCGCGCGGGCGGCGAGCCGGGCCAGTTCGTCCAGGAACTCGCCGCCGCGTAGCGCGGAAACCTGCTCGTAGCGGCGGTGCAGCAGCCGGTGCAGTGCGTCGATACCGCTCGCGGCATGCAGGATCTGCAGCAGCGCCTGCGGCGCGAGTTCCCGATCGTGGCGCAGCGCGGTGCAGGCGCAGACCACGCCGTAGAGGTCCCAGCGCTGCAACAACTGCTCGCGCGCGGCGACATCCGGGCCCGGCGCGACGAACAGATCCGGCGACAGCACCAGCGCGGGGTCCGCCTCGGTGGCGAGCTTGCGCAATACGGCCAGGTCCGCGTCGGTCATCGAGCCCGCCCTGGTGCGCGCCGCCAGCGACGCGACCACCGGAACAACCGGAACCCGCAGCTGCCTGCCGTATTGTTCGGCCGCCGTGACCGCGTCGCCCCAGCGGGAGCCGATCGCGTCGGCCTTGTTCAACGCCACGACCGTGTGCGCCGGCGGCAGTGTGGCCAAGACCCTGCGGTCGGCGGATGTCGGCGCGGCGGACAGCACGTAGACGACGATGTCGGCGTCGAGTTCCGGATCGGGCGCCCCCGGCTCGTCCACGGGATCGGTCTCCACCGCGGACATGAGCGCGAGCGCGTGCAGCACCGTGGTCCGTCCCGCGTGCGCACGTCCGGTCACCTGGATCCGCGGCGGTTTGCGCCAGGCGCTGACCGCCGCCGCGGCGGCGTAGCCGATCTGCGGGTCCCGCCCAGCGCCGAAACGCAGTTCGGCGAGCAGCTTGTCGAGCTGATCATGGTCGGGCGCGGGTACGCCCCGCCCACGCAGTGGCCCATCGGATTCGGCGGCTGTCGGCATACTGCACCCCCTTGCTCGGTGCGCAATTCTGTCAGAAGTCCGGTCACCGGACCGGCTCGACCGTTCAGCCGCCGCGCAAGGACATGGTCACGGTCCGCCCCCGCCCGGTTCGACGGTGTATTTCGCGACGACGGTCAGCACCTTCAACATTTCGGCCGGCGCGCCGATCTCGCAATGCGCCCCGGCAGGCGGCTTCGCCTGCGTTCGGCCGCCCCAGATCCCAGCGGGGACATCATCGGCGGTCAGGTAACGAACCCAGCTGACGAATGCGGATGAACGAACGCGGCTGACCAAAACTTCCGGTCCGCTCATGCCGGGAATTCCAGGAATCCGGTCTGTCATCCAGGGGTTTCCAGACTCGTCACCGCTCATATACCCTTCTATGGTTGGCGTCGTTATCAAAACGCGACTTTTGTATAACGCTTCGGATTCAGGCCTATCAACGCTGAGGAGGTGTCATGACCGCGGAAGTCTTCAGCGCCGCCGCCCCAGACCCCGACTGCTCCGGAGACCGCAAGCCCTTGCTGCCGAGCGCGGACCCGTTCCACCGGCCGCCGAAGGGATTCGCGGCCAAGGCACCCGGCACCATCCTGCGCAGCAGGAAGATCGAAGTGGCACTGTTCGGACTCGTCCCACAGCGAGTCTCGGCCTGGCAGCTGCTGTACCGCAGCTGTGACCTGCACGGCGCCCCGGAGGCGGCGATCACCACGGTCCTGCTTCCGGCCGGCGCGCAGCCGGATGAGCAGCGACCACTGCTGGCCTTCCAGACCGCGATGGACGCGGTGACCGAGAAATGTTCGCCGTCCTACGCGCTGCGCCACGGCGCCCGTGCGCTCGGCTCGATCACCCAGGTCGAATGGCTGCTGGTCGCGAATGCGCTGCGGCGCGGCTGGGCGGTCAGCATCGCCGACCACGAGGGCCCGCACGGAAACTTCGGCGCCCCGCGCGAACCCGGCTACCGCGCGCTCGACGGCATCCGCGCCGCGCTGCGATTCGCCCCGCTCGGCCTCGGCCCCGACACCCGGGTCGCGGTGTGGGGCTACTCCGGCGGCGGCATGGCCAGCTCGTGGGCGGTCGAGATGGCACCCACCTACGCCCCGGAACTCGATATCGTCGGTGCGGTGCTCGGCGCTCCGGTCGGCGACCCCCGCCAGATATTCGACCGGCTCAACGGCAGCGCCTACGCGGGCCTGCCCGCGATCGTGATAGCCGCCCTGCGCCGGCTGTATCCCGCGCTGAGCAAGCTGATCGACCATGAGCTCAGCCCCGAAGGCCACCGGTTCGTGGTGCACGCGGAGAACGCGACACCGGCCGGCGCGGTCATCGGGCTCGCCCACAAGAAAATGGACGACTTCCTCAGCCGCCCGCTCGCCGAGGTACTCGACACGCCGGAACTGACCGCGATGTTCGATGATCTGCGCCTCGGCAACGCGACCCCGGGCTGCCCACTGCTCGTGGTGCAGCCGGTGCACGATCAAATCATCCACGTCGCTGCCGTCGACGGCCAAGTGGAGCGGTACCGCCGCGGCGGAGCGGCCGTCACCTACGTGCGTGACCGGCTCAGCGAACACCTCTCGCTACTGCCGCTGTCGACTCCGATCAGCCTGGACTGGCTGGCCGACCGGTTCGCCGGGCAACCGGTGAGCGACGTCGGCGACACGACGGTGTGGTCGGTCGCGGCTTCGCCGTCGGGCGTGCGGGGCCTGCTGGAGATGGCGGTGACCGCCGCCAAGGTCGCGCTCGGCCGTCCGCTGCGCCAGCAGCAACCGATCGTGTCCCGGATCGCGCCCGCGCGCGCCGCTTGACCTCCCGCTCAGCGGCCCGTGCACAACCGCCTGCCGCGCGGATCGGCGGATGCTGGACAATGGACTCCGTGAACGACGCCGCCAACCATACTGCCGAGTCAGTTCCGGGCCCGCCGTCCACAGTTTCGGCGGCGGCCGAAAGCGGACCTCGGCCCAAGACCGGCTCCCGCCTCTACCCCAGAGTCACGAGCTTCCGGTCGCGCAGGGGCGCGCTGACCGCGACCCAGCAGCAATCCTGGGACCGGATGTGGCCGACGATCGGCCGCGAGGTCGCCGACGAGCGGCTGGACGCGACCGCCTGGTTCGGCCGTGACGCGCCGCTGGTCATCGAAATCGGCTGCGGCACCGGCACGGCGACCGCCGCCATGGCGCAAGCCGAACCGCAGCTGAACCTGATCGGCATCGAGGTCTATCAGCCCGGCCTCGCGCAGCTGGTGCAGCGCGTCGAGCGCGAAGGTATCGAGAACATCCGGCTGCTGCGCGGCGACGCGGTCGACGTCCTGGAGAGCATGATTGCTCCCGAGTCGCTGACCGGCGTCCGAGTGTTCTTTCCCGACCCGTGGCCCAAGGCGCGCCATCACAAGCGGCGGCTGCTGCAACCCGCGACGTTGGCACTGATCGCCAGCCGGCTCCAGCCGGGCGGTGTCTTGCACGTCGCCACCGACCACGCCGACTACGCCGAGCACATTCATCAGGTCGGCATGGCAGAGCCGCTGCTCAAAGGGTTGAACGAGACCACGGGCGGCGACAGCGCACAGCATCGGGCGACCGCGCCGATCGGGTTCGAACGGCCGGTCACGAAATTCGAAGGCAAGGCGCATCGCGCCGGTAGCGCCATCACGGAGCTCATATGGGGGAAGATCGACCGATGAGCGTCAGTGAGATGGCCCATGAGGTGGTCGATGTTGCCGCAGAGGTGCACGGCAGCGGAGTCGAAGGCCTGGGCGGTGCAGCGGCGGACGTGCGCCGGGTCTTGCTGGTCTGGGACGCCCCCAACCTCGACATGGGCCTCGGCGCCATCCTGGGCGGGCGGCCGACCGCTGCCTACCGCCCGCGTTTCGACGCCCTCGGCCGCTGGCTGCTGGCCAGAACCGCCGCGTTGTCGGTGGGCAGCGGGCGCCGCATCGAACCGGAGGCGACCGTCTTCACGAACATCGCGCCCGGTACCGCCGACGTGGTGCGGCCGTGGGTCGAGGCGCTGCGCAACGTCGGGTACGCGGTCTTCGCCAAACCCAAGATCGACGACGACTCCGATGTCGACGCCGACATGCTGGCGCATATCGCGCTACGCAGCCGTGGCGCGGGCTTGGCCGGCATCATGGTCGCGTCGGCCGACGGCCAGGCCTTCCGCGAACCGCTGGAAGAACTCGCCGCCAAGGGCATACCGGTGCAAGTGCTCGGCTTCCGCGAGCACGCGAGTTGGGCCGTCACATCGGATACCCTCGAATTCATCGACCTCGAGGACATCCCGGGCGTATTCCGTGAACCACTGCCCCGGGTCAGCCTCGAATCGCTGCCCGACGAGGGTGCCTGGCTGCAGCCGTTCCGGCCGCTGTCGGCACTGCTCACCTCTCGCCCCGCGCAAGGAGTCGCTTAGTGTTCACACGCTGGGGCGATCTGGTTTACCGTCTGCGCTTCGCCGTCGTCGGCGTCGTGGCCGCGGCCCTGTTGGCATTGGGCTATTACGGCCTCGGCGTGGAGGACCGTCTCAGCTCCGGTGGGTTCGACGATCCCACGTCCCAGTCCACTCAGGCGGCGCGGCTGGCCGACTCCTCCTTCGGACGCGACCACAGCAGCGATGTGCTGGTGCTGTACGCCGCGCCCGCGGGCAAGACCATCGATGACCCGGAGTTCAAGCAAAAGATCCTCGACAACCTCAACCGGCTGCCCGAGGAATATCCGAACGAGATCACCAAGGTCAACGGCGCCTACTGGCAGACCAAGACCGGACCGGCGCAGCCTTCGCTGTTCGGGTCGAAGGACAAGAAGTACACCTTCGCCGCGATAGCCATCCGAGGCGATAACGACACCGATATGGTGCGCAACTACCGGAAGGTGCGGGACTCCTTCAATATTCCGGGTATCGACGTCCAGGTCGCCGGATTGCAGGCCGTCGCGGGCACTCTCAACGACACCATCGCCCACGACGCCAAGCGCATGGAACTCATCGCTTTCCCGGCCGTCGCGGTTCTGCTGTTCTTCATCTTCGGCGGCCTTGTCGCAGCCGGAATGCCGCTGGTCGTCGGCGGCCTGACGGTCATCGGCGCCAACGGCATCATCATGTTGCTGACCAGATTCACCGAGGTGAGCTCGTTCGTCGGGAACATCGTCAGCATGATCGGCCTGGGCTTGGCCATCGACTACGGCCTGTTCATCGTCAGCCGCTTCCGGGAAGAAATCGCCGAAGGCTATGACACCGGGTCCGCCGTGCGCCGATCGGTGATGACCGCGGGGCGCACCGTCGTGTTCTCCGCGACCATGATCGTCGCCAGTCTGTCGGGCCTGCTGCTTTTCCCGCAGGCCTTCCTGAAATCGATCGCCTACGGCGCTATCGCGACAGTCACGCTCGCCGCGCTGACCTCCATCACCATTCTGCCCGCCATGCTGGGCATTCTCGGCAAGCGCGTGGACTGGTTGGGGCTCAAGCAATTCCGCAAAACGAAAACCGCCGAAGAGGTGGAGAACGGCTTGTGGGGCCGCTCCACTCGCTGGGTCATGCGGCATCCGCTCAAGATCGCCATCCCGATCGCGATCGGCCTGCTGCTGCTCATCATTCCGGTGAAAAATCTGACCTTCGGCGGTATCAACGAACGCTACCTGCCGCCGGATAACCCGACCCGGCTCGCGCAGCAGCACTTCGACGAAATCTTCCCGCTGCGCAAGACCGACCCGATCAATCTGGTATTCGTCTCGGCCAACAGCGACAACGTCGGCAAGGTGTGGAAAGAGGCCAACAGCGCGCCGGGAATCACCGGGCAGTTCGGTGTGCCATCTCGGTCCACCACCGACCCGAATGTCTACAAGACCAGCGCAACGCTGTCCGATTCGGAGAACTACAACCCGACCATCGACTATCTGCGGTCGCTGGAATTGCCCGATGACGTGCAGATGTACGTCGGCGGCACGCCCGCGATAACCAGGGACAGCATCGACGCACTGCTCGATCGCATGCCGATGATGATCGCGCTGGTGCTGTTCATCACCACGCTGCTGATGTTCCTCACCTTCGGCTCGCTGGTATTGCCCATCAAGGCCGCGCTGATGAGCGCCCTCGGCCTCGGCGCCACACTCGGCATCCTGACCTGGATCTTCATCGACGGTCACGGCGCGACACTGTTGAACTTCACCCCGCAACCGATTATGTCGCCGATCCTGGTGCTGATCATCGCGGTGGTGTACGGCCTGTCGATCGACTACGAGGTATTCCTGCTCTCGCGCATGGTGGAGGCGCGCGCTCAGGGCGCCTCCACCACCGAGTCCGTGCGGATCGGCACCGCGCAGACCGGCCGCATCATCACCGCCGCCGCACTCATCCTGCTGGTGGTGATCGGCGCGTTCGCGTTCTCCGATCTGGTGATGATGCAGTATCTGGCGTACGGCATGGTCGCCGCGCTGCTGATCGATGCGACCATCCTGCGGATGCTGCTGGTGCCCGCCACTATGAAGTTGCTGGGCGACGACTGCTGGTGGGCGCCGGCCTGGATGAAGCGCATCCAGCAGCGGGTCGGCCTCGGCGAGCCGATTCTCGATGACGAGCGCCCCGGCGGCGGCGATCTCGTCGACCTGGTCAAGGCCACGCCGATCACCGATCCGGTGACCATGCAGATCCCCGCGGTGGCCGCGGCCAACAAGGTGCCCCGCAGGCGCAAGCCGCGCACGGTCGCCGAAATCGAGGCCGAGGCGCCCACGCGGCGGCTGGACCGCACGCCGCCGCCATCCCCCGCACCGCGGACAGCCCCGGCGCCCGCACCGCACGATCCCACCAGGGGCCGTCATACCGCGGCGACGGAATCCGCGGCACGGCAGGGTGATCCGATCCCGCCACGGCGGATCTCGCAAGTCCCGCAGGCGACACACTTCGCGCCGCCTATGCCGGACCGGGCCGATCCGCAGCCGATGTCCGAGCGGACCTATGACGCCGCCGGTCCGCGACCGGCTTCCTCCGCTGACACGCCGCGGGAACCGAACAGGCCGGACGCCCGCACACCCTCGTTGTCCCTCCCGGAGCAAAACCCACGTCCCATCGTCCCATCGGTCACACCCCCGCCTCGCCCGGTCCCGTCGCCGCAAGCGCAGCCGTTGCCGGGAGTCACGCAGGACCCGGCCGTAGATTTTCCGCAGCACACCGCCACCCCGCCCGAAACTCGGCCGCCATCGTGGGAGACCGGTGGTCCCGCGCATCGCGCACCGGAGACCGGACCGGCTTCCGAACCGGATAACGGCCCGGACACCACCACCCGCAGCAGCATCGAGAACTGGATGGCCGAACTCCGCTCCTCCCGTCGTCAGAGCGCGTGGCCGGCCGAGGGCCGCCACCATGACAACGAGGGCCGCACGGTCAGCGTGAACGAACTGCTTCGTCGCCGCGAACGTGAGTGACCAGCGGTAATTCGGTCAGTCGCGCGGTCGAAGCAAGACTTCAGCGTCGTCCGGGGGCTGCCGCATCACCGGCGTCGCTGTTTGTTCCGGAGTCGGCGAAGGCGCGGGCGTAGCGGGTTCCGGCCAGCAGCAGCAGGATGCCGACGATCAGGAACGCGGCGACGCGGACGAGGCCGTCCAGGGTCGCCAGGTCGAAGAGGAACAGTTTGGCCAAAGCGGCCGCGGTGACCAGCAACCCGGATCCGAGGGCGAGTTTGGCTACCGCGGGTGCGCCGGCGAGCCTGCGCAATCCGAACAGGAGGGCGCCGGTGGCGCCCGCCATCCACAGGATGGTCGCGACGCTGTGGCCGATGAGGAATCCGTTCCTGGCACCGGTCTCGATGCCGATGGACACCGTGGCCGCGGTCACCGCGTAGAGTCCCGCGACGCTTGCGGCGACCCACTGCGCCTCGCCCGCTGCCGCCATGCCGGGCAGCCGGCGTGCGCACCACAGGGCCACCGCGACCACGCCGAGGGCGAGCACCGCGCCGAGCACGGTCGCCGAGCCCAAATTCGCCGCCGAACGATCCTGCGAGACAAGAACTGTCGGACCCGCTACCTGAAGTAGGGTGAATCCGCCGAGTACCGCGAAAGCCGCTCCGATGCCTGCCGCGATTCGGGACCGCTGGCCGCCGGCCACCCCCAGAGAAACCAGCGCCACCACGAGAAGAGCGATCGGCAGCGTCTTCGGATCGGACACGCCGACACACGCCTCGAGCAAGGCAATCGAGCCCGCCACCGCCGCGACCACCGCGGTGTGGCCCGGAATCCTCAGGTGCGCACCGAGTTTCGGCATGATCGGCAGCGCGGCGACGAGCAGGAGGACCGCGGCGGTGACCGACGCCACCAACGTGACAGTAATCCGTTGCTCGTACATTCCGGGCGCGATCAGCATCGGGACCAGTGCCGCCGCCATCGTCAGCGAGGCGGTGAGGTCCGTGGGTCGATGCCGGACGATGATGAGCGTCCCGGCGAGCCCGGCCAGCGCGACCGCGGCTGCGGCGACGAGCAACCAAGCCCGCTCCCCCATCGTCGGAGTACCGGCCAGCGCGCCCACGAGAAAGACGAAGGTCGCCAATCCCGCGGGCAGCGTCCGCGCCACGTGCAGATACGGCCAGTCGCGCGGCAATTGAACCGGTACACAGGCCACCTGCAACACGATCAAGAACGCCAACAGCACCAGCCGAGTGGTGAGCACCGGTGACAGCGCCGCCGCGGCGAGCACCACCAGCACGGCCAACGGCTGCGACCGCCACCGCATCGCAAGGCCGACGCCTGCGGCGGCGACCCCGAAGGCGACCGCGAGTCCCAGCACCGGATGCAGCCAGTGGTAGATCGTCGTCAGCGCGACCACGTCGAGGTAAGCGCCAGCGATGCCGGTGGCGGCCAACGCGATACCGCCGACCCGTCCACCGGTCCGTCCGAAGACGCGCACGCCCGCGCCTACCAGTGCCACCGAGAACACACCGCCCCCGACAACCCTCGGCACCGGCCCGAAGAATCCCGCCTGCGCGGCCAGCACCAGCAACATCGCGACGCCGATCAGCGTCACGGCGACCCCCGCCACTGCCAGAATCCGGCTGATCACCCCGTCACGCTGCCACCATGGCGTACGAGGCACTCGCGGCCCGGCCGCGCGCGGCGGAACTGGCGGACGTGGCGGCACCGGCCCCCGCACGGTCGGTGCCCACGGCGCGCCCGCACCCGGTGACGGGGCGAAGCGCGACACGTAGGCGGGCTGCGGCGAGGGGACCGGTGCACCGGTCATCGGCGAATGGCCGGGCCAGGGCGGTGTCGCTGGTGGTACCGACGGCATCGACGCACTCGGGGTCGCCGGAGCCACGCGGCCCGATTCCGCGGACCCACCAGCCACGAAAGCCGCGGGACTTGTCGCACCCGACACACCTTCGGCCGCACCGCTGATCGCGTCCGATACCGGCGCCCTGGTAGACCGATCCGACGCCGGATCGCCTGTCGCGCGCGGCGCCGAAACCCGCTGATTTGGTTCATCAGGCCCGCCGGAAGCCGGAGCGCCGAGCGCCGAACCTCTTTGCGCCGGGTCCCCAGGCCACCCGGGCGCCCACTCCTGGCCGGCGCGCGTCTTCGGAGCACCCGCCGAGCCGGGTGCCGCGCGTCCCGGCTCACCGGTAACCCCCTGACCTGCGGCATAGTCTGCCGCAACCTGCTCGCGCAACAGGTCCAGGTCGTGCCCGAGCACCCCCAGCCGCGTCCCCAGGGTGGTGAACTCGCGGGAGATCCGCGCGAGCAGCGCCGGATCGATAACGGTAGTCATGACTTCATGCTGGTTCCCGCCAACCGCGCGAGCATGAGTAGTAACCCCTGTAGACGGCGGAGATCTACCTGATCATCAGCCACCGCGCCGTTCGCGTCGGCTCAGCGCGCCATCAACCGGCGCCATTGCGCCAGAAAAGGATGCTTGGCGGTTACCGAACCCAACCTCATCCGGCCGCGCACCACCACATGCAGCGGGCCGAGCGGAGGTCCGGTGCGGACCTTGTTGTTCACGCTCGAACCGATCAGCTCCAGCGCGTTCAGATCGACGGTGGCCTCGGCGGGCACGATCAGCGTGACCGAACCGCAGTAGTCGTCGACGTTCACCTCGACCACCTGGGTCGACATGATCGCCTCGGTGAAGTCCAGGGTTACACCGGACATCCAGTTGTTCAGATACAGCCTCGGCACCACCTGCCACGGGCCACGCCGATTCACCGCCGACATGCGCGCGCGGATCACGTCGCCCGCCGTGTTCGAGCCAGGAACCGGAGGGGCGGGCTTGCCGAACGCCGGCGAGGAGTTCACGAAGCTCGCCCGCGCAGCGGTGGGCTGACCGGCCAGGCGGACGCCGGGCAGGTCGACGAGCACAGCGTTCAGTTCGCCGCGGGTCTTCGCGGCGAGCGCGGTGTCCATCCGCTCGGTGAACTCACCGAGCGACAGCATGCCCAGGCCGACCGCACGCTGTAGCAGTTGACCGACGTGTTCGCGCTCCGCGTCCGATACGCGCAGTTCCCGGTCACCCACCGCGCCGCCGGCGCCGACCACATTGGATACCGATTCGGGGCCGCCCATGTCGTCGAGGTTACCGAGCATCCGAACCCGGGCACATCAGGGCGATCCCCGATTCCGGCCCCTATTCCGGCTTCGCCACCACCGCGTTACTCGAGCCCCTGTTCGATGGCGTAGCGGGTCAATTCGACCCGGTTCGCCAGCTGCAGTTTGCGCAGCGTTGCCTGTACGTGATTCTCCACCGTGCGATGGCTCAGGCCAAGGCGCGCCGCGATCTGCTTGGCGGACAGTCCTTTCGCCACCATCCGCAGTACCTCGGTCTCTCGCTCGGTGAGCGCCGGGTGATGCGCCGCGTCAGGCTCCGCCGGCGCGGTCGCCATGCGGCGGTACTCGCCGAGTACCAGACCCGCCAGGCCGGGGGTGAAAACGGCCTGACCGGCGGCGGTGGCCCGAACAGCGTCGATCAGCTCCGCCACCGACGCGCTCTTGACCAGATATCCCGAGGCCCCGGCCTTGATCGCGTCCAGCACGTCGTCGCGCTCGGCCGACGCCGAGAGCACCAGCACCCGGGTCCGCGGGGAAACGCGCAGCACCTCGGCCGTGGCCTGCGCTCCGTTGCCATCGGGCAGCCGCATGTCCATCAGCGCCACGTCCGGTCGCACCGCCGCGGCTCGCCTGGTCGCCGCGCCGACACCGTCGGCCGTGGCCGTCACATCGAACCCGGCCTCGGTGAGATCACGGGAGACGCCGTCGCGCCACATCGGGTGATCGTCCACCACCATCACCGAAATGCTTTGGGCCGCCTGGTCGGTCATCCGCTCGTCTCCACTCATGCCTGTGCCGCACCGGCACTCGGCTCCGGCACGGGCGAATCCTCGGCTGCGACGATCATTCGCTCGCTCATCTCGGCACCCGGAATTCCCATTCGGTGCCGAACCCGACGCCACCGTCGATCTCGGTGAGCAGATCCGCGCTGCCGCCGAGCGCCGCGATCCGCCCGACGATCGACCGCGACACGCCCATCCGCCCTTCGGCTTCCGCCTCGGCCAACCGGCCCGGCGGGATGCCGACACCATCGTCGCGCACACTGACCACCAGCTCGTCGCCGGTGTCCTCCAGCAGGACATACGCTTTCGCATCCGGCCCGGCATGCAGCTGCGCGTTGGACAACGCGGTGGCCACGGCCGCCGCGATCTCGTTTGCCATCCAACGCCCGACCGGCACCGGATCACCCGGTGCCGACACCGAAACCTTCGGCGTGGACTGGGCAACCAGCAGTGGCCGCAGGTCCACCTCGGCTCCGCCTTCGTCCCCGTGATCGGCCTGGGCGGAGATCAGCACCCGTAGCGCCACCTCCTGCTCGCCGGCGCGCCGAGCCAGTTCCGCGGCGGGACCGCCGATCTCACTGCCCCGGCGGGTGATGTAGCTGAGCACCTGCAGCACGCCATCGTGCACCTCGCGGGAAAGCCGTTCGCGCTCTTCGGTGGCCGCGGTCAGGCGCACCGCGCGTTCGAGTTGATCTTGGGCGCGGCGCGCGGTATCGGCGGCCAGCCCCAAAGCCAGGCCCACCGAGACGAGCACCGGCACTGTCGCATCCGTCCATACGTCCTGGCCCCACTGGTCGCGCACGGTCAGCGACACCGCGGCGATCAGCGCGCCGGACAGCACGCCCGCGATCGGTCCGCGCAGGATCGCCGCCCCGATCACCGCATTGGTGGCCCACAGCGTGGTCGGCAGCGTCTGGTGTCCGTGATACCAGCCGTAGTCGGCGACCAACCTGGTGGCCGCCATCAACCCGATCACCACCAGGTGATCGCCGATCACCACCCACGTGCGCAACCGCGCGACGTCAGGCAACCGCCACTGCGACAGCATGATCGCCGAAGCCCCCGACCACACGGCCATCAGCGCGATGAGCACCCAGCTCAACCGCTGGTTGGTGTAGTACGGCACCGAGGCGATCTGCTGACCTACCGCGTACAGCAGCGTGACCAGCCGCAGCGCCTGGGCGGCTCGCCACAGCGGCGTGGTCGCCACATCGGCCGAGCGCAGCTCAGGAGTGTGCCGCGCCGTCATCGGAAGCCGCGCGCTGATCGGATGCCGCCCGCTCCTCGGAAGCCGCGCGCCCATCGGACGCCTCGGAAGCCGCGCGCTCCTCGGACGCTGCGATCCGCTGCGTCGCCGGCGGCTCGGTGCCGGTCGGTTCCGCGGTTTGCTGCTCCGCCGCGGTCGGCTCGACCGCGGGCTGCCCGGTGGCTTTGCGCTCCCCGAGCTGCCTGCGCGCCGCCTCGACCAGCGTCGCCGTCACGTCGAACCGGTTCGGATCGGGTCGATCCGGCTCGGCCGAATACAGCCGGCGATGGTCCTCGCCGGTGCGCAGTTCGTCGAACAGCTCCTCGGGACCTTCGAGCAGCGACCGGATCGCCGTGTTCATCACCGCGACGAACGGCACCGCGAGCAGACCGCCCGCGATCCCACCGATCACCACACCGGCGGTGATGGCCAGCACCACTGCGAGGGGATGGATGCTCACCGCCCGGCCGAGCAGCAGCGGTTGCAGCACATGGCCCTCGAGCTGCATCACCGCGATGATGATGCCGAGCACGATCAGGGCCGTGACGAGCCCCTTGGTCACCAGCGCGATGAAGACCGCGATGAATCCGGCGAGAAACGCGCCGATGATCGGGATGAACGCGCCGATGAACACCAGCGAGGCCAGCGGAAGCGCCAGCGGCACGCCGAGGATCGCCAATCCGGCGCCGATGCCGATGGCGTCCACCGCGGCGACCACCACTGTCGCACGCACGAAGCCGACCAGCGTGCCGAACCCGAGTCGCCCCGCGGTACGCACCCGCTCGCGATGCTGCGTCGGCACGATCCTGGTGACGAACTCCCAGATCTGGTCGCCGCCGTAGAGGAAGAAGATCAGGATGAACAGGGTCAGGAAAGTGCCGGTGAGCAACTCGCCGATCACGGTCGCGGTGGTGAGCGCCCCACTGGTCAAGCTGGTCTGATTGGACTGGATGGACTTGACGATGGCGTCGCCCGCGTTGCGGATCTGTTCGTTGCTCAGGTGCAGTCGCCCATTGATCAGCCAGTCCTGGATCTGATGGATGCTGTCGGTGAATTTGTCGGACAGCTGTGGCACACCGGCGACGAACTGTTCGACAACGAACGTCATGATGCCCGCGACCACGCCGAGCGACCCGACCAGTGCGACGAAGACGCCCACCGAGCGCGGCACACCCGATCGCTGCATCCAGTCGACCAGCGGTGCGAGCAGCGCTGCCGCGAGCAGCGCGATCGCGAGCGGAATGACCACCGTCGCCAATTTCTGCACGATGGCCGTGAGCGCGATCGCGACCGCGAACAGCACCAGCAGCCGCCACCCCCACTCCGCCGCGACTCGCACGATCGGGTGCACTGTCTCCGCAGCGGGCTGCGACAGGCTGATCTTCCGCTCTCGACTTGACTTCGCCTCGGTCACCTCCGTGAGCCTAACCGGCATGGCCGGACCCTGTCCGCGATCGGCGGCTGCGCGGCCGGGACCAGCGCCGCAGCAGTCGGCACCCGGACATGCCGCCGTATCGAAACGCTAGATTGGTCTCGTGTCGGCGCCCTTGGAAGCAAATCCAGTCACAGTACGTCCATGGCTGGACGCGCGCCCCCTGGGGAAAACATGACTGCTGGACGCGATCCCTTGGAAGCGGTCAAACAGACCATGCGAACGCGCTGGCCGCTGTACCTGACATCGATGCTGGCGGCGAACGCTTTCGGCGCGGTTCTGGTATGGGCGTTCATCCAGTACGGCCTGCCCGCCCCGGAGGGTGCGCCGTCCGGTATCCGGCGCACCGGCCTGCTGATCCCGGCCCTGGTCTTCCTGACCGGCGGCGTGCTCAGCGTGGTTGCTTCCGCTCTGATGTTGCGCCCGGTGATGCGCTGGCAGATGCGCGGCGGACCGCCCAGCCGGCAAGAGCAGATGGCCACGCTGCACGCCCCGCTGCGCCAGGCGATTGTGCATCTTGCGCTGTGGCTGATCGGCGGGGCCGTCCTCGCCGCGCAGATCATCGCCGACACCCCCGCGCTGGCCGGTGCGATCACCATTACCGAATGCATGGCCGCGACCATCGTCTTCGGCTTCACCTACATGCTGGGCGAACGCATCCTGCGTCCGGTCGCGGCGCAGGCCCTGGCCGAGGGGATCTTCGACCACACCCTGACCCCCGGCGTCGGCACCAGAATGGCCATGACCTGGGGCATGGGCACCTTCGCGCCCACCATCGCCATCGTGCTGCTGTGCGTCACCCAGATCTCCTCGGACGTGAAGTTCTCCGCTCAGTCCCTGGCCATTTCCATCCTGCTGTTGTGCGGCGTAGTGATCATGCAGGCGCTGGCGCTGTCCATGCTCGCCGGCGCCAGCATCTCCGACCCGGTGCGCCAGCTCAGTCAGGCGATCGATCAGGTGCAGGCCGGCGCGCGCGACGTGCAGGTCGAAGTTTTCGACGGCAGCGAGATCGGGCTGCTGCAGGTCGGCTTCAACCGGATGATGGAGGAGGCCGCCAAGCGCCGCCAGCTGCAAGAGCTGTTCGGCCAGCACGTCGGCGAGGACGTGGCCCAGCGGGCGCTGGACTACGGCACCGAACTCGGTGGCGAGACCCGGTTCGTCGCGGTGCTGTTCGTCGACATGGTCGGCTCGACGGCGACCGCGGCCGAGCGCCCGCCCACCGAGGTGGTGAGCCTGCTCAACGAGTTCTTCCGCATCGTGGTCGACGTGATCGACCGGCACCACGGTTTCGTCAACAAGTTCGTCGGCGATGAAGCGCTGGCCATCTTCGGCGCGCCGCTCGACCGCCCCGACGCGCCGACCGCGGCGCTGGCCGCCGCCCGAGAACTGCGCGAGACCCTGCGCGAAGTGCCCGGGCTCGATATCGGAATCGGTGTTTCGGCGGGCCTGGCCGTCGCGGGAAATATCGGGGCCGCGAACCGTTTCGAATACACCGTGATCGGAGACCCGGTCAACGAAGCCGCTCGGCTGACCGAACTGGCCAAAGAACGGCCCGGTCGGACACTCGCCTCGGGCAGCGCGCTGTATTTCGCCGAGGAAAGCGAGCAGGAGCAGTGGGAAACCGGCGACGAGGTGCAGCTGCGCGGCAGACGCAAGAAAACGCTCCTGGCCTGGCCACGGGCCGACGCGACCGCGGATATCGATGTCGCAACGGCGCGTTCGCTAGGCTGACCGCGTGACGGCCAACGGGGAACTCGCAGGAGAACCTGCGCCGCCGTCCACATCGGATTCCCGCCGCGGCAAATTCTGGTGGCTGAAATGGGTGCTCGGAGCCGCCCTGCTGGCCTTGCTGATCGCCGAGGGCGTGTATCTCTGGCCGCGCCTGCACGAGTCCTGGCGCAAACTCACCGACATTCACTGGGGGTGGCTCGCGGCCGCGATCTGGCTGCAGGCCGTTTCCATGAGCGGGTTCGCCAGGGTGCAGAAACAGCTGCTCAACGCCGGCGGCGTCGGCGTGAGCCAGCGGAAATCCGTCGCGGTCGTCTACGGCGCGACCGCGATGTCGGTCACCCTGCCCGCAGGCCAAGTGTTCTCCACCGCGTTCACCTATCGGCAGACCAGGCGCTGGGGCGCGAGTCCGATCGTCGCGTCCTGGCAGCTGGTGTTCTCCGGCGTGGTCGCCGCGGTGGGACTGGCGCTGCTCGGCGTCGGCGGCACGCTGCTGGTGGGCGGGAACATCGGCCCGCTGAAGCTGATCCTCTCGCTGGTCGCCGTCGTCGCGCTGGTGTGGGCGGGCAATCAGGTCTCGCGCAATCCCGGTTCGCTCGAAGCACTGCTGCGCAGACAGCTCGCGCTGGTCAACCGGCTGCGCAAACGCCCGCCGGACCAGGGCGCGAACAAGCTCGGCGACTTGATCGAGCAACTGGAGTCGGTGGATCTCGGCAAACGCGACGGCGCCCTGGTCGTGGTATGGGCGCTGGTCCACCGCTTCGCCGATGTGGCCTGTCTCGGTGCGGCCTGTTACGCGGTCGGCGCCGATCCGCGTACCGCGGGTCTGCTGCTCGCCTTCGCGGTCGGCAAGGCGGTCGGGTCCATCCCGTTCGCGCCCGGCGGCATCGTCTACGTCGACGCGACGCTGATCTATGGCCTCACTGTGGCCGCTGGCCTGCCCGCCGCGCAGGCGGTCGCCGCGGCGTTCGTCTACCGGGTGGTGAGCTTCCTGCTGGTCGCCATCGCCGGGTGGATCGTGTTCCTGTTCCTGTTCCGGACACCGCAGGCAGAAGACGCGCAGTTCGAGAAGGAATTCGAGCAGCGGCGGTTGTGAGCCGCTGTTGGTGGCCCCACTACGCTTGCCCGCGTGAGGAAACTGCTACCGCTGGTCACGGATGTGTTGCTCGTCATCGTCTTCTGCGCGATCGGCAGGCGCAGCCACGACGAAGCGGTGCTCGCCGGTCTCCTGCGGACCCTGTGGCCGTTCGCCACCGGACTCGCGGTGGGCTGGCTCGTCGTCGGGTTCAGTCGATGGTGGCGCCCGGCCGACGCCGGGGCGGGGTTGGACGGTGCCGGGGCGGGGTTCGATCGTGCCGGGGCGGGGTTCGACGGTGCCGGGGCGGGGTTCGACGGTACGGCCCTGTGGCCCTCCGGAGTCGTGGTGTGGGTCAGCACTCTCGTCGGCGGCATGCTGCTGCGCGTGGTCAGCGGTCAGGGGACCGCGGTCAGTTTCGTCCTGGTCGCCGGCGTGGTGCTCGCGCTGTTCCTGCTCGGCTGGCGCGCGGCGTTGCCGGCCGTGAGCCGATCACGGTTCCGGCGTCGCGAGCGCCTGTAGCATCCTGGCCGCCATCCGCGCGGTCGCATCCCCGCTGTCCACGTCTTTGATGTGGATGGCGAAGACCAGATCACCCATGGACCCGATCAACCAGCCGTCCCGGCCCGCGGTCGCGGCGAATGCGTTGACATCCCGGTAGCGGCGCACGCTCGCCAGGTCCGGTGCGTTCGTGGCGTCGCGCAGCATGCCACGCAGCCGATCGGTGGTCTCCGGCGACAGCGGTGTGAGGTGCGCATCGGTGGTGCTCGGCCGAGCGACCTCGATCATCGGCGGCGGCACCGAGCCGCGCGCGATCGTGGCCGCCGCGATCGCCATGCCGAATGGGCTGGCCAGCACCGCGTCCGAACCGCCGCCCTGGAGCACCTGCTCGGCGCTGCGGCCCGCGATGGCCAGCCGCCCGGTCACCTCGTCCAGACCGGGCACCTTGAAGTCGATGCCGACCCCGAGGGCAGTCGCCGCCTCGGCCGCGTCCTGCACCGAAACATCCTGCGGCGCTTTCTTTTTCGCTACCGCCGCGACCATGCGGAACAGGTCCATGGCGCCACCGACCGGATACAACCCGGTGAACGCCACCGGACCATGTTCACTGGCGTAGCTGTTGTCCGCGGCCGCGACCACGGCACCGCTGGACGGCTGGATCGCCACGATCGAGGCGGGTGTCCCCACGCTGACCACCGCGTCCTCGGCAGCGCGCTGCAAGCGCTGGTCCAGCGTGCCCGCGATATCCGGTCCCGGCGGACCCTGCTGGCCGGCGAGCTGCGTGATGAACCGCCCGTCCTGCTCGAAAAGCTGGACACCCCAGCCGGAGTGCGCCTCCTGGCTATCGTGCTGCACCTTGCGCAACGCATCCAGCATCGGCGACCAGACCCTGCGGTCGGCGGAGATCAACCGTGGCTGCTTCTCCATGACCACGCCGGGAATCGGCGCCATCCGCGGCTCCAGAATGGCGAAATCACCCTCGCGCAAGTTCACCGCGATGACCGGTTTGCCCTGCGAGGTGGCCAGCTGCTGCATCAGCGACGGTCCGGTGATCAGCGGCGCGACCGGCTCGATGGCCTTGGCCAAGGCGTCGGTCGAGGCGACTGGGTCGGGCATCTTCGCGGGGTCGAGCTTGATGACGTTGATGATCTGCTCGGTCATCAGCGGCTCACCGACGATGTCGTTGACCCGGGGGGCGGGCGACGGCAGGGTCTGCACCAACCGGACGCCGCGGTTGTGCGCCAGCTGCGGCATGACGATCGCGGGCTCCCAGGAGATCCGCCAACCGATGGCCAGCTTGCGCACGTTGCCCTGCAGGCTGTAGTTCCAGGTCTTCCGCTCGCCGAAGCTCCACTCGACGTCCATGCTGAAGATCGCCGACTGCGCGTCCAGACCGATGAACTGGGTCTTGCGGTAGTCGGCCTTACCGGGCTGGAGTCCAGCAAACATTTGCTTCAGCGTTGCTGAAGCCGCCGTGGGGTACGACGTCAGGTCCGCCGCTTTGGCGTAATCCTGGTCGTCGAGCAGATCGGTGAAGCGCTCTACGACTACCTCGGCTTCGCTCTGCTTCTCGTGTATCCCACACGACGCGATCGCGAGCGCGAGCGATGCCACCCCCATGAGTGCCATTGCGGCGCGAGCGCGAAAGCGGCGGGATCCCCACACGTCCATGTCGCCCACTCTTCACTCTTGTCACTCCAGTAACAAGACCACCGTACCCGAAAAAGACCAGACCGGGATGCCTCCGTAGCTCGGACGTTACCCATGCTCAGCATCCCAATTGTGCCCCGAGATATCGCATCTCGGGGGGCCTTCCATGATCATCGTCCAGCCGCACGGAGGCAACCGGCGCCGCTACCGTACCGACCCCCACGAAAACTTGCGCGGTTACTGCCGTACTGGACGTTTCGAATCAATAAATACCCCCTGGCGCCCCGGTCGAATCCGCCGACCCCCCTGTTCGCACAGAGCAAAACTCACCTGGTCATTTGCGGCGTAATCTTGTAATCAATGAAAGTGACGCACCACAGTAAGTAGGTGACCCACCATGAGAAACACCCACCGGGGCCGCGGTTTCGGACGGCCGGGCGGCTGGCAGCAGGCCGACCTGCCGGATCCGGCGGACGCGCCCGACTGGTTCGCCGGAAGATTGCCAAGCGACTGGTTCACCGGTGCGCCGGTGCTCGAGATCGACCGGGACGAGATCGTCGTCATCGGTGAGCTGCCGGTCCCGCAGCCGGCGAAGCCGCAGACCGACGATGCCGACGCGCAGACCGAGGAGGTGCCGCGCGCGACCAAAGAGGGCGCCGTGGCCCGGTTCCGTGAGTCCACCCGCCCGGCTCGCATGCAGATCGCGAACGAAGCGCAGCACCGCTACCAGCGCAGCGTCGCCTGGGGCGTGTCGGTGGACGGGGAGCGGATCATGTTCACCCACCTGGCCGTTCCCGTCATGACCCGGCTGCGCCAGCCGGAACGCAAGGTACTCGACACCCTGGTCGACGCGGGCGTGGCCCGTTCCCGCGCCGACGCGCTGGCCTGGACGGTGAAACTGGCGGGCAAGCACGCGGAAGCCTGGCTGGAGGAACTGCGCGGCGCGATGCGCAAGGTCGAGGATCTGCGTTCGGAAGGACCGCAGGGGCTGTAGCCTGCTCCGGCCGGGTCCGGCGGGCGCGGTATCTTGCCTGCATGGCTGCCACCGTCGGCGCGACGCCGGGCCCGATCCTCGTACTCAACGGCCCGAATCTGAACATGCTCGGCACCCGGCAACCGGAGGTGTATGGCTCGGCGACGTTGGCTGACGTCGTGGAATTGTGCAAGCGCACGGCGGCGCGGTTCGACCGGGAGATCGTGGCCTTCCAGTCCAATTCCGAGGGCGCGCTCATCGACCGTATCCATCAGTCGCGCGGCGCCGAGTCGGGCATCGTGATCAATCCCGGCGGACTCACCCATACGTCGGTGGCGCTGCGAGACGCGCTGGTGATCCCGGAACTCCCCATTGTCGAGGTGCACATCAGCAATGTGCACGCGCGTGAGGAGTTCCGGCATCATTCCTACATCTCCCCGATCGCCACCGCCGTCATCGCCGGAATGGGGATCCAGGGTTACGCCGCCGCTATCGAATTCCTGGCCCGCTCGGCCTGATTCGCGCATCCCGTCACTTGGCGAGCTGGAAGACCGGAAACCCGGGGGCGATGGCGGCGAGTTCCGCGTCCGTGGCGTCTTTGGTCACGCCTTCGAAGAATTTGCCTACCTCCCAGCCCCATTTCCGCAGGTAGAGCCGCAGCAGCGGCACCTTGTCGGCGTCGGCCACCTCGGTGGCGGTGAACGCCTCGACCTTGCGACCGAGCCGCAATTCGCCCCCGCCGGCTACCCGCAGATTGCGCACCCACTGCGTGTGACCGCGCGGCGCGACGAGAAAGCGCTCGCCGTCCTCGCGCACCAGCAGATTGACCATCGTGGTCCGCCACTCCCCGCTCTTACGTCCGCGCACCGCGAGCAGACGTGAACCCATCACACTGATCCCCAGCTTGGGCAGCAGGTTGAAGATCCGATTGAAGAACGCCTCCGGTCCGGCGGGGCCGATGTAGCGGGTGCTGTGGTCCATCTCAGATCCTCCATTGTGATCACTGCTCTCTATAGAGAGAAGTGTTCCACGCCGTGCATGGCCGAGTCAAGAGCACTGCTCTCTATTCTATTCGTGGTGGGCCGGGCCCGGCAGACAGCTCACCCAGCATCGCCGCCGACCAAGACTGTCGTCGCCTTCTCGGACCGGGCACAACCGTTCGATCGCGGCCACTGTGGCCATCGAGGCTCGGGTCGGCGAGTTAAATAAGCTGGTCGACCGCGATACGTGCGCCAACCCGTTCGAGCAGCGACGCCGCGTCGGCCATACAGCGTGCCGGGTCGGGTTCCAGCTCGGTCAGCGCATAACAGTCCGCGAAGCCTGCGGCACGAATCGCGGCGGGCTCGAGCAGCGTTCGCCCCACCACGGCGATCACCGGGACACCAGCTTCGCGCGCCGCCGCGCAGACACCAAGGGGAGCTTTGCCGTGCAAACTCTGTCGATCGAGCGAGCCTTCGCCGGTGACAACGAGGGTGGCGGTGGCCAGCAGGCCGGGGAATTCGAGGAGTTCGAGAACGACCTCGATGCCGCTGCGTACCCGCGCTCCCAGCACGGCGAGCGCGCCGAAACCGGTACCTCCCGCGGCGCCCGCGCCGGGCTGCTGCGCGGATTCGGGACCCGCGACGGACGCCCACGTGGCGAGCGCTGTTTCGAGCAGGTCCAACTCCGCCGGACCCGCGCCCTTCTGCGGCGCGTACACCGCGACCGCACCGGTCGGCCCGAGCAACGGATTGTCGACGTCGCAAGCCAGCGTGAACGTGGTGGCGGCGATCCTGGGGTGCATCGCGGAACGGTCCAGTTCGGCGGCGCGGGCCAAAACGGCTCCGCCCCTGGGCAATTCCTGCCCGTCGGCGTCCAGGATACGGGCGCCGAGAGCTTGCAGCATGCCCACGCCCGCGTCGGTGGAGGCGCTGCCGCCCAGACCGAGCACGATATCGGTCGCACCGTGGTCCATGGCATGGGCGAGGACGACGCCCAACCCGTACGTGCTCGCGCCGAGCGGATCGAGCCGCCCCTCGGGCAGCATCGCCAGACCCACCACGGCCGCCAGTTCGACGACAGCCCGCGTTTCGTGCCGGGCGTAGGCCACACGATGTGGTACGCCGGTCGGCCCCGGCGCTGTCAGCTCCACGCGCGTCCAGCCCGCGGCGACAAACGCCGCCACCGTGCCGTCACCGCCATCGGCGACCGGAACGAGGTGAGCGTCGGCATCCGGCGCTACTCGCGACAATCCCGTGGCCAGCGCCGACGCCACCTGCGGCGCCGAGAGCGATCCCTTGAACTTGTCCGGGGCGAGGATCACGCGAGGAGCGGATACCGGCGTCATTCCCACATTCTCCAGCGTCAGCAACAGGTAGCGCGATCCTGATCGAGGCCGTCCGACGAGGCCTGTTCACCCGCCGAATTTTTCGCGCCCGCTGCGCATTCCGATGAAGCGAGAACCAGCCCGGCAACCAACAGTATTCGGCGCAGACCGGCTGGGCAGCCGAGCCGACGGCCGGATTCGCCCGCTGAGCATAGGGTTTACCCCGATAGCAGTACACAGAGTAGCGTCGAGCCATGTCGACCGAGGTCAGCAACAACACCGCACTGGAACGCTTCGAGATCTATGTCGACGGCGCCATCGCCGGCTTTGCCGAATACCAGGACACGGCCTCCGAGCGCGCGTTCGTGCACACCGAGATCTATCCGCGGTACGAGGGGCAGGGCTACGCGCGGCTGTTGGTCGAGACCGCATTGAACAGCACCCGCGACGACAAGCTCGGCGCGTTGCCCATGTGCCGCACGGTTCACCACTTCATCGAGACCCGCCCCGAGTACCTCACGATGGTTCCGCATTGGGCACGCGACCGGCTGAACCTGCCACAGTGAGCGCGCGAACCAACGAGGCAGCCGAGCGCGCGAACGGCTCCTTGGCCGGCACCGGCGCACCCACCACACCCGCGAGAGACGCCGCGGCCGCCGACTTCCGGACGCCGAGAATCCAGCGACGACGACGGCCCGGCATCCGCGCAGACCGGTGACCGCGAGATACGCCGCAGCCGCCGACTTCCGGGCCGCCGAGAATCCAGCCACTACAGCCCGGCACCCGCGCAGACCTGCGACCGCGTCGCGCAGCGCACCTGGCCCGCGAACTCAGTAGGCCGCCACGGCTGCGTCGAGCGCGATCTGCAGGTCCTCGCGCACCAGTCGGGCGATATCACCGGGCCGGGCGGGCAGGTCGAGCACCGGGACACCGAAATAGAAGCGGGCCGACTTGGCCTGCTCCTTCGTCGGCGGCACAGCGGGGTCCTCGCGTGGTCCGTAGCTCAACCCCATGGACACCAGCACGGGCTCGGCGCCGAGCTTCATCGCGCGGAACGCGATGTGCCCGATGCCGCTGCCCACCGCCTGCACCCGCGTGGGGTCGACGTCGTTGCAGGTGCCCTCGGGGAACACCGCGATGCCGTCGCCGCGAGCCATCCGCTCCGCGCAGATGTCCATCATGCGCTGACCGGCCGCATTCACCGCGCGGATGCCGTGGTCCTTGCCGCGGAATACCGGGATGCCGCCCATCATGTCGATCTTGCGCCGCTGGTCGGGATCGACGAACAGTTCGTCCTTGGCCAGCACCCGCACTCGCCCGATCACCGGCCGCAGCCCGCTGCGCCACGCCGCCGCGGCGACGGTATAGGGATCGTTTTCCGACAGGTGATTGATCGCGATCAGCAGCGGCCGCCCCTGTTCGATCACCGCGCGCAGCGATTCGCGTGCCCCTTCGGCGTAGCTGACGCGGGGGTGGTAGCGGCGGCCGAGGATGGCGTAAGCCCCCCACGCCTTCAGCCGGTTCTGGCGATGATCTCGGTAGAAGTCGTACACGGTGTCGCAGTTCTCGAGGCGCACCTCGGGCGGTTCCATGACCTTGGACTCTACGACCTTGGACGCTACGAGGCCGCCGCGGCAGCGCAACGGGGCGCCCGCCCGCCCGCCGCGACCCATCCGGCAAATCCGGATGGCAGAAGTAGGCCGCAGCAGGCGCATTGCGAGCGAACAGCTGAGATGATGTCGGTGTGGCACGCGCAGAAGAACCGGATGATCGGAAGACTCGCGGCGAGCACGGCGACCGCAGGCGGCGCGATTTCCGGCCCGGCGAGCAGGTCGTCCGCGCCGGGACGCTGCTGGTCTCGGCCACGGAGTTGGTCGAGCCCACGTTCCGGCGCACCGTCATCTACATCATCGAACACAACGAGGCGGGCAGTCTCGGGGTCGTGCTCAACCGACCCAGCGATGCGGCGGTGCGTGACGTGCTGCCGAGCTGGGCGGATGCGGTCGCTGCCCCGCGCACGCTGTTCCTCGGCGGCCCGGTGAAACGGGACGCCGCGCTGTGCCTGGGCACGGTCCGGGTGGGCGCGCAGATCGATGAAGTGCCGGGGCTGCGCCGCATCGACGGCCGCGTCGTGCTGGTCGACCTGGACGCCGATCCCGAACGGATCGGCCCGTTGGTCGAGGGCATCCGGATCTTCGCGGGCTACGCCGGCTGGACCTTCGGCCAGCTGGAAGGGGAGCTGGCGAACAACGACTGGATCGTGCTGTCGGCGTTGCCGTCCGATCCGATCAGCACGGGCCGCCCGGACCTGTGGGCGCACGTGTTGCGCCGTCAGCCGCTGCCGCTGTCCCTGCTCGCGACACACCCGATTGAACTCGAACGCAACTGAGAACGTGTACTCCGCGAAAGGATCGAAGGAGACACGGGATGAGACACGACGATTGATCCGGCGAGCGCATGGGTGATTCATCGGGTGCGCCCACACACCGGCCCCGCAACACAAGCGGAGAGGTATCCAGTTGTGCGCAACGAAGCAGATCGGCCCGACGATCGGTCGGAGTTGATGCGGGCTCTCTATCGCGAACACGCCACTGCGCTGTGGCGGTACACGCTCGGCTTGGTCCGAGATCCAGGGCGAGCAGAGGACATCGTGCAGGAAACATTGCTGCGGGCATGGCAACGCCCGAATGTCTTGGATCAATCCACCATGTCGGCGCGGGCGTGGTTGTTCACGGTGGCGCGCAATATGGCCGTGGATGAGCATCGCAGCGCCCGCAGCAGGCGCGAGTTCCGCACCGACAGCCCGCCGGAACGGGCCGCCCCGGACCAGTCCGACCGCGCGCTGGACGGGTGGCTGGTCGCCGATGCCCTCGGCAGGCTCAGCGCTGACCATCGCGAGGTGATCGTGCGGGCCTTCTACCGCGGACTATCCACCCATCAGATCGCCGAGGAACTCGACGTCCCGGCGGGCACGGTGAAGTCCCGAATGCACTACGGCATGCGCGCGTTGCGACTGGCCTTACAGGAGATGGGGGTGACGAATCAATGACGGATATCACCGACGACTACACCACGTGGGACGCGCCGTACGTGCTCGGCTCCCTCACCCGCGGTGAGCGCCTGGAGTACGAGAACCACCTCGCGGGCTGCACCGAATGCCAGGCCGCGGTAGCCGAACTGGCGGGTCTGCCCGGCATGCTGGCCCTGGTCGAGACCGAGACCGCGCTCATGATGATCGCGCCCACCGCCGAGGACGTCACGGCCGAGCCGGTTGCGTCGATACCGCCACCTCCGCCGATGCCGCAACTGCCACCGACGCGCCTGGCCGACGCCGCCGAACGGCGCAACCGCCGCAGCCGGTGGACAACGGTCGGCGTGGCGGTGGCCGCCGCCGCGGCCGCGGTGGCGATCGCGGTGCCGGTCACCGTGCGGATGTCGGAATCGGTCGGGCCGAACGTGCCGGGGACCAGCGAGCATGCCTTCGTCGAACGCCCGATGGATCCGCTGGAGGCGACGCCGGTCTCCGCGAGTTTCAAGCTCTTTCCGGCAGGCGAACAGACCCGCCTCGTAATGACCTGCAGCTATCCGCCGGGTGAGCAGTTGCGCTACAACTGGGATCTCGCGCTGTACGTCACCCACACCAACGGTCAGCAGCAGAAACTCGATCAGTGGCCCGCCGGGCCCGGCACCGAGCTGACCATCGACCGGACCATCGACGGCCCACCCGACCAGGTCCGCTCGGTCGAGATCCGCGCCGCGAACACCGGAAAGGTACTGCTCCTCGGTACGGTCTGATGGATCGAAAGATTCCCGCCGGACACCGTCCGGCGGGAATCATTTGTGCCGCAACATGATCAACGCGTTTGACGCCGGAAGATCGACGACGACCACAGGTATCCGACCACTGTGATGCCTACGCACCACGCGATCGCGATGATCCCGTTGTTGCCGATCTCGGTGCCCATCAGCAGGCCGCGGATCGTCTCGGTGAAGGACGTGAACGGCTGGTACTCGGCGAACTGGCGCAACCCGGCGGGCATCGTGTCGGTAGCGACCAGCCCGCTGCCGAGAAATGGCAGCATGACCAGCGGAAACGGCGTGTTGCTCGCGCTTTCCGGGTTCGGTGCGAGCAGACCGAGCGCCACCGATAGCCAGGTGAGCGCGAATGTCACCAACGCGAGCAGCCCGAACACGGCGAGCCATTCGAGTGGGTTCGCGTGCGGGCGGAACCCGATCAGCAGCGCCACCACGACCATCGCGGCGATACCGAGCAGCGCCTGGATCAGCGTGCCGACCACATGACCGGTCAGCACGGCCGACTGGGCGATATCCATGGTGCGGAACCTGTTGACTATGCCTTTGGTCGTGTCGGTCGCGACCGACACCGCGACCGAGACCGTCATGTACGCCGGAATCAACAGCAGCATGCCGGGCGCGAGATAGTCGATGTAGTTTCCGCCGGACGACTTCTGCAGCGCACCGCCGAAGACGAAGTTGAACACCAGCAGCAGGATGGTCGGCATCACGATGACACCGAAGGTCATGCTCGGATAGCGTTTGGCCCGAGTGAGGTTGCGCCGCAGCATGGTCGTCGAATCAGCGAGCGCGTAAGGCATAGTGCTCATCGCACGGTTTCCTTTTCCGTGGTGGAGTGGCCGGTGAGGGTGAGGAACACGTCGTCGAGGTTGGGGGTGTGCACCGAGAGTCCCTCGACCTCGATCCGCTCGTAGTCGAGCCGATCGAGCACCGCGCGCAGCGATTTCACGCCGCCATCGCTCGGCACCGCGAGAGTGAGGTTCTCCTGCTCGTCCCCGGGTGCCGGTGCGGCGGCCCCGAGCGCGTCGGCCGCTGCGAGCAGGGCAGATCGATCAGCGAAGGTAAGGCGGATGTGCCCGCCCGGCACCAGCCGCTTCAATTCCGCGGCGGTGCCCTCGGCGACGATGCTGCCCCGGTCGAGTACCGCGATGCGGTCGGCGAGCTGGTCGGCCTCCTCCAGATACTGTGTGGTGAGGAATACCGTGACGCGGTAATCGTCGACCAGCCCCCGAATGATGCTCCACATCGACCGTCTGCTGCGCGGGTCGAGACCGGTCGTTGGCTCGTCCAGGAAGATGATGCGCGGATCGCCGACCAGGGTCATGGCCAGATCCAGCCGCCTGGTCATCCCGCCGGAATACGTGGACGCGGTCTTGTCGGCCGCCTCGACCAGGTCGAAGCGCTCCAGCAGATCCGCGGCCAGCCTGCGGGTTTCGCGGCGTGGCAGATGGCGCAGATCGCCCATCAGCAGCAGATTCTCTCGGCCGGTGAGCAGTTCGTCGACCGCGGAGAACTGGCCGGTCACCCCGATCCGCGCACGCACCTGTTTACGCTCGGTGGCGAGATCGTGCCCACCGACCCGGATTTCACCCGCGTCGGCGTTGATGAGCGTGGTGAGGATCTGCACGGTGGTGGTCTTGCCCGCGCCGTTCGGGCCGAGCAGCGAAAAGACCGTGCCCTCGGCGACCGTGAGATCGATGCCGTCGAGCACTACCTGCTCGCCGAATGTTTTGCGCAGGCCCTGTGCCGAGACAGCGGGCCCGCGATGGCCGTTGACCATGACTTTCCTTTCCGGATTATATGCTGTTATGCGAATGTTGACATGTTTCAGCCACACCGCGCCCGGTGGCCGGTGCGGCGATTGCCGGTGGGCTGTTCGCTTGTCGTGCCGGATTCGCCGGCTAGATGTCCAGATCCTCGATCTTCGGCCCCTCGGCCAGGTCGGACACCCGTTGATAGAGCTTGTCGGGGATCTTTCCCTTCAGCTCATCGAGGGACTCCACCACGACGAAGATGAACTCGCCCCAATCCTGCTGACCGAGGCCGAGCAGACGACGCCAGCTCTTGGGGTCCCGCCAGTCCTTGAGCCACTTGGCGCCCGCGTCGGTCGGGTAGTCGGCCCAGTCCGAATACTGGGCGTGCATCACGTATTTGCCCTTGCGACTGCGGTACACGCGGACATGCTCGATCCGCGTATCGTTGACGTCGTGCCACTCCCCGAGCAGGGTGCCGGAGAAGCGAACCTGTCGCACGCCGTCGCGCCCGACCTCGAGCACGATTTCGTCGTAGCCCTCCAGTCGGCCCTCCTCGAGTTCGATGAACCGGCGCAGCGCCGTGACCACCGCCCCCGAGAGGTTGCCGCCGACCAGCTCCTGCGCGCGCTGGAAGAGCGGGAGGTCGTCATCGGCAACATAGATCGTCTTGTTCGGCATGAACCAACTATACGTAGATGTATACGTACACGCAACCAAGGTGCGTTTATTTCCTGATCCGCCCTTTGAACCATCCCGGGCTCCCGCCCGTATCACTCGTGTACGCAGCCGAATGTTCGTCAGCGGAAGGGAGTGCCGATGCGGGTCGTGGACTATCTCGTGCAAACGGTTTCGGCGCTGGGCGTGCGACACATCTTCGGTGTGGACGGCGCCAATATCGAGGACCTGTACGACGCGATCTTCGATGCACCGGACGACATCACCGGTGTGATCGCCAAACACGAGTTCTCCGCCGCCACGATGGCCGACGGCTACGCCCGCAACACCGGCGGATTCGGCGTAGTCGCGGCGACCTCCGGCGGCGGGGCGATGAATCTCGTTGCCGGACTTGCCGAATCGTTCGCAGCACGCGTTCCGGTACTCGCGCTGGTCGGGCAGCCACCGATGTCGCTGGAAGGCAACGGCGCCTTCCAGGACACCAGCGGACGCGCGGGCGCCATCGATGCGGTCCGGCTCTTCGGAGCGGTCAGCACCTATTGCGCGCGCGTGGAGACCGGCGCCGAACTCCCTGATCAGCTGGCCAGGGCGGTCGGCGCCGCGCGGCGCGGCGGGCCCGCGGTCCTGCTACTGCCCAAGGACGTGCAGCAGGCCGACTCGGGCGACGTCGCGCCGTTCCGCTTGTCCCCCAGAACGCACCGACCCGACCTGGCCGCGATCGCTCGCGTGCGCTCCGCGCTCACCGGCGCCCGGCGCACCGGGAAAATCGTGATCATCGCCGGTGACCAGGTCGCGCGCGACGACGCCCGCGACGAGTTGGCACGCTTGGCCACCGCACTGGACGCGGCCGTCGGCGTCGCGCCGGACGCGAAGGACATCTACGACAACGCCGACCCCTCGTTCTGCGGCGTCGCGGGCACCATGGGCCATCCCGAACTGGCCGCGGCCCTGCGCTCCGCGGCCCTGTGTCTGCTGGTCGGCACTCGGCTGCCGGTCACCACACGCACGGGCCTCGAGCCGCTGCTCGCCGAATGCGCGGTGGCGAGTGTCGGCGTCGCCCCGCCGTATCTCCCGGCGATCCACGCGACCAGCACCGATCTGTCGCGCACCTTGGCGGACCTCGCCGATGACCTGTCCGGCGGTGCGGCGGAATCCGGACGCGCCGGTGCGGCCCAACCGCCGACGCCGCTGCGCGTGCCCGACTCCTCCGGTCCCGGCCTGCGCTACCGAGAGGTGGTCGAGACGATCGCCGCCGCGCTGCCGGAAGGCACCGACGTGCTCGCGGACGCGGGCAACACCGGCGCGGCGGTCGTGCATCATCTCCGGGTCCCGCGCGGCGGGCGGTTCGTCGTCGCGCTCGGCATGGGCGGGATGGGCTACGCGTTCGGCGCCGGGATCGGGTCCGCGTTCGCGCGCGGGGCGACGGCGGATGGCGTGCGGCGCACCGTGGTCATCGGCGGGGACGGTGCGTTCTTCATGCACGGATTGGAACTGCACACCGCGATCGAGCACGCCCTGCCCGTCACTTTCATCGTGCTGAACAACAACGCGCACGCCATGTGTGTGACCAGGGAGCAGCTGTACTACCGGGATCGCTACAGCTTCAACAGGTTCCGTCCCGCGTACTTGGGCGCGGGTGTCGCGGCCATGTTTCCCGACCTGCCCGCGTTCTCGGCGCACACCCTCGGCGAACTCGGCCACGCCTTGCGGTACTGCCTCGACACCGAAGGGCCGTCGTTCCTTTCGATCGAATGCGACCCGGACGAGGTACCCCCGTTCCTTCCGTTCCTGACAACTATCGAGCAATCCAGAAATTCCTGATGAACCAGGCTCGCCCAGTCCGCACTGGGGCGCGCCGAGAGGAGTAGTACGCCGTGATCACCAGCTCCCTGCCTGCGCTCGACGACATACCCGAGGGCCTGCCGACTGTGCTGCGCATCGAGAACTCCGACAAGGACGCGACCACCCCGATCATCATGGACATGCTGCGATCGGTGTACCCGCACAACCAGATCTACGGCGAATACTGCCCGGTGCAGGCGTACGTCGCCGCACCGCCGCGCGAGGTGTACGAATACCTCGCCGACACCAGGTCGCTGGAGGAGTGGAGCTACAGCCTGCGCGGGTTCGTCGAGACCGAGGAACCCGGACTGTGGGTGGCCTACGACCAGCTCGGCTCCGAGACGAAGATCTTCACCCGCACCGTCGCGCACCCCGACGCGATGACCGTCGACTACCACTGCGCGTGGGACCAGGGACAGCACCTGTGGATGATCTACCTGCTGCGCGTCGTCGACGCGCAGGTGGTGTTCAACAAACCGGGTTCGGTTGTGCTGTGGGTGAATTGCAAGCACCCGTTCTACGACGACAACCCCTACCCCGACGCCGCGCCGCCGAAGCGGCCGGTGTGGGTCGGCGACTTCTGGGACATGTTCTCGGCCGGTCATCAGCTGGAGATGGACAACCTCAAGGCGATCTGCGAGTACCGGGCGGCGCACGGCCTGCCCATCAAGCCCGACTGGATGAAGTGAGACGCACGTGACCACCCCCCTGCACCACGCCACCCACGACACCACGGGGCTGCCGCCCGTCAGCCTCGTCGACGTGTCCAGCTACCTGCCCGGCGATCCGGTCGGCACCGAATACTTCACCCAATTCGCGCGCTCGGACCGGATGGCGAAGAACGTCATGTTCCGCGCGCCGAAGGGCCGCCACCACGTGGCGCGCGACGAAACCGCGGTGGACATGATCGAGCGGGCCGTGGCGCCGCTGATCGAGCGCCATGGCGACGACGCCATCGCCGACATCGACGTGCTGATCACCCATACCCAGCTGCCGGACAACCCGGTGCTCGGTTGCGGTCCCGAAGTGGCGCGGCGGCTCGGCATCCGTCCGTCGTTCGTCTATGACGTGCACAACGGCGGTTGCGCGGCCTTCGTACACATGATGGCGATGGCCCGCATGGTGTTGCAGACCACTACCGCCCGCACCGCGCTGATCGCCGCGACCCAGAACTGCGCGGGGCCGGTGTTCACCCAGACCGAGATCCGAAAACTGGCCCAAGCGCCGGTGCCCGGCGACGGCTGCGGGGTGGGGCTGCTCCGGAAGGACGACAGCGCGCCGATTCTCGACATCGAATGCCGCACCTATCCCGAATTCGCTGGGGACATGGAGTTTTCCACCAATGGCGAGCGCAAGTACTGGGAGCCGGGCGAGGGGCAGGGCTGCGTCAGCTTCAGCGAGTCGAAAGTCACCAAGGTTTTCGCCCGTGGCAATCGGCTGGTCCCCGAGGTAGCGCTCGCGGTGTGCGACCGGATCGGTGTGAAGGGCAGCGAGGTCGACGCCTTCGTCACCAACCAGCCCAACCGGCTGTTCCTGCGCAACTGGCACGACGCGCTGGAACTTCCGCCCGAGCGCCATCCGGACACCTTCGACTCCTGCGGCAATCTGTTCGCCGCCGGTATCCCGGTGACGTTGGACGCGGAGAACCGGGCCGGACGGCTGCCCAACGGATCGCTGGTGCTGATGTCGGCGTTCGCACACGCGGGCGATTTCGCGGGCGCGGCTGCTATCCGCTGGGGCGCCGCGCGATGAGCATGCGTTTGGCTGACGGCACCCGGCCCTCGCGGCAGCATCTGACGACACGGGTGCCGCCACGGTTCGACCTGAGCCTGAGCGAGAACCCGTTCCCGCCACTGCCTTCGGTGCAACGGGCCGTGCAGATGACGCTGGACCAGGCGCATCGCTATCCGGAGTTCCTGCCGCGGCGGCTGCCGATGCTGATCGCTCAGCATGTGGGTGTGCGGGCGGACCAGGTGGTGGTCGGTTCGGGCGCGACCGGCGTGGCGCTGCAAATTATGCAATCGCTGACCACGCCGGGAGCCGGCATCGTCTACAGCGCACCGACTTTCGACGGCTACCCGATCATGGCCGAGATGACCGGCCTGCAGGCCGTGCCGGTGCCACTGGACGCGGCGGGGAATCAGGACCTGCGGGCGATGCTGCGGGTCATCGACAAGGGGACCGCACTGGTCGTGGTGTGCCGCCCGCACAATCCGACCGGGACGGTGCCCGCGGCAGGCGAACTGAAGGCATTCCTGTCCGCCGTGCCCACCCGGGTGCCGGTGATCCTGGACGAGGCATATGTCGAATTCCTCGGCGCCGCCGAATTCGCCGACCCGCTGGCGCTGATCGCGAAATATCCTAATCTCCTTGTGCTGCGGACTTTTTCGAAGGCCTACGGCCTGGCCGGGCTGCGCATCGGGTACGCCTTCGGCCGGACCGAGCTGATCGCGCGAGTGCGCAGGCTGCAACTGCCGTTCGGGGTGAGCGCGGCGGCGGTGGCCGCGGTCGCCGCGTCCTACGCCGCCGAACCCGAACTCGCCGCCCGCATCCTGCGCATCACCGAAGAGCGCGACGCTCTGCGCGCCGCGTTGGTGGCCCGCGGCATCGCGGTACCGGAAAGCCACGCCAACTTCCTGTACCTTCCCGGCCCCGGCATCGTCACCGCACTGCGCCGCGCGGGCATCGCCGCGAAGTCGTATCCCAACGGGAGTGCGCGCGTCGCGGTCGGCGATACAGCCGCCGGGCGCGCGATTTTGACAGCCCTCACCCCACACCGGCACCGATCCGCGCAGGACACCTGAGTTCTGCACGTCACCCTTTCGCAAGGCGCGCAAAGCGTGTACAGCCCACAGCGCGGACCCGCCCCACACATGTGGATTGGCGGGTCCAGCTGTATCCGGATCATCGATGTCAAGGATCGAGGTCGGCACCACGTGATCTGTACCTGCGGCGAGGGCGGATCGGATCGACAGGTCGATCGGGAAGGTGTGCAGCTTCTTGGGCCCGTAGTACACCTCTGCGCTCAACGGCGCCGAATCCAATAATTGCAGTGTTGCGCACGATAATTTCATTCTGTTGGCAACTATCGCGTGCCGCAGTGAACTATTCGGGCGCCCGATCCCGCAATTGCCGTACGTCATTGGTACTCAGGCCATCAGTTACCCAGGCCACAAAATGTCGTCCCCTACCTCTCCGCTGACCGCCGTTCCGACCCGGCAGCGCGAATCGCGCCGCCGATTCCCAGAGCTCACGATCAGACCTGCCTAGGTTGCGTCCGGAGCTGGCGGGCACGATCGGCGGGCGGCTGCTCGAGATCGCGCGCCACGATCCGAGCTATGCGGGTGAGGCCGCACAGCAGATCGGGCAGGCGATCGAACTGCGCAACCCGAACCGGCGACGATCGGCGGCCTTGGATCAGCTGAACATGACCGAGGCCCGCCTGATCGAGGGCGAACTCGAGGAGGCGTGCCGAATTGGGCATGCCGCGCTGGCGGTCGCCGGGCAGACCGCATCGGATCGGGTCGCGCAGAAGCTCACCCGGGTGTACAACCGCACCGGAGATTTCGTCGGGGAGCGTGCGGTGGTCGATCTGCGAGAGCGGATGCGGCCGCTGGTCGCCGCAACAGCGTAGGGAGCAAACGACATGGTGCGGATCGGCGTGACCGGGCACATGAACATCACCGAGGACACCGAGCCGCTGGTGTATGCCGCGATCCGGGAGCTGCTCGGCACGGACACGAACGGCGACGTCGTTGGGGTGAGCTGCATCGCTCGCGGCGCCGATTCGGTGTTCGCCCGAGCTGTCCTCGATGTCGGCGGACAGCTCGAGGTCGTGTTGCCGTCGCGGAACTACCGAGAAACAAAGGTGCAGCCCGACCACGCCGAACTATTCGACGACCTCATGCAGCGTGCGCTGCTGGTGCGGGTGATGGACTTCGAGGAAGCGGGCCGCGAGGCGTATGAAGCGGCGAACGCCGCGCTGGTCGGCTCAGTAGATCGGCTGGTCGCGGTGTGGGATGCGGAGGAAGGACAGCAGGGCGGGACCGGTTCCGTGGTGGCACTGGCCCGTGCGGCACGCTTGCCGGTGGATGTGGTGTGGCCCGCCGGCGCCGCGCGAGGCCGATAGGGTCAGCCCGCGGGCTGGCAGGCGTCGCGCAGGGAGCACGCGCCGCAGGAGCTGCCGCAGCCGCCGACGGGGGCGGGTGGGGCGATGGCCTCGGCTGCCTGGGCGGCGGCGGTAGCACCCGCGCCGAGGGTGAACAGCGCGACGACGGCGGCGCAGGCCGCGACGACGAGCGCGACGATCCCGCTGGCAGCCAGCGCGACGAGACCACCGGCGAACAGCAGGGCCCCGGCCGCGACCGAGGTGGGGGCGGCGACCCGGTTGGCGACGCGGAACGCCTCTTCGTTCGACAGCGCGGCCTCGGTGTGTACCCCGAAGAAACGATTGCGGGGCAACCGGCCGGTCAGCCCGAGTGCGCCGGTGGCGACGGCCACGAGCGCCAGCGCGAACAGGACCACAGCGACGAGGAACACCCATGCAGGCTAGCGCATCGGTGCCGGTCGGCCGCCGACGGGCCGTGCACCGGCGAACGCGCGGCGGAAGTCCAGGCCAGCCCGATTTCCGGTCCCGTCGACCGGACGTTCTACCCTGATAGACGAAGTTCGACGGGGATCGGCGACCACAAGAAGGCAGGACCGTGCAGGACACACGTGCAACCGAGAGCGATGTACCACAGCACCGGTACAACGCGGAGCTTGCCGGGCGCATCGAGCGCCGGTGGCAGCAGGCGTGGAACGAGCGCGGAACCTTCCATGCGCCGAATCCGGTCGGACCGCTGGCGGGTCCCACCCCGGCCGACAAACTGTTCATCCAGGACATGTTCCCGTACCCGTCGGGCGCGGGTCTGCATGTCGGGCATCCGCTCGGGTACATCGCCACGGACGTCTTCGCGCGCTATCACCGGATGCACGGCCGAAATGTGCTGCACGCCCTGGGCTACGACGCGTTCGGTCTGCCCGCCGAGCAGTACGCGGTGCAGACCGGCGCCCATCCCCGGGTGACCACCGAATCGAACATCGCCACCATGCAGCGCCAGCTCGACCGGCTGGGCCTCGGCCACGATCGGCGCCGCAGCTTCGCGACCACCGATCCCGAGTACTACCGCTGGACGCAGTGGATCTTCCTGCGGATCTACAACGCGTGGTACGACGTGGAGCACGACCGCGCCCGGCCGATCACCGAGCTGGAGGCCGAATTCGCTTCCGGCGCGCGGGCCGTCCCGGACGGCCGGTCATGGAACACGCTGTCGGCCGCCGATCGCGGTGCGTTGCTGGACTCGTATCGGCTGGTGTACCAGACCGATTCGGTGGTGAACTGGTGTCCCGGTCTCGGCACCGTGCTGGCCAACGAGGAAGTCACCGCCGACGGCCGCAGCGAACGCGGCAACTTCCCGGTGTTCCGTAAGCGGTTGCGGCAGTGGATGATGCGCATCACCGCTTATTCCGATCGACTGGTCGACGACCTGGACCGGTTGGAATGGCCCGAGAACGTGAAGACCATGCAGCGCAACTGGATCGGCCGATCCCGCGGCGCGCAGGTGAAGTTCGACGCCGACGGCGAACACATCGAGGTCTTCACTACGCGGCCGGACACCCTCTTCGGCGCCACGTATGTCGTGCTCGCGCCGGAACACGAACTGGTCGACAAGCTCACCGCGGCCGCATGGCCGCAGCCCACCGATCCCCGCTGGACCAACGAGGGCGCCGCCACGCCGGCCGACGCGGTCGCGGCCTACCGCAAGTCGATCGCCGCGAAGTCGGATCTGGAGCGCCAGGAGAACAAAGACAAGACCGGCGTCTTCCTGGGCAACTACGCGATCAACCCGGCCACCGGCAAAGCCGTACCGATCTTCATCGCCGACTATGTGCTGAGCAGCTACGGCACCGGCGCGATCATGGCGGTCCCCGGACACGACCACCGCGACTGGGAATTCGCCACCGTGCTGGGGCTGCCGATCGTCGAGGTCATCAGCGGCGGCGACCTGACCGCGGGCGCCCACGCGGGCGAGGGTGTGCTGGTGAACTCCGGCTACCTCGACGGCATGTCCGTCGAGCAGGCCAAAGCGGCGATGATCGCCCGGCTGGAGGCCGACGGCCACGGCGCGGGCACCGTCCAGTACAAGTTGCGCGACTGGCTGTTCGCCCGCCAACGCTACTGGGGCGAGCCGTTCCCGATCGTCTACGACGAGCAGGGCGCGCCGCATGCGCTGCCGGAATCCATGCTGCCGGTACGGCTGCCCGAGCTGGCCGATTTCGCGCCGGTGACCTTCGATCCGGATGACGCGGACTCCGAGCCGTCCCCGCCGCTGGCCAAGGCGAGCGACTGGGTGGAGGTCGAACTGGACCTCGGCGACGGGCCGAAGCGGTACCGCCGCGACACCAACGTCATGCCGCAGTGGGCGGGCAGCTCCTGGTACGAGCTGCGCTACGCCGACCCGACGAACGCGGAAACGTTCTGCGCCGAGGAGAACGAGCGGTACTGGCTCGGCCCGCGCCCCGCGGAGCACGGCGAGAACGACCCGGGCGGCGTCGATCTGTACGTCGGCGGCGTCGAGCACGCGGTGCTGCATCTGCTGTATGCCCGGTTCTGGCAGAAGGTGCTGTACGACCTGGGTCACGTGTCCGCGAGCGAACCGTACCGCCGGCTGTTCAACCAGGGCTACATCCAGGCGCACGCCTACACCGACGCGCGTGGCACCTACATACCCGCCGCCGAGGTCGTCGAGCGCGACGGCAGCTTCTTCTGGACCGACGCCACCGGAACCGAGATCGAGGTGTTCCAGGAGTACGGCAAGATCGGGAAGTCGTTGAAGAACGCCATCTCCCCCGACGAGATGTGCGACCTGTACGGCGCGGACACCTTCCGCTTCTACGAGATGGCGATGGGCCCGCTGGACACCTCGCGGCCCTGGGCGACCAAGGACGTCGTCGGCGCACACCGGTTCCTGCAGCGCGCGTGGCGCTTGGTGGTGGACGAGGAGACCGGCGCGCTGCGGGTCACCGACGCCGCGCCCGCCGAGCAGACACTGCGCCTGCTGCACAAGGCGATCGCGGGCGTGGACGAGGATTTCGCCGCACTGCGGGACAACACGGCGGGCGCCAAGCTGATCGAGCTCACCAACCACCTGACCAAGACCTACCCGGACGGCGCGCCGCGTTCGGTGGTGGAGCCGCTGGTCCTGATGCTGGCCCCGCTGGCCCCGCACATCGCCGAGGAGCTGTGGGATCGGCTGGGCCACACCACATCCCTGGCGCACGGCCCCTTCCCGGTCGCCGATCCCGCGCTGCTGGTGGATGAGTCGGTGGAGTACCCGATTCAGGTGAACGGCAAGGTGCGCAGCAGGATTCAGGTGGCCGCGGACGCCGACACCGCGACGATCGAGGCTGCCGCGCTGGCCGATGAGAAGATCGCCGCACTGCTCAATGGAGCGCCGCCGCGCAAGCTGATCGTGGTGCCGGGCCGTTTGGTGAACATCGTCGCCTGAGCGGCCGGTTGATCAGCACAGCCTGAGCGGCCAGTTGATCAGCGTGGCGGGAGCAGGACATCGTCGAGCGTGACCATGGACAGGTTGCGCTCCTTGATGATGTCCACCAACTGCCCGTAGCAGTGCGTGACCGCGGGCGCGTTGGCGTGCCCGATGACGATCGTCTGGGCGTGGAAGTATTGCCTCGCGCATTCGATCAGGTACTCCTCGGTGATCACACCGGAGTCGGACAGTGAGCCGTACCACATGGTCGGCACGGTGTAGCCGAGATCGGCGGCGACCCGGTCCACCGTCGCGTTGTGCCGGCCGAACGGCGGGCGGAAGTAAGGGGTGCCGTCCACGCCGAAGTTGTCACGCAGATAGGTCTTCGCCCGTTGTAGCTGAGCGGCGGCCGCCGACGCGGATATATTCGTCAGATCGGCGTGGTCCCAGGTGTGGTTGCCGAGTTGGACCTGCCCGGATTCGACCAAGGGGCGCAACGCATTACGGTGGATGGCCCAGGAGTCGTAGTAAGCGGTCACGAAGAAGGTGAACCGCGCGCCGGTGTCTTTGGCGAATTGAATGTAGGCGCCGACGACCTCCGGACTTGCCCCGTCGTCCACGGTGAGCGCCATGGTGTTACCAGGTCCGGGAAGTGCGGTGATCGTGGCCGCCGGGATCGGGGTCTTCGGACCACCGGGCGGTGGCGGTAGCAATGGCGGTGCGGGCTGCGGCAGCAGCGACGGCGCTGCGCCCGCGGACCCGCTGCCGATTGGTTCACCCTCAGCCACCGCGCATCCGGTCAGGGCGACCGCCGTACCCGCAGCTAGCAACGTCAGCATTCGACGTCTGTCCACAACCCGATCCTCTTGCTCGCGCACACCTCCCCGCACCACACCCGAGGACGCGGCTGGACGGTAACGAGCAAACTTGACGGGAAGCTGAACCGAGGTGATCGCTACGGCGAATCACAAGCAACGGCGGCGGCGGTTGAGCAGACGGCGCGGCAACGTTATCGGACCGCTGCGCCCGGCGAACTCGCCGTTGCCACGGCATACGCTGCCCGCACACCCGCGGCGGCGCCGACAGTATCGATCAGTACGGCCGCAGCACGATTTCGGTGGGGTGGCCGTCGCGCGGGGTATCGAGGGCGGCGCGGACCGTGTACGCCACGGTCTGCGGGCTGAGGAATTCCTCAGCCCGGTACTCGCGCCCCTCACCCGCAACGATCTCGCGCTGCATGTCGGTGTCGATCCGACCCGGATGGATCGAGGTCACCCGCAGGCCGGGCTCCTCCAGGCGCAGTGCGTCACCGAACGCGCGCAACCCGAATTTGCTCGCGGCGTAGGAAGCCCAGCCGGCGCTCGCCCGCAGGCCCGCCCCCGAGTTGATCAGCACGACGTGGCCATTACCCGCCCGCAGCGCGGGAAGCAGCAACCGAGTCAACTCGGCGACCGCGATGACGTTCGCTTCCAAGGTATTTCGCCACTGATCGACGGTGGAGTCGGCGATCGTGCCGAGATCGGCGATGCCGGCGTTGTGCACCAGCACATTCAGCTGCCGGATCGGCTCGACCGCCGCGGCGAGCGCGTGGTAGTCGGTCAACTCGACCGGCCACCCGCGCGCGTCGGGCAACTCCGCCAGAATGCCGCCCAGGGACTGCGCCGACCGGGCGCCGAGCAGCAGGTCGTGCGTCGAAGCGAGCTCGCGCGCGATGGCGGCGCCGAGCCCGCGGCCGGCACCGGTGATCAACGCGGTCGGTCTCGAGGTCGCGGCGGAAGTCATAGGCCCCACCGTAACCGGCAGTGGAAGTAAGGCATAAAACCCGACATGACAAGCCGGGCACACCGGCGGGCGTATCCGCGGGTCACATCGCAGAATAAGAGGATGGCACACCCGGGCTTCACCCCAACCCAGCTCGCGGCCCGCGCCGCCTATCTGCTGCGCGGGAACGACCTGGGCACGATGACCAGCGCGGCACCGCGACTATACCCACACATGTGGAGCTGGGACGCGGCGTTCGTCGCGGTGGGGCTGGCTCCGCTCAGCGTGGAACGGGCGGTGATCGAGTTGGACACGCTGCTGTCGGCGCAATGGAAGAACGGCATGATCCCGCACATCGTCTTCGCCAACGGCGTCGACGGCTACTTTCCCGGTCCGGCCCGCTGGGAGTGCCGCAAGCTGGCCGCCAACGCACCGGACGGCCCGGACACCTCGGGGATCACTCAGCCGCCGGTCCACGCCATCGCGGTGCAGCGGATTCTGGATCATTCCCGCAGGCACGGGCGCAGCACCAGGTCGGTGGCCGAGCAGTTCCTGCACCGGCGCTGGCCGGACCTGGTGCGCTGGCACCGCTGGTTGGCGCATGCCCGCGATCCGAAGGAGACCGGCCGGATCACGCTGTATCACGGCTGGGAGTCCGGGATGGACAACTCGCCGCGCTGGGACCGCGCCTACGAGCACGTGATCCCCGGCGACCTCCCGCCTTACCGCCGCGAAGACGTGCTGGTGGTCGCCGATCCGAGCCAGCGCCCGAGCGACCGCGAGTACGACCGCTACCTGTGGCTGGTGGAGCAGATGCGCCGCGCCGGCTACGACGACTACCAACTCGCCTCGACCATGAGCTTCGCCGTCGAGGACGTGTTCGTCACCGGGATCTTCGCGCTGGCCTGCGAGGTCTTGGCGAATATCGGCGAGGAGTACAAGCAGCCCAATGCCGATGTGCGAGAGCTGTATCTGTGGGCGGAACGTTTCCGCGGGGGCGTCATCGCGACCACCGACGCCCGCACCGGCACCGCCCGCGACTTCGACGTGCGGTTGGGGCGCTGGATCGACACCGAGACGCTGTCGATGTTCGCGCCACTGCTGTGCGGCGGGTTACCCCGTGACACCGAGCGCGGCCTGCTGCGCCTGTTCGAGGGACCGCGCTTCTGCGGGCACCCGGATCTGCGCTACGCGCTGCCGCCGTCGACCTCGCCGGTCTCCAAGGATTTCCGTTCCCGCGAATATTGGCGCGGCCCGGTGTGGCCGGTGATGAGCTGGCTGTTCTCCTGGGTCTTCGCCAGGCGAGGCTGGGCCGAGCGCGCGTTCATGCTGCGCGCCGAGGGGCTGCGCCAGGCCAGCGACGGAGCCTTCGCCGAGTACTACGAGCCGTTCACCGGCGAAGCGCTCGGCAGCATGCAGCAATCCTGGACGGCGGCGTCCGTGCTGGATTGGCTCGGATAGATCAGCTCGGACAGATCAGCTCGATAGTTATTTTCTAGCGACTTTCCCATACGTAACACTAGCCACAGCAGTAACGGATGGCTATCGTCAACCGGCATGAAAAGCCCTTTGTTGAGTTCAGCTGTCCGCTGCCTCGGCACTGCGCTATCGCTTGCCATAGCAATCGGCATCCATGCAGCTACCGCCCCCGCCGCAGTCGCGGCGCCGACCGGCCCGGACGTCTCGTCGTGGCAGCACCCCGATGGACGCATGATCGACTGGTTCGCCGTCAAGCAGGCGGGCCACGACTTCGCCATGGTGAAGGCCACCGAAGGGCTCAGCTACATCAACCCGTATTTCCTGCCCGACAGCGTGCTGATGCGGGCCGCCGGCATGGCCCGCGGGACCTACCACTACGCCCGGCCCGCCCTGCCACCCGAACCGCAGGCCGCGATGTACGCGGCGGTGGCGCTCGGCCAGAACGGCCCACTCGACCTGCCACCGGTGCTCGATCTGGAGGACTCCGGCGGCCTCCAGCCGGCGGCGCTGATCGACTGGACCCGCCGCTACTTGGCCACGGTGCAAGCCCTCACCCGCCGAGTCCCGATCGTCTACACCTATCCGAACTTCTGGCGCACCGCGATGGCGAACACCGCCGAGTTCGCCGGATATCCGCTGTGGATCGCCGACTACCGCGGCAACCCCCAGCCCGAAGTCCCCGGCGGGTGGTCGAACTGGACGTTTTGGCAGACCACCGACCGAGGCGCCATCCCCGGCATCGCAGGCCGTGTCGATTTCAACGTCTACAGCGGAGCGCAAGGCGATTTCGCCCGCTTCGCGAATATGCGCGGCCTGACCGGAAGCGGATAACGACGCCTCAGGGTGGATGCGCAGGGTGGGGCCGCTACCCGCCCAGTCGGGTAGCGGCCCCACCCATGGGAAAGCCGCAATGAGCACGGCTGTGGTCGCAGGGGCCGGTCGAGGCTGCGGAATCAGGCGGGAATCAGGCGCCGATTCGGCCGCCGTTCTTCTTCCACACCACCGCGACCGAGGGCCGCGGCTGGGCCGTGCCGCCGTCGGGCCAGTGCGAGAGGGGATTCTCCGGGGTCGCGTCGTCGGCTTCCCCGGGGTGCTGGACGCAGACCATGACCCGCGACTCGGTCACCACCGGGCCACAGGTCTCCGCACCACGCGGGACGGTGAGGAACTGTTTGGTCAGGCCGCGGTTCGGGCCCTCGAGCACCACCGCGAACAAGCCGTCATTCGACTTCAAGGCGTTGCCATCGGTGGAGATCCACAAATTGCCGTACGGGTCGAAAGCCAGGTTGTCCGGGCAGGAGATCGGGCTGACCTTGGATTTGTCATAACCGGCGAAGTAGGTGTCCGCCGCCGCGGGATCGCCGCAGACCAGCAGGAGCGACCAGGTGAACGTGGTGCCGGTGTGGTTGTCGTCGATCTCCAGGATCTGGCCGTTCTTGTTGAGCTTGCGCGGGTTCGCCTCGTCGGGGCCCTGTTTGCCGTCCGCGCCGCGGTTGTCGTTGTTGGTCAGCGCGACATACACCTTGCCGGTGTACGGGTTGGCCTCGAAATCCTCCGGGCGATCCATCTTGGTCGCGCCTACCTTGTCGGCGGCCAGCCGGGTGAAGACCGCGACCTCTTCGGCGCTCATGCCCTCGACCAGCGACTTGCCCTTGCCGTCGGCACCGGTCTCGAGCAGCGGAATCCACTGGCCGGTGCCGGTGAAACCCTGCTCCGACGGCTTGGCGCCGGTGCCGTCGATCTTGTCCGGGTGGTTTCCGGCCAGTTTCGCGACGTAGAGCGTGCCCGCGTCCAGAATGGTCAGATTGTTCCGCATGCTGGACGCGCCGGTGCCCGGCTGGATCTTTCGCGCGGACACGAATTTGTACATGTAGTCGAACTTTTCGTCGTCACCGGTGTAGGAGACGACGTCGCCGTTCTTCGTGACGTAGATCGTGGCGCCCTCGTGCTTGAGCCGTCCCATCGCGGTGTGCTTGATCGGCGTCGCGTTCGGATCCCACGGGTTGACCTCGACCACGTAGCCGAACCGGTTCGCCTCGTTCGGTTCCTGAGCGAGATCGAAACGCTTGTTCGTGCGCTCCCACTGGTTGGCGGTCTTGCCCGCGGCGAAACCGTAGCGCTTGAGCCTGGCGGTGGCGGCGGGGTCGGTCACCTTGTCCGCGTTGGCGAAATAGCCGTTGAAGTTCTCCTCGCCGGAAAGCACTGTGCCCCAGGGGGTCAGGCCGCCGGAACAGTTCGCGAACGTGCCGAGCACGGTGGTGCCGCTCGGGTCGGCCGAGGTCTTCACGAAATCGCTGCCCGCGGCGGGGCCGGTCAGCTTGAACTCGGTGGTCGCGGTGATCCTGCGGTTGTACTTGCCGAAGGCGGGCACCAGCTTGCCCGAACCGGATTCGCCCTTGACCTCGACCACGGTCAACCCGTGCGCCGCCATGGTGACCGCGATCTGCTCGTCGGTCGGAGCGTCCTTGTGGTACCCGCGAAACATGTGCGGGCCGGTGGTGTACTCGTGGTTGACCACGAGCAGGTAGCCGTTCGCCTGTCCCTCGATGGGCAGCAGGGCGGCGAAATCGTTGTTGTAGCCGAACTGCTTCGCCTGCGCGGCGGCGGATTGCTTGTCGAAGTCGAAGGCGGGCGCGTCCGCGAACAGCGGGTCACCCCAGCGGATCACGACCGACTGCTCGTAGCCCTCCGGGATCACCAGGGCGTCTTCCTTGTTCGGCGTGACGGCGGTGAAGTCGGTGCCGGTTCCGGGCGGGCCCGCGGGCTTGGTGGCTCCCGTGGCGGCCGGTTCGTCGTCGCCGCAGGCGGCGAGCACACTGCCCGCGCCGACCGCGAGCACCGCGGCCGCGCCACCCTTGATCAGACCGCGCCGGTTCAGCGAGCTGACGATGTCACCGAAATACGCACCGGCGGAGGTGTTCGGCGTCTCGTGGAAGCAGGCGTTCGCGCATTTGTATTCACACGTTACGGCGGCGCGCGACGACTGGCCGTCGTGCTTCACGAAAAGGGCGAGTGGCTGAAGACTCACGGGTCACTCCTGGGTTGGGCCGACGGGCGAACGGTAGATCATCCGGACAATCCAGAAAAAACGACCAAGTGAACAGACGACCAATTAGGTAACCCTCAGATTGCCTTGCCGGCACGCAACAAGAATGCCGCGCGATCCGGCTTTCCGAATCGACGCGGCATTCCCGGTGGCGGGCGAGCGGCTGGCTTTCGCGCGGTCCGGCGCGGCCGTTCGTCCGACTGCGCCCCCACTACGCATTCACCGCGAGGGCGATCACGACCTCGCTTTCGTTCTCGGGCAGATAGTGCGCTCGTACGATGCGCCCCACCTGGACCTGCCCCACGGTGCTCGGCGCGAGAAACTTCGTGACCCGGGTGGCGAAGGTCGATCCGTCCGGCCGAGTGACCACCAGACCGAGTTCGACCTCGGAGTAACCGTCACGAATCATGCCGGTGACCGACAGCGACTGCACCACCGCCTGGGTGGCGATACCGCGCTCGGCGATATCGAGCTTGTGCGCGGTGGTGATGCCCTTGCGGATCAGCGACTCGTTGATCGCGTGCTGTGCGGCGGACGCGTCGCCGGACAGGTCGACCTCGACCTTGTCGGTCCGGCCGGGCAGATAGCGCACCGGAAGCACCACGCCGGGGCGCAGTAAGGCGAGTTCGGTGAGCGGCACGATCAGCTTCGCCGCGGCGTGGAAGGACTTGCCGTCCACGCCCTCCACGCTGAACTCGACGCGGACCTGCGGCTGGTCGTTGACGGTCAGCCCGGTCTGCCGCACCGACTCGACCGTGCCGAGCCCGGTGAGCCCGGCGCGGAACTCGGAGCTGTTGTGTCCGGTGAACGCGGCGGCGATGCCTTCTCCCGTGAAGGCGAAGACGATCGGCACCAGCGTGAGCGCGATGATCGGCAGTGCCATCTCGAAACCGACCCAGCCCATTCCGGCGGACTCGTATTCGCTTGTGGGGACATAGGTTACCGCGTGATAGACGTAGTAGCCGATCGCCGCGGCGGCGAGAGCCAGGGCGACGAGGCGGATCTTCCGCATGACTTTCCTTCGGGGTGAGATATTTCGGGGGGTTCGCCGCAACCCGTCATCCCGAAAGCGGTGACCGGGATGACGGGTGCGGATCCAGGGGCAGGCGTCGATCAGGCGCCGACAATGGACGAGCAGGCGAAGGTGATATCGAACTTCGACGTCTTCGGCCCGGCCAGCGGGTTGGTCAGGTCGGGGGTGCCGACACCCTCGCCGGTGACCTTGTAGGTGTTGCCGTCCTTCACCACCGTCGCAGAGCCGCCCGGCATCCCGTTACCGAAGCCGACCGCGTAGGGCAGTCCGTTGTCGCCGCCCTTGCTGCCCGCGATCGCCACCGCCTGCACGGTGTCGGCGCTGGTGATGGTCGCGCTCACCGAGAGGTTGCCGTAGGCGGAGTTGTCGGTGTCGGTCAGTGCGAGCGCCAGCGTGCCGCCCTGCTTGGCGCAGGTGGTGGTGAACTTCGCGGTGAAAGCTTTGCCGTCGACCGACGCGGTCGACTTGCCCGCCGGAGCGGCCGGTCCCGGCTGTGCCGAGGAGGGCGTGGCCGTGGAACTGCCCGCGTTGTCGCTGCATCCGGTGACGAACAGCGAGACGGCGGCGGACGCGGCGAGAGCGGCGGAGGCGAAGCGGACCGAGCTGGAGTTCATGGCGTGTCCTTGTGGTTGGTGGGGCGGCGCCCCAACTTCGTTTCGTCCGGCCCGCGGTGTGGAGCCGATGAGAGAAAACTAGAAACGGTCCGCGCCCTACCGATCCCAGGTTTTGCTGGTTTTGGCAGCAAACATCAAGGTCCGGCGGTCACCCGCCGCACGAAACCGAGCGGCCGCACCCCGCCCGCGGCGAACATGCTCCGGGCCCGGCCCAGCTCGTGTCCGGGCACGCGCCACATCCGCGACGCAGCCGCCAGCGCGGTCACCCGCGCACAAGACCATGAGGGTGTACCTACCTCGGATCCCGCAGTGACAACGCAACAACCACATCGGACCAACTCGGCTTTTCGAGCGAAGCGAGCCCGAGCATGCCCCGTTCGCGGCCCGGCTCGCGTCCGAGCGGCCGCCGCGTCCGCGACGAAGTCGCCGGGGGTGATCGCTCGGACGCGAGCCACACAGGGGCCGCGAACCCGCCGCGCCGAAGGCGCGGTAAAGCAAACACAGCGTGCAAAATGAACCAATGCGACGACCGCGCGCCATGGTGCTCGACGAGGTGTGGCGCAGGCTCGACGGCGTCGAGCCGCTCAGTGGCCCACAGGGCGGACCGTTGCGCCGCACGGTGAAACTGCTGCTCGACCCGCTGGTGATCCGCCCGGTGCAGCATCCGTTGTGTGCCGGCCCGATCCTGACCGCCGACGGAGTGGTGCTGCTCGAAGCGCGCATCCAGGCCGCGGCCGACGTGTTGCGTGCGACGGCGGCCTGGTTCACGGTGCTCAAGCAGGTGCGGCGGACGCTGCGGATCACCGAGGGGCATCCGCAGGATCTGTACTTCCAACGGTGTTTCGAGCTGGCGACCACCGCGGGCATGCCGGACCCGGCGCGCGGGCCTGCCATCGCCGAGGCCACGCTGCGCGAGATCCACGAGTACACCGCGGGACGCACCACTGCGGCGCTGAAGGAGTACCTGAACGACCACGCCACGGGACAGGAGCTGACCGGGCTGCTCGACCTCGCCTGGCGGCGCCGCCCCCTGACCCACCGGGCTGCCGGTGACCACGTCGTCGAGGTGGACGCCCTGCTGGCGGCGTGCGCTGCCGCACGGCTCGGCCGGGACGCACCCGAAGCGCAGCCCGCGCTGGATCGACTCGTCGGCGCGCATGCCGGAACGCACACCGGAATCCAGCTGTGGCGCGATGATTCCGGGTCTTCGGCGCGAGACCTCGGACTTACCGAGCATCCGCTGCCACTGCAGCCGGCCATCGGAGCCTCCGCCTCGAAGGCGGCCTTGGGACTGCCCTTCGATCGCACGGTCTACGAGCGCGTGTTCACCGTCCTGCAGGCGTCGAGCGACCGTGCCGAGCTGGCGCCGATTCCGGAGCTGGTCGCCGCTGAGATCGCCCGGAGCTGCGCACCGTGGGCACTGTTGGACGAGTCGTTGCGCGTCACGGCGCTGGCGGGAGCGGCGCTGGCGCTCGGTTTGGCGCCGATCGGCCCGCGACCGGAGCGAGCCGCGGGTCGATCGCGTCTGCGTCTGGCCGAAACCGGCTCGGGTGTCGCGCGAGCCACCGCGCATCAGGTAATCAATAGCCGCTGGCAGCGGGAGGCGTACGTGCTCCAGGCTCGTCGACTCGTGGTGAACGCCGGTTCCGCCGAACCGCCCGCCGGACCACTGGCCGCCATCGCCGTCGAGCTCACCACGCCCTGGCGGCCGTACCTGCGACGACTGTGGGTTCGCCTGCACGGCAGGGATGTCCGGGAGTACCCGATCCACCACCCCGACGAGTTGTGGGATCTGCTCGACGGCGTGGCGCGTTCGGTCATTCTCGACCATCGCACGCGGGTCAAACGGGCGCTCAGTGTGCGGGCGCGCGCGGACGAGCCGGGCACGGCGGAACCGAAGGCGAGCTGATGAGCACGACCATACGGATCCGGTATGGCGACGGCCTGTGGATCATCGCGCCGGACGGCGCGCCGACCGTCGTGGACCACGCGGCGGGAATCGACGTGCTGGTGCTCGAAGTGGCGGGCGGGCATCTGACCTGGAGCCTGCTCGCCGGGCATACGACACCGGCGGCGGTAATCGATGATTCTTCGCTCGCCCAAGAATGGATCTGGGCGATCTACGGCGAAGAGGTATCCCTCGCGCTCGACGAATGGGACGGGAGCGTAAGGGAATACCTCGCCGAGCCCGCTTTGCCGGACCTTGCCGCACGCGTATGGCGGCTGGGCTATGCCCGCTGGGCCGCGCGCTGGTGGCCGGCCTCCACCCTGGATGGCATCGCCCCGCTGGACGAGCACCTGCTGGAGGACGAGATCGCCGCGTTGAACGAGGAATGCGAGCTGGTCGTCGACGGAGCAGACACAGACGGAGCAGACACACCGGAGCAGCGCCGCAGCCGCGCCGAAACACTCGGCCGCGCAGAGAATTACGCGCTGGCCGCCGGACCGGTCGCGACGATCGAACCCGGCGCCCTCGTCTTGGCCAGGGGCAGCGCGGGCTGGGATTGGCGTCGTTGCCCGCCGGGCCTACTCGACGCCTCCGAGCGCGCCGTGTCCTGGGCAGTGGTGCGCGCCGCGGGCACGACGATTGTGCGGGTCAGCGTGGTCGCCGCACCACTATCGACCATGGATGTCCCCGCGCACCTGCATCCACGTGCCCGGATTCAGGCCGCTGGCGGCGCTGTGGACCTGCTTTTGCTGCGCGACGGCGAACTCTGGCAGGCCGCGACGCCCGCGCTCACAGGATCGGAGTCGGGTGTGACCGTGGAAATCTATGTGCCGGGCGTCGGCATGGACGAGCCGGAACCGGACACCGTCGGCCGTCGAGCCCGGATCCGCACGCTGGTCATGGCGCGGCTGCGCCGCACGGCCGATGCGCCGGACGATCCCGTCGAGTCACCGTTGCTCGCCGAAATCGCCGCCGCGGCTTCGGATTCGGACTTCTGACATGACCGACGAAGTTCCCGGCGACGGCCGCGAATTGCTCGCCGCAGGCGCCGCCGCCTACGGCCGCGGCGAGACGGCGCAGGCCAAGCAGCTCTTCGAGGACGCCGCGAACCGGACCACCGGCGACATCCGGCTCGGCGCGATCATCAATGCGGCAAGCATGGCCGACGAACTCGGCGACCACACCGCCGCACTCGGGCTCTATCGCGCGGCACTGGCCGAAATGCCCGACCACGCACCGCGTTTGCGCCCGAACGCACTGGTCAACATGTCGCAGGCGCTGCAGCACCTGGGCGAACTCGACGAGGCGCAGGCGGCGCTGGAACAAGCGCGGGCGTTGCTCGCCGACAACACCGACACCGACCTCGGCGTGCTGCGCGTGGCCTGCCTGCTGTCTTTGACCGCGGTGGCGCTGCACCGCCAGAACTGGGCGTACGCCGCCGAGCTGGCTACCGAATCGCTCGATGCGGCAACGCGTTTCGCGCCGCATCTGGCCGGCCATCCGTTGCTGAATCTCGCCGCGACCTATTTCGAGACCGGACGACACGATCTGGCCATCGATTTCGCAAACCAGGCGCTGTCGGCGTTCGAGTCGGTGGGCGACCGCAACGCGGTCGCCGAGACCGAACAGAACCTCGCGACCATGCTGGTCCGGATCGAGCGATACGACCAGGCGCAGGCTCCGCTGTGGTCGAGCCAGGAGTATTTCGAACGCGCCGGTCTCGGCTATCGAGCGGGAATCGGGCTCAAGACGATGGGATTCCTGGCCGAGGGCCGCGGCGACTTCGCGAGCGCGCTGGACTGCTACAACCGGAGCCTGGCGTACTTCATCGAGTCCGGCGCCGTGCTGGACACCGCCGACCTGCGCATGCGCCTGTCGACGATCGCGTTCAAGACGGGGCGCCTCGCCGAGTGTGAGGACCTGCTCGCCACGGCGTTCGCGACCTACGCCGAGCGCGGCCTCGGACTGCACTGCGCCCAGCTCGATTTCTGGCACGCGACGCTGCTCGACGAGGCGATCGCCGCGACCGAGACGCCCACCGGGGAAATGCTCGCGCACGCGGTCGGCCTCGCTGTTCCGGCCGCCCTGGCGATCGATGCGGTGCGCTACACCTTGCCCAACGGCACCCAGCGTGAGCAGTGGAACCGGCAGATCGCCGATCCGGCCATGCGGTTGGCTTTCCGGTTCGCCTATCTATCCGGCAACGGGCCACTGCTCGCCGACCTCATTGAAACACAATGTGCGGGAACTACTTTGGCTATCGAACGCGCCGAGCGCCACCGGCCTACCCAACTCCCGCTCGACTTGCTCGAAGCGCCCCGGGAGTTCGACGACCACCCCGGCAGAGCCGCGCTGCAACTCGGCGCCGCCCTCGCCGAAGTCGCGGCCGGCGCCGGTCTGCCGGTCGCGCCACCGCCACGCCTGATGTCGGCCGCGGAAGGCCGGATCGCACTCGGGCCGTTCATCGCCGCCGCCGAACAACGCTATGGCCGGGTAGTCCGCGACGACCGGGTACTGACGATATGACACCGACAGTCGATATGACACCAACGGTGATCGCCCGAATGGCCGATGCGGGAGACGTGTACGTGTCCTGGCGGTGGGTCGACGACAGCGCGCCGCGCGGCGCGAGCATGCTGCCGGAAGAATCCGCCATGCGGGCGGTGCGGCTGCTCGCGAGCGCGCTGCCACAGCCAGGCGAGCCGGGCGGCCTGGAAAGCGCGCTGACCACCGGAGCATTCGCCGATTACGAGCGGGAATACACTGTCGCACAGGAACTTTCCCGAGCACTGTTGCCCCACGGCTTGGCCGCTCAACTGTACGAACTATGGCAGCAGGGTGTGCGCCCGCATATCCGGCTGCAACCGTCGCCGCGCCTCGCGCAGGTGCCGTGGGAGTTGATCGCGCCGGACCGCGATATCCGGCTGATCGACATCGCCGACGTCAGCCTGCTCGCCCCCGCGAGCGTCGTACAGGCGCCGGGTCGCGTCGCGCGCGACTGGACGCGAACGCAGGCGAGTCCGGTCGTCGCGGTGCTGGACCCACGGGTCCCCGGGTTCCGCGCCGATTCGACACTCGGCTCGGTGCTCGGCCGGATGACCGCCGACGCTCCACTCACCGAGCGCGTCGCGGACTATGCCCGGCGCGGCAGGCTTCGGCCCGCGGTCGAGGACCCGGTCGAGATTTTCCGCCGAACCGATGTGGATCGCACCTGGCTCGGTGCTACGTTGCGCGAGGGAGCCGGCCGCATGATCTACGTCGGTCACGTCACCGCGGCCGCGCCGGAATCCGGCCGCAGCGAGGACGCCGAACTGCATCTGTGCTGCACAGCCGAAACGATCGGTTTCGCCGAGCCCACCCGCACCCACCGGCCACTGTCGGCCAAGGATCTGCTGCTGGGCACGCATACGATCGATGCCGATCCGCGCACCGGGCCCCAACTGTGGCCGGTGCCGAGCCGGGTCGCGCTGATCGCCTGTGAGAGCGGCGGCGACCTGCGATTCAGCGAAGCGCTCGGCCTGACCTCCGCGATGATCAGCGGCGGCGCCGAGCTGGTCACCGCAAGCCGGTGGGCCCTGCCGACCGACCTCGCCTTCCAGCGCATCGCGGGCGCGCCGCCCGAAGCCCGCCCGCTCCAACAGGCCATCTGCGCCATCGACGGCGCGCACGAACAGCCCGACCCGGTGTCCGTGCTCGCCGATTGGCAGCGCACCCAGTTGGCCGCCTGGCGCGACACCGGCGCGATCGTGCACTCGCCGGTGCTCTGGGCGGCGTTCGCGACCGTGTGCGCCGCGTAGGGCGCGCCGGACCAACGGCATGCGGGCAAACCGCGGATCATGCCTCAATAGACCGCTCTACCTGCACCGCGGCTGCACAATCCGGGCGAAAACGGGTACTCGCTACGCGTGCGCACCCGAGGATGTGGGCGGCACCGTAAGGAGCTGGAACCAGCACACCGGAGTCACGGGAAGCCGCTATCCGGTAAATACGGCCCGGTGAATCCGGCACGTGGCACCGAACAGCTCGATAAGCTCGGACACCTTCGAGCACAGCGTGTTTCTGATCAGGAGTAGCTACACCATTCGGATGACCGTCTCGACCGGCCACTGAGGAGCCCGCTCATGCGTTACTACGCCGTCTACGACACCGACGGGAACATCGCGACCATTCTCGGACAACCCGACCACGCCCCACCCCTGAGTCCCACTGGCCACCAGCTCACCGAACTGGCAGTTCCCGACGGAGTCATCGAACCTGTGGACCCGGAAAACCTGGTGGCCCTGCTCGAAATCGCCGCGAACCGGCGCGGCGCACCGGTGCACCCGCACTGAACCGAGCACCGGACGCCGATCCGATCGGCATCGGAGTTTCGGCCGGCCACAGTTCTCCGGGCAGCGAGGTGGCGTCAGGCCGGAGTCAGCGCGACCACCGGAATCAGGCGAGCGGTCTGCATTTCGTGCTCCGCGAAGAACGGGTAGGTGTTCTTGAGCACGGCCCAGGTCACCGCGCGGTCGTCACCGGTGAGCGTGGCGGCCAGCGCCGGGTAGGTCTGCTCGCTCACCTCGACCGTCACATGCGGATTTTCGCGCAGGTTCAGGTACCAGTCCGGGTGCTTCGGCGCGCCGGCGTTGGAGCCGACGACCAGGAGGCGATCGCCGTCGCGGTGGTACATCATCGGGGTGGTGTGTGGAGCGCCGCGGCGGCGGCCGATCGTGGTCAGCAGGACCAAGCGGTCGCGTTGCAGACCCTCGATCTCGCCGCCCGCACGGAACTGAGCGATCGTTCGGCGATTGATTTCCTTGACGTCCATGGTTCACCTCCCTCGGATGTGGTGGACCATGCTCAGCTTTCCCTCTGCACACCGGCCACGTCCGCAAAATGCGCGGATTAGCATCTCGACCTGCGCAAGACCGCCACGCCACGCTATTGGCCTGCGCACCCGCGGCGGAACAATCGGAGGGCACCGGCCCGAGGACCCCGGGCCGGTGCGGAGTCAGTGCTCGTCGAAGTGGCCGTCGTGGGCGGCGTGGCGGTGGCCGTCGTGCAGGTAGTCGACGTGGTCACCGTGCTGCACGGCGTCATGGCCGCAGTTGGGTCCGTGCTGATGCGGATGATCGGTGCACTCGATGTGCTTCGACTGCTCGCACTCGTCGTAGTGACCCTCGTGTTCCCGGTGCAGGTGACCGTCATGGGCGTAGTCGATGTGATCGCCGTGCCGGACAGCCGTGTGGCCGCAGTCCGGGCCGTGTACGTGATCGTGGCCGGTGTGCTGGGCGTGTGCTGCGGTCATCGAAATCCCCTCTTTCCTACGTCGGATAGCTGGAATCGTGATACCCGATACATTAGCAGCTACGCATTAATTGAGATTGCTGTCTGTATGCCTGTGGGCGGGGGCCGACTCAGAGCACCTGAGCGAGAAATCTCTGCAACCGCGGCGTCTGCGGATTGTCGAACAGGGCGTCCGGGGAGCCGGTCTCCACCACCTGCCCCTGGTCCATGAACACCACACTGTCGGACACCGTGCGCGCGAAGCCCATTTCGTGCGTCACCACGACCATCGACATGCCACCGGAGGCGAGCTCGGTCATCAGCGTCAGCACCCCCTTGACCAGCTCGGGGTCCAGCGCCGAGGTGGCCTCGTCGAAGAACATGATCTCCGGCCGCATGGCCAGCGCCCGCGCGATCGCGACCCGCTGCTGTTGGCCGCCGGACAGGTTGGCGGGCCTGGTGTCGGCCTGCTGCGCCAGTCCGACGATTTCCAGCTGCTCGACGGCCAGCGCCCGAGCCTGGTCCTTGGACAATCCGCGCAGCTTGCGCGGCCCGAGCGCGACATTCTCCGCCACAGTCTTGTGCGGAAAGAGATTGAAGTGCTGGAAGACCAGGCCGATGCGCTGGCGCAGCCGGTCCGGATTCTCGGCGAGCACGGACTTGCCGTCCAGCAGCACATCGCCCTGATCCGGCTCGTACAGCCGATTCAGCACCCGCAGCAGCGTCGATTTGCCCGAGCCGGACGGCCCGATGACGGTGACGGTCTTACCCGCGTCGACCTGGATGTCGATGCCGCGCAGCACCGGGTTGCGCCCCAGCGTCAGGTGCAGTCCGGTACCGGTGAGGGAGGCACTCATCTATCCGCGCCCTTCCGTGATCGTGGCGGTCTCGATCGGGTCGATCGGCCGGTCGGGGCCGGTGCGCATCCGCCGGTCGAGGTAGTTCACCAGGTGGGTGAGCGGGATGGTCAGCAGTAGATAGACCAGCCCCGCGGCGACCAGCGGCGACAGGTTGCCGGTCTGCGCGTTGAGGTCGCGCCCGACCGCGAACAGTTCACGCTGGGTGGCGAGCAGACCGAGGAAATAGATCAGCGAGGAATCCTTGATCAGGGCGATGAACTGGTTCATCAAGGCCGGTAGCACCCGGCGCACGCCCTGCGGGATCACCACCAGCGTCATCGCCTGCCGGTAACCGAAACCGATGGCACGCGCCGCTTCCAGTTGCCCCGCCTCGACCGATTGGATACCGGAGCGGAAGATCTCGCCGATGTAGGCCGAGGCGAGCAACGCGAGTGCGACAGCGCCGAGCCAGTACGGGTTGTTGCCGGTGAGGCTGCGCACCACCGGGCCGACGCCGAGACCGATCAGCAGGATGATGACCACGGCGGGCAGTCCGCGGAAGATATCGGTGTACACCCGGGCGGGCCAACGCAGCCAGCGCGTCCGGGAAATTCCGGCGACCGCGAGCAGCATGCCCAACAGGGTGCCGAGCACACCGGAGACCACCGCGAGGATCAGGGTATTCGGCAGGCCGGTCTTGATCAGGTCGGGGAAAGCCTTGCGGTACAACGACCAATCGAAGAACGTGTCCCGCAACTGTTGCACCGTGGATTTCGGTGCGTTCTGCTCGGTCTGGCCCGGCTGTTTGCTCGCGGCGAGAGCGGCGAAGTCCGGCAGCTGCGGCGCCGGTGCGGCCTTGGAGCCCGGCTTCCAGCCACGCGGCAATTCCCTCGGCACCCAGTCGCTGTAGAGCCGGGCATACGTGCCGTCCGCGATCACCGCGTCCAAACCGCTGTTGAGCGCGTCGATCAGGGGCTGGTTGTGCTTGGCGACCGCGTAGCCGACGAAGTTGTCCAGGCTGAAGGTGTTCTGGGACACCGAGATTCCGTCACCGGGCTGGACCGTCCCCACCGCCTGGGCGGACGGCGCGACCCACGCGTCCACCTGGCCGGACTTCAGGTTGGCGTAGGCGGTGTTGTAGTCGGGGAACTTCACCGGGTCCAGATGCAGTTGGTTGACCACGAACTCGTCCTGCACCGTACCCTGCACCACGGCGATCCGCGTGCCGCGATTGAGATCGGAAAACCCCTTGATGGCACCGCCATTCGGTACGACCAGGGAGAAGTAGCCGAAGTCGTAGCCGTTGGTGAATCCGACCAGCTGGCGGCGCGCGTCGGTGGTGGTGATGTTCGACGAGCCGACATCGAACCGTCCGCCGGCCACCTGGGCGAGCAGCCCGGCGAACTCGGTGCCGGAGAACTCCACTTGGAGGCCGAGCTCGGCGCCGATCGCCTTCAGCAGCTCGTTGTCGAAGCCGGTGAACGTGCCCTGCCCGTTGACGCAGATGCTCGGCGGCGCGTCCGAGAGCGTGCCGACGCTGAGCTTGCCGGGCGTGATCAACCCGAGCTTCGAGACGTCGATCGATGCCGGCGGCGGGGTAGTCGCGGTGGTGTAGCGGTCGGCGCCCGCGGTGGCCGAGGAGGCCAGGTTGGTCGGCGCGGCGGACGCGGCGGCTCGGCCGGGCGGTGCGCAGAGGTTGCGTTCGGTGGACGCGTCGTCGGAGCCGGAACCGCACGCAGTTGCGCTCAGACCGACGGCGATCAATATCACGGCGATCAGCGCACGAGACCGCACAGCGGGCAGAACAGCCATGACGGACAACCCTAGCCGCGGGAAACCGCTACTCCACAGCTACCTCGAGCCGGGTACCGGGATATCCCTTGGCCGCGCGGCGGCAGCGACTTCCGATCACGCTGATCCGAACGGCACGCCGCCGGCTACCGGTTCGCCGGCAATCCGGCTCAGGCGATTCCGCTGACGGGTTCCGGGTTGACCTCGTCGCGCCACCGAACGGCTGCGGTGACCTCGCTGAGGTCGTAGTCCGGTCCGCCGACTCCGACGGTGAAGGTGGTCACGCCCGCCGCCACGAAGCTCGGCGCCTGCGCCGCGCCCGGCCACTGCACCGAGCGTTCGATACGCGCCTGATCGGCGCCGACGGCGGCGCAATGCTCGGCGAGCACCTGGTTCTTGTGCGCGAGCGCATCCAGGTCGGCGAAGGTGTGCCAGATGTCGGCGTACTCGGCGACCAGCCGCAACGTCTTCTTCTCGCCGCCACCGCCGATCAGGATCGGGATGTCGCGGGTCGGCTGCGGATTGAGCTCGGCCAGCCGGGCGGTGATCCGGGCCAGGTTCTCCTTCAGCAGCGCGAGCCTGCTGCCCGGCGTGCCGAAGTCGTAACCGTACTCGTCGTAATCCTTCTCGAACCAGCCCGCGCCGATGCCGAGAATGAGCCGGCCACCGCTGATGTGGTCGACCGTGCGCGCCATGTCGGCGAGCAGGTCCGGATTACGGTAGCCACCCCCGGTGACCAGCGCGCCGATCTCGACCCGCTCGGTCTGCTCGGCGAACGCGCCCAGCATCGTCCAGCACTCGAAGTGCGCGCCGTCCGGGTCGCCGCTGAGCGGGTAGAAATGGTCCCAGTTGAACACGATGTCGACGCCCGCGTCCTCGGACCGCAGCACCGCGTCGCGGATGAGCCCGTAGTCCGGCGCATGCTGCGGCTGCAGCTGAACTCCGATACGAACTGGACGACTCATGCGTACTCCTCGACGCTCGGGCGAATTCCCGGTCCGAGGCTACCGGCGCGGCCGGATCCGCGCATATGCGTGCTCAACGGCGGCGAACCCGGTCGGCAGCGCGGTAGGAGCCACGACAACCCAGTAGGATCGTCCCGCCCTTACTCGGATCGTCCGGCACGTTCCTGCCGGGATGGGATGTGCATTCGTCATGGCCACTGTGACCTTCGACCACGCGACGCGGCTCTACCCCGGAGCCGCCCAACCCGCGGTGGATCGGCTGAATCTGGAAATCGCGGACGGTGAGTTCCTCGTGCTGGTCGGTCCGTCCGGCTGCGGGAAATCGACGTCGCTGCGCATGCTCGCGGGACTGGAGGAGGTCAACGACGGCCGCATCATGATCGGCGCGAGCGACGTGACACACGCCGAGCCCAAAGAACGTGATATCGCCATGGTGTTCCAGAACTACGCGCTCTACCCGCACATGACCGTCGCGGAGAACATGGGTTTCGCGCTGAAGCTGGCCAAGGTCGCCAAGGCGGAGAAGGACAGGCGGGTGCTGGAAGCGGCGAAGCTGCTCGATCTGGAGCCCTACCTGAACCGCAAGCCGAAGGCGCTGTCCGGCGGGCAGCGTCAGCGGGTCGCGATGGGCCGCGCGATCGTCCGCCAGCCACAGGTGTTCCTGATGGACGAGCCGCTGTCCAACCTGGATGCGAAGCTGCGGGTGCAGACCCGCACCCAGATCGCGCAGTTGCAGCGCAGGCTCGCCACCACCACGGTGTACGTCACGCACGACCAGGTCGAGGCGATGACCATGGGCGATCGGGTCGCGGTGATGAAGGACGGGCTGCTGCAGCAGTGCGCCACGCCGCGGGACCTGTATCGCGATCCGGCCAACGTGTTCGTCGCGGGCTTCATGGGCTCGCCCGCGATGAACCTGTTCACGCTGCCGGTCACCGATGGCCGGATCGTGCTGGGCGGCCACGCGGTCACGCTGCCGCGCTCGGTCGCCGACGCGGCGGGGGCCACCGTGACGGTCGGCATCCGGCCCGAGCATTTCGAGCTGGGCGGCGGCTCCGGCATCGAGATGGAGGTCGATGTGGTGGAGGAACTCGGCTCCGACGCCTACATCTACGGCCGTACCGCCGCGGACGGGACCAGTGGCGCCCGGGAAACGATTGTGGCACGGGCGGATTGGCGCAATCCGCCGGCCAGGGGCACCACCCTCCGGCTGACCACCGACCCCGAGCACATCTACTTCTTCGCCACCGACGGCCGTCGGCTCGACTGAGCAGGACGCCGAAAGGCCCGCTCGCCCAACCGGTCCGGCGAGCGGGCGGTCGATGACATCCACTGCCGGGTACGTCTGTCCGACCGCGTCCGTCCACCGCAGTACGCCCTCCGATCCGCGGGCCTCAGCCGCGTCTGGACGGCGCCACCTCAGCCTCCCCGCCAGACCGGCGTTTCCGCAGCTCCCGGAGATATTCCTGGTTGAGCCGCACACCCAGCTCGTCGAGTTCGATCTCCCGGCCGCCATCCTCGAACGGTTGTGAACGAGCGCGCGGTGCCCGCCTCGGGCGCGTGCCGCGCTCATTTCGAGCCGAGCACGACCAGGAGCAGAAGCCGACCAGCGGCTTACCGCGCAACCACCGCATGGCGGAATAAGCTGATCGCCAATGAGCGATTTCGCAGCGCAGACCCTCGTCTACGCCATTCCGATGCGCACCCGATTCCGCGGCATCACGGTGCGGGAGGGGATGCTGATCCACGGCCCGCTCGGATGGGGCGAATTCTGTCCGTTCCCGGAATACGACGACCAGGAGGCCGCCGGGTGGCTGGCCACCGCCGTCGAGCAGGTCACGGTGGGCTGGCCCGAGCCGGTGCGCAACCGGATCCCGATCAACTGCACCGTGCCGGCCGTCGATCCGGACGAGGCGCACGCGATCGTCGCGCGGTCCGGTTGCCGCACGGTCAAGGTGAAGGTCGCCGACCATCCCGCATCGCTCGCCGAGGATCTGGCCCGGGTGGCGGCGGTGCGCGACGCGCTCGGCCGCAACGGCGCGATCCGGGTCGACGCCAACGCGGTCTGGGATGTGGACACCGCGGTGCGTCACATCACTCGGATCGATAAGGCCGCCGGTGGTCTGGAGTACGTCGAACAGCCGTGCCGGACCATCGAGGAACTCGCCGCGGTGCGCCGCCGCGTCGACGTCCGCATCGCCGCCGACGAATCCATCCGCCGCGCCGAGGACCCGTTGCGGGTGGCGGTCGCCGGCGCCGCCGATATCGCCGTGCTCAAGTGCACGCCGCTCGGGGGCGTCCGCCGCGCCCTCCAGGTGGCCGAGGCCGCGGGCCTGCCCTGCGTGGTGTCCTCCGCGCTGGAGACCAGCGTCGGGCTCGCCGCCCAGCTGGCTCTGGCCGGTGCGCTGCCGGAGCTCGACTTCGCCTGCGGCCTAGGCACTTTGAGCCTGCTCACCGGCGACGTGACACCGGGCTCGCTACGCCCGGTCGATGGCTATCTCCCGGTCCTGCGCACTGCGCCCCAGCCGGACCCCGACCTGCTGGAACGCCACCGCCACCGCGATCCCGACCGCACCGCATGGTGGCAGGAGCGGCTGGCCCGCGTCTCGGCCCTGCTCCCGTCGGCATCGCCGCAGCGATAGCGCAGCCGGAAAATCAGGCCACGAGTCGCACGCCGCAGCCGAGCATGGTGGTGCGCAGCAGCAGCGCCGCTTCCGGGCCGACGACACCGTCGACAAGTTCCACATATCGGTCGCAGAATTCCGGTCCGTGCGCCGCGACGGACGCGGGCGCCGATTCCAGATGATGCGCGAGTTCGTGCAGGATCACCAGTTCGCGCAGCGCCCACGCGGTGCCGCCGGTATGTAATGGAACCGCGAGGACGGCCTCGGCAGCCTCGTAGTGCGCGGCGGTCATACCCGAGCGGGCACGGACGCGCACCGGCGCGCCGGACCGCTCCCACCGCGCCCGAACCCAGTTGAGGGCCAGCACCTGGTCCGCGTAGCTCTGCACGGACGCCACCGAGGCGAAGCGGCGCTCGATAGGCAAGGTGAGCTGCGAGCCGTACAGCTCGACGGTGCGCACGCCATGCTCCTCGGCTCGATCGAACGCCCCGCGCACCAACTGTTCGGCGTCGTATACCTTGGCGCGCTGACTGTCGCGCACGGCCATCAACGCTGCTCCACGATCGCTTGCGTGGTCGAACCGCAGTGTTCTGCGGGCGAGTCGGCCGATTGAACGCGAACGGGTCCTCGGGCCGGACGCCCCGCATCCCTCATGCCGACCCGAGCCCCTCGGGAGAGGTCAATTGTCCACGGGCAGAGGGCAATTCGGGCGAGGTGCCGATCCGTGCGGCTCGGCCCGCGCGATCCCCGGCCGCCCGCGCCGCCGTCGAATGCCCCGTCGACTCCTGCGGCCCGCGCCAGGTGCCGCGCGCCTGCGATGTCCGCGCGTAGAAATCGGTGAGCTCGAGCTCTTTGTCGCGCAGCGCCACGGCGGTGCCGGCTGCGCCGGCGCCCTCGGGCAACACTTCCGCTTCGACTTCCGCCTTCACTTGCGCCAGCCGTCGTCCGATCCGCGCGGCGAAGGCCAGCTGGAAGTTCAGCCGTGCCGTCACGCCCGCGACCGGCACCTGCACCCGCCGCCGAACCTGGCGTCCCCAGCGCGTCTCCACGACAACCTTCGCCACGGTGGCCGACCGGTAGGCCCCCGACTTGATGTACTGATCGGACGCCCGCACCATCTGCACCAGCAGGCTGGCGTACAGCGCCTCGCACGTGTCGATGTCGGAGTCGAAACCATAGGCGTACACCTGCGTCGAGGTCCTGGCGACATCGCAGCGCACGTCGTTGGCCGCGGCGATCGCGACGAACAGCTGGACGTAGGTGCGCAATCCACGCTTGCCCGGCGCACCGATCGGAATGATCCGCTGCACCGGAGTCGGCCTGCGCTCACGTCCCGCGATGTGTGCGCGCGCCACCGCGAGATCGATGGAGGACTTCGTGGCCAGCCGCTGAGCCGCGGCGAGGAACGCTTCGGCCTCGTGCTCGTTGTCGGTGGACTCGGCCTTGCGCAGCAGTCCGCCGATGCGTGTGAGCATCCGATCGGGAACCGCGTTCGGCGAAATCATCACCGTCAGCGTAGCGATGACTTCCCGCCACTGTCCGGCGTGCCGCAGCGACACCATGTATCTTGCCTTGTGCACCGGCAGGGTGTGCTGCCGCTCACGTACGATCCTGGAGTGTTTGCGATGGATGCGAAGAAGGTGTCGACCCTACGTTCGTCGCTCGGGCCGCGGGCCGCGATGGCGGCCGCCGCGGTCGCGCTGCTGACCGCGACGTTCACCAGTGCCTGCTCCAGCGATAACAGCGGCAGCCCGATCAGCCAGAACCTCACCGGACGCGGCCCGATCACCTACGTCGAGGGCAAGGACACCACCGAGACCGGCGCGGTCAAACAGTTGATCGAGCGCTGGAACGCCGTCCACCCCGACGAGCAGGTGACGTTCAAAGAGCAGTCGAACGACGCCTCGCAGCAATACGACGATTTGGTCGAGCACATGCGCTCCAAGCAGTCCAACTACGACGTGGTCGCCCTGGACGTGCCGTGGACGGCCGAGTTCGCCGCCAAAGGGTGGATCCAGCCGCTGAAGGACTCCTTCGCCATCGACACCACCGCGCTGCTGTCTCCGCCGGTCACCAGCGCCACGTACAACAACACCCTGTACGCCGCGCCCCGCAACACCAATGGCGGCCTGCTGTTCTACCGCAAAGATCTGGTGCCCAACCCGCCCAAGACCTGGAACGAGATGCTCGGCCAGTGCCACATCGCGCGGGAGCAGAACATCGGCTGCTACGCGGGCCAGTTCGCGCCCTACGAGGGCCTGACCGTGAACGCGGCCGAGGTCATCAACGCCTACGGCGGCAGCTTCGTCGGCGCCGACGGCAAGACTCCCACGGTGAACAGCCCGCAGTCGCGCGCCGGACTGAAAGTCCTGGTCGACGCGTACAACAACGGCGACATCCCGAAGGAAGCCATCACGTTCAAGGAGCCGGAGTCCAGCAACGCCTTCGCCCAGGGCAAGCTGCTGTTCCTGCGGTCCTGGCCGTCCACCTTCGGTGATGTCGGCGGCGAGGCCTCCACGGTGAAAGACAAGTTCGCGGTCGCCCCGCTGCCGGGCGAGAACGGCGTCGGCGCCTCCACCCTCGGCGGCTACAACGCGGCGATCAGCGCGTTCTCCAAGAACAAGGCCACCGCGCTGGACTTCCTGCGCTTCCTGATCAGCGAGGAGGCACAGCACATCGTCGCCGCCGGCGCGCTGCCTTCGGTCCGCGCGTCGATGTACGACGATCCGGCGCTGATCGCGAAGATGCCGTATCTGCCCGCGCTCAAGGACTCCATCGCCAGCGCGGTGCCGCGCCCGGTGACTCCGTTCTATTCGGCGGTGTCCAAGGCCATCCAGGACAACGCCTATGCTGCGTTGAACGGAACCAAGTCCGTCGATGACGCGATCACCGGTATGCAGAAGGGCATCGAGACCGCCGGATCGTAAGCGATGAGCGCAACGGACCCGACGAGCCCGCAGGAGAGAGAGACGGTGTCGGATCCTTCGGGAACGGCGACTATCGCGCCGAAAGACGACAATTTTGTTCCGGCCGGACGCGGCATCGCCGCGACGATAGCGTTGGAGCTGCGGCGCTCCGGTAAAGCCTGGCTGTTCGTCACGCCGGTGCTGCTCGCGCTCGCGGTCGTCATCGGGTATCCGGTGGTCCGGGCGCTGTGGATGTCGTTCCAGAAGGACTCCGGGCTCGACCCGGCCACCGGCATGTTCGTCGAGGGCGGCAGTGCCGGGTTCTCGAACTACACCCACTGGCTGCTACAGCAGTGCCAGGTCCCGACCGGCGAGCTGGTGTCCTGCCCGACCGGCAACCTGGGCTCGCAATTCTGGCTGGCCATCGGGATCACGCTGTTCTTCACGGTCGTGACGGTCGGGCTCGAGCTGACCCTCGGCCTCGGCATGGCCATGGTGATGGGCAAGACCTTCCGCGGCAGGGCGCTGCTACGCGCCGCCGTGCTGATTCCATGGGCCATCCCGACCGCCGTCACGGCACGGCTGTGGGAGTTCATGTTCCAGTACGACGGCGTGGTGAACCGGGTCCTCGGCACGCACATCCTGTGGACCTCCGACACGTGGCCGGCACGGTTCGCGGTGATCGCGGCCGACGTCTGGAAGACCACGCCCTTCATGGCGCTGTTACTGCTCGCCGGCCTGCAGGTGATCCCGGCCGACGTGTACGAGGCGGCGCGGGTCGACGGCGCCTCGGCCTGGCAGCGGTTCACCCAGATCACGCTTCCGCTGCTGAAACCGGCCCTGCTGGTGGCGGTGCTGTTCCGCGCCATGGACGCGCTGCGCATGTACGATCTGCCCGCGATCATGACGCTGGGCAACCCGTCCACCCGCACGGTGTCGATCCTGGTGGTCGAGCAGGTTCGCCAAGGTCCCAACAGCGCGGCCGCGTTGTCCACGATCACCTTCCTTTTGATCTTCGCGGTGGCGTTCGTGCTGGTGAAGGTCCTGGGCGCGAACGCGGTTCGCACTCAGGAAGAGCAGCGGAGGGCCGGATGAGACGCCGTCGCGAAGCGCTCGCCCGGTCCGGCCGGGTGCGGGTGTCCCGCAATACCCCGGAGGCACACTGATGTCCGTGCAGACGACGAAAAAGCCCGCCGCGCAGCCGGCTGAGACCGCCGCGCGGCCGGTTGCGCGGACCAAACGGCTCAGGTCGGTGCGGCTGTACCTCGGTGCGGTGATCGTGCTGGTCTGGGGGCTCGCGCCGTTCTACTGGATGGCGGTCACCGCGTTCCGCGACCCCGACTACACCTTCGACAACACGCCCTGGCCGACCCACGTCACGTTGGAGAACTTCCGCAACGCGTTCGACACCAGTCGCGGCAACGACTTCGGCAAGGCGCTGGTGAACAGCGTCGTCATCGGCGCGGTGACCACGGCCGTCGCCTTGGTGATCGGCGTGTTCGCCGCGTACGCGCTGGCCCGGCTCACCTTCCGGGGCAAGTACGTGGTCTCCGGACTGATCCTGAGCGCCTCGATGTTCCCCGTGGTCGTCCTGGTGACCCCGCTGTTCCAGCTGTTCACCAACCTCGGCTGGATCGGCGAGTACCAGGCGATGATCATCCCGAACATCTCGTTCGTGCTGCCGATGACCGTCTACATCCTCGCCTCGTTCTTCGCCGAACTGCCCTGGGAACTCGAGGAAGCGGCACGGATCGACGGCGCGACCAAGATGCAGGCCTTCCGTCTGGTCATGCTACCGCTCGCCGCTCCCGCCGTGTTCACCACCGCGATCCTGGCGTTCATCGCGGCCGTCAACGAATACCTGCTGGCCCGTTTGCTTTCCAGCGACAAGACCGAACCCGTCACCGTCGCGATCGCCCGCTTCTCCGGCAACAACCCCCTGGTACAGCCGTACGCGGCGATCATGGCAGCAGGCACCATCGTCACCATCCCGCTGGTCGTCATGGTCCTGATCTTCCAGCGCCGAATCATCTCCGGCCTCACCGCGGGCGGCGTGAAGAGCTGAGTCTTTTGCCGCGCGGGCGCGGCGGGTTCGCGGCTCCCTTGGGGCTCCCGTCGCTCGAAAACGGTAGTTGAGCAATGTAGTCCCGTAACAGGGTCAGCGCGGCGTACGGATGTTCCGGTAGCCGCTGACCCGCTGATCAGGCACACGGTAGGCTCAGCTGTTCAATACTCTTTTCCGATCGGGTTCGTGCAGGTGGGTTCGTCCGACACTCCGGGAGGAGATGATCGTGAGCTCGTTCCGCAAGCGGCCGGGGCGCACACGCGGCGCCAAGAGGAATTCCCGGCCCGCACTGCATTCCTCGACCGCGGGCCGGAGCGGGCGGACGCAAGCGCTGAAGTGGAACCCGCAGACGCGACGTAAGCAGCACACGGCGCACGGAAAGCAGCAGCATCCCACGCCAGCTCCGCAGCGGCGGCCGCGCAGCAGGGCCGAGCGTGTCCGGCGCCTGCTGCTCGCCCTGTTCATCCTGTTCGGTGTGGTGCCCGCGCTGCTCTCGGTCCTGGCGTACTGGAGCGCCGAGATACCGGACCCGACGGCGATGCAGGGTAACCAGATCGCCACCGTCCTCGCCGCCGACGGCAGCACCGTGATCGCGAAGGTCGTTCCGCCGGAGGGCAATCGGACGCCGATCTCGCTGGCGCAGGTGCCGCAGCCGGTCCGCGACGCTGTGCTTTCCGCCGAGGATCGCGATTTCTACACCAATCCCGGCTACTCGACCTCGGGCTTCCTGCGCGCCGTCCGGGACAACCTGCTCGGGCGGGACAACGCGGGCGGCGGATCCACGATCACCCAGCAGTATGTGAAGAACGCGCTGCTCGGTTCCGAGCGCACGGTCACTCGCAAGCTACGTGAGCTGATCATCGCGGCGAAGATGGCCCAGCAGTGGAGCAAGGACGATATCCTCGCCGCCTATCTCAACACCATTTATTACGGCCGCGGGTCCTACGGAATCGCCTCGGCCGCCAAGGCGTACTTCGACAAACAGGTGAACCAGCTGACCCTCGCCGAGGGTGCGGTGCTGGCGGCGTTGATCAGGACGCCGTCGATCTTGGATCCGGAGACCCACCTCCCGGATCTGAAGGCGCGCTGGCGCTATGTGCTCGACGGCATGGTGGAGATGGGCGTGCTGGCGCCGGGTGATCGCGACGCGACCATGTTTCCGCCGATCATCCCAGCCGCCGAGATCCCGGACGACAACGTGACCCGCGGCCCGGAGGGTCTGATCCGCAACCAGGTGGTGCGTGAGTTGCGCGCCGCCGGCATCAGCGAACGCGAGCTGAACACCGGCGCATTGCAGATCACCACCACCATCGACGCCAGAGCCCAACGCGCCGTAGTGGGCGCGGTGCGTGATCGGCTCGCTGCTCAGCCGCCGGAGCTTCGCGCCGCGGTGGTGTCGATCGACCCACGCTCCGGCGCGGTTCGCGCCTACTTCGGCGGCCACGACGGCATCGGCTTCGACTTCGCTCAGGCGCCCTTGCAGACCGGATCGGCATTCAAGGTCTTCGCCGTGATCGCCGCGCAGCAGCAGAGCATTCCGCTGTCGCGTGTGCTGGACAGCGCCCCGTTGACCGACAACAACACCCGGATCACCAATGTGGACGGCGAGTCGTGCGGCAAATGCACCATGGCCGAAGCGCTGAAGCGCTCGCTGAACACCAGCTTCTACCGATTGACCATGTCGATGTCCGACGGCCCTCAGTCCATCGCCGACGCCGCGCACGCGGCGGGCATCCCCGAGGACCTGCCCGGCGTCGCGGGCAAGACCCTGACCGAAAACGGCGAAAAACCGCTGAACGGTATCGTTCTGGGCCAATATCTGGTCCGGCCCATCGATATGGCCTCGGCGTACGCCACGATCGGTGCGTCGGGCGTCTATCACCAGCCGTACTTCGTGCAACGGGTGGTGACCGGTGACGGGCGGGTGCTGCTCGACCGCGGCGGCGCCCCGGACCAGCGGGTCGGCGAGCAGCTGCCGGCGGGCCGACAGCGCATCGCGCCGACGATCGCGCAGAACACCGTTCGGGCGATGACGCCGATCGCGGCCTACTCCAACGGGCATGGGCTGCAGGGCAACCGTCCGTCGGCCGCGAAGACCGGCACCACCCAGCTCGGCGAGAGCACTGCGAACAAGGACGCCGCGAACAAGGACGCATGGATGATCGGCTTCACGCCGTCGCTGTCCACCGCGGTATGGATCGGCACCGAGCAGTCGCAGCCGATCCGTACCGCAGGTGGTGCCGACATCTATGGCTCCGGCCTGCCGTCCGACATCTGGAAACAGGCCATGGACGACGCGCTCGACGGCACCCCGATCGAACAGTTCCCCGGTACCCCCGCACCGCCGAACCAGGGCAAGCCCTCCGGCGGAACCTACGACATCCTGAATCCACCACAGCAGTCGCCGCAACGCGAACCCGCGGCGGTCATCCCGCCGACTACCCAGCCGCCTCGGGAAGTCGAGATTTTCCCGGGACTGAGCATTCCGGTGCCGGGATAGCGATGATGCTGTGACCTTCCGCGCCCCGGCGGAGCGCACGACATGGCAGCATCGTTTGCCAGAGTGAGAGCGCGCAGCGAGTGCGTCGGATGGGCCGACGCCGAAACCGTGCAAACGATGCGGAAGGATATGCGCTCGAGCGACGACAGCGACGCGAGCGACGGGCGCCCGGAGGCGGTAGCCTGCGTCATCATGGAGGGCACCGGGAGCGACGCCAATTGAAGACAGACGAGACATAGGGGCTACGCCGGTGGATTTCAATGTCGTTGACCAACCCGAGACGCTGGTGGCGGGAACGGTGCTTCGCAGCCCCGCGCTAGCGGTCGAGGGACCGCGCCGCGCGAAAGTCGAACAGGCCTGGAAGCGCAACCTGGCTCGCAAGCTGCCCGGGCCGCCGACCACGGCATACGTCGACCATGCGCCGGAGATCAATTCGTACCTGACCCATGTGGTCGGCTACCGCTGCCGCAGCCTGGCCGATCTGCTGCCCGGTGACGTGCTCGCCCGGGTGCCCGCCGGGCGGTTCGCCCGGTTCATCGCCAGCGGCGACAACCTCGGCGACACCGTCGTGAGCATTTGGCGCGCGGTATGGGACGCGGAGGCCGCAGGCCGCCTGGTGCGCGCCTATACCGGCGACTGGGAGCACTATCCCGACACGCGGACGGCGGAGGTCTTCGTGGCATTGGCGGACGATCAGGTCGACGAGTAGGAACAGACAGTGGATTTCGAGATCGTCACATTGGAGCAGAGCATGGTCGCGGGCCTCACCGTGCCACTCGCGGGCCGCGAGGTGGCCGCGCGCGACCTCGACCTGATCAACTTCACCTGGGACCGGTATCTGGCGCGGGACAAGAGCGTGCCACGGGTGGCCGCCTACATCGGCCAGAACGACCATGCCGTCGCCGTGCTCGGCTACGAACTCGCCGCGCTCGACGACCTGGATCAGGGCGACGTGCTCACCCTCATCCCGCCGGGCCGATACGCCAAATTCGTCGTCGCCGACAAGCCCTACGACCTGCTGCGCACCGCATGGGCCCACGTGGCGAAGGCGGAGAACGCGGGAACCATCACTCGCTCCCACACCGCCGAGGTCGAGCGCTACACCGGCCCGGCTTCTGTGGAGGTCTACGTCTCGCTGGACTGAGCCCCCCAGGCGTGTACACAAATGCGTGTACACTATTCCCATGTCCGAGATCAGCATCCGCGAGCTGCGCGCCAACCTCGCCGCCCACATCCGCGAAGCCGAATCCGGCGAGCAGGTGATCATCTTGCGGGACGGCGCCCCCGCCGCGGCGCTGGTGCCACTGTCCGTGGTGGAGGCGTTCGACGCGGCCGAGGATGAAATGCTCGCGCGCGAAGCCAAGGCCAGGCTCGCGGCCGATGAGCCGACCTTCACCATGGCAGAAGTGCTGGCCGACCTGTTCGAGGACGACTCGCAGTGAAGTACCGCTTCCAGTTCCTGGACTCCGCGCGCCGGGAATTGCGGGCGATCGAACGTCCGGACGCGATGCGAATTCTCACTGCGCTCACGGCGCTGGGCGAGGACCCTTACGCCCCTGGTTCAGACGTGAAGAAGCTGTCCGGCCACGACGATCTGTTCCGTCTGCGGGTCGGCAGATACCGGGTCGCCTACCGGGTGGACAACGGCGTGCTGGTGATCCTCGTGGTGAAACTCGGCTGGCGAAAGGATGTCTACCGGGGCCTGTAGATCCTCGGCAGGTCGGCCGAAGGTGTTTCGCCTTCGGCCGACCTCATGACACAGCGCGGTGATTACTCCGCGCCGATGATGAAGGCTTCGAGCTGGGCGCGGGCGATGTCATCGGCCAGCTGCTGGGGCGGGGACTTCATGAGGTAGGCCGAGGCCGGGATGACCGGTCCGCCGATGCCGCGATCCTTGGCGATCTTCGCCGCGCGCACCGCGTCGATGATGATGCCGGCCGAGTTCGGCGAGTCCCACACCTCGAGCTTGTACTCCAGGTTCAGCGGCACGTCACCGAAGGCACGGCCCTCCAGGCGGACGTAGGCCCACTTGCGGTCGTCGAGCCAGCCGACGTGGTCGGACGGGCCGATGTGCACGTCGTTTGCGCCGAGCTCCTTCTTGAGGTTGCTGGTGACGGCCTGCGTCTTGGAGATCTTCTTGGACTCCAGGCGCTCGCGCTCGAGCATGTTCTTGAAGTCCATGTTGCCGCCGACGTTGAGCTGCATGGTGCGGTCGAGCTGGACGCCGCGATCTTCGAACAGCTTGGCCATCACGCGGTGGGTGATGGTCGCGCCGACCTGGCTCTTGATGTCGTCGCCGACGATCGGCACACCGGCCTCGATGAACTTCTGCGCCCATACCGGGTCGGAGGCGATGAACACCGGCAGCGCGTTCACGAACGCCACACCCGCGTCGATCGCGCACTGCGCGTAGAACTTGTCGGCTTCCTCCGAGCCCACCGGCAGGTAGGACACCAGCACGTCGACGTTGTTGTCCTGCAGCACCCGCACCACGTCGACCGGGTCGGCCTCGGACAGCTCGATGGTCTCGGCGTAGTACTTGCCGATACCGTCCAGGGTGGGGCCGCGCTGGACGACGACGTCGCTCGGCGGCACGTCGGAGATCTTGATCGTGTTGTTCTCGCTGGCGAAGATCGCCTCGGCCAGGTCGAAGCCGACCTTCTTCGCGTCCACGTCGAATGCGGCGACGAACTTGACGTCGCGAACGTGGTACGGCCCGAACTTCACATGCATCAGCCCGGGAACGGTCGTGGACTCATCCGCGTCCTTGTAGTACTGCACGCCCTGGACCAGCGAGGAGGCGCAGTTGCCCACACCTACGATGGCAACGCGAACTTCTGTGGCGTGGTCAGCTTTCTTGACGTCACTCATGGCCGATATTTCCCTCTTTCTGTGGTGCCGCCTTCGTCGATTGCTCCGCCGCAATCAACTCGTTCAGCCAGCGCACTTCGCGCTCGCTTGATTCGAGTCCGAGTTGATGAAGCTGCCGGGTATAGCGATCCAAGGACCCACTGGCCTTCTTGACCGCCTCCCGGAGCCCCTCTCGGCGCTCCTCGACCTGACGCCGCCTGCCCTCCAGAATCCGCATCCGCGCCTCCGCGGGGGTGCGGCTGAAGAAGGCGAGATGAACGCCGAAGCCGTCGTCGGTGTAGTTCTGCGGACCGGTGTCGGCGAGCAATTCGTTGAACCGCTCCCGCCCAGCCGACGTCAGTTGGTAAACCCGTCGCGCACGGCGTGCCGTCGCGCCCGCAGGAATCTCCTCGGCGATCAACCCGTCCGCCTGCATGCGGCGCAGCGTCGGGTAGAGCGATCCGTAAGAGAAAGCGCGAAACGCCCCGAGCAGGCCGGTCAGCCGCTTGCGCAGCTCGTAGCCGTGCATGGGCGATTCGAGGAGCAGCCCGAGAATTGCCAGTTCGAGCACGGGCTTCACCCCCTGACTGTGTTCAGACCTAACCGATGGATGCGACCTTCCACTATATCGGAGCGATACATCTGTGCACAGCCGCGCCCCGAGGGTGGACGAAGCGAGTTCAGCGAGAGGGCGGATGGACTGCGAGTGGCTCGCCCGCGAAAGAGACCGTCATATCGCCGCAGGAGCTGCCTTTTGCCCTCGACGAAAATATCCAGCACCGGCCCGCGGTCAACGACGCTGCCCGGCACCACCGGGAACTCGAACGATCGTCGCCGCGTCGGCGAGCGCACGGCCGAGTGTCCGCGCCTGCGCGACGAGCTCGACGAGGATGTCGTGCTCTTCTTCGGACAGCTGACCCTCGGCGCGGGCGCGGTCGAGCAGCTCACCGGTAGCGGTGCGATCGACATCTCGCGCCTTGGTGTGACCGGGATAACTTCCACCGGATCCCGAGCCGCGCAAGACTTTTCGCGTCGATGACGAGCTATTCGCGGCGAATCCCCGCGCGGCGGCGGGAGTTTGCAGGTCCGCGGTGAGCGCGGTCAGTTCGCCGAGCGTTGTCGCCGCCGCCGCGTGCGCGATTCGGTCGTGGTACTCGTCGGCGCCGAGCTGTCACTCGGCGTACGCGGCGTCCAGCAGGCTCGACGCGTCGGCGCGGTCGAGGTCACGCGCTCGGATGCGGGAGTGAACACAGGCGGATCGCAGTCCGGCCCGGGACGCGACGCGCCGGTACGCACACAGGTGGCCGACCGGCCGATCCGCATAGCCCGGGGCAGCCCGACGGGAACACCGCTACTCTGGTTCTCGTGCGAATTCAGCGGCAAGTGGTCGACTACGCCCTCCGGCGGCGGTCGCTGCTGGCTGACGTCTATGCGGGCCGTGTCGATGTCGCCGAGGTGTGTGATGCGAATCCTTATCTCTTGCGTGCGGCGAAGTTCCACGGCCGGGGGAGCGAGGTCACATGCCCAATCTGCCGGAAAGAGCAGCTGACCCTCGTATCGTGGGTCTACGGCGACGGCCTCGGACCGGTCGCCGGATCGGCTCGCACACCCGAGGAGCTCACGCGCCTCGCCGAGACCCGCGAGGAGTTCTCGGTCCATGTCGTCGAGGTATGCCGGACCTGCAGCTGGAATCATCTGGTGCAGTCCTATGTGCTCGGTTCCGCGCCGGCACCGCCGCGCCGCCGAACCGGAACACGCACGAACCAGCGCACCGCTGCCGAATGAAAGGCCTGGTCATCTGCCCCGCGGGTGACTCGCGGCGCCGATCTGTGTCCACTGCGACGACCACCGCGATGAGCACCGCCGATAGCCACCCGGACCGCTACGAGTTATGGAGATCTTGTCAGTGAATTCGCCCTACGAGACTTCCCCCTACGGCGATGAACCACGTGGCAGCCGTCCGCAACGCAGTTCGCCCCCCGGTCCCAACCCATACCAGAATCCCCGTCCCGGGCCCCCGCCCGGCGCGCGTCCCGGCCCTCCGCCCGGCGCGCCGCTCCCCGGCCAGCCGCGCGGCCCGCAGCCGCCGCGCCGTCCCGGCCCCCCACCGCAGGGGCGCCCGATCCAGCAGGGCAGGCCGCCGCAGCCGAATCGTCGCCCGACCGATGCCGGCGCACCCGGGCCCCAGGCGACCCAGAAGATCCAGCGCGACGCGCTGCCCGGGGCGGCGGCCGAGCGCACCCGGCGTGGTCCCGCCACCGGTCCCCGACCGGTCACCGGCCAACGCCCGGTCGTCGATCGCAACGGCCGCCGGGCTCCCGGAGCCGGGCCGACCACCGGCGAACGCAGGCAGACCGCGGCCGGCCCGCCATCCGGCCCTCCGCCGCGCCGGGGTGGCGGTGGCGGTGGCGGCGACGGCTCCGATGGGCCGGGTCGGCGTCGGCCCACGCGGAAGAAGAAGTCGCCGTGGCGCATCGTCCGCCGGACCCTCTACGTTTTCGTCGCGCTCGTCATCTTGGTGCCCAGCGGCCTCTTCCTGGCCGCGTACACGACCGTGTCGGTGCCGCAGCCGGGCGACCTGAAGACCAACCAGGTCGCGACCATCCTGGCCGCCGACGGCACCACGGTGGTCAGCAAAGTCGTTCCGCCGGAAGGCAACCGGACCGACGTCACGATCGACCAGATCCCGCCGCACGTGCGCAACGCGGTGATGGCGGCCGAGGACCGGGATTTCTACACCAACCCCGGTTTCTCGATCTCCGGCTTCGCGCGGGCCGCCAGGGACAACGTCCTCGGTAAGGAAAGCGCTGGTGGTGGCTCGACGATCACCCAGCAGTACGTGAAGAACGCGCTGGTCGGTGACGAGCGCTCGCTGACCCGTAAGCTGCATGAGCTGGTCATCTCGGCCAAGATGGCGCGGCAGTGGAGCAAGGACGAGATCCTCGCCGCCTATCTGAACACCATCTACTTCGGTCGCGGCGCCTACGGCATCGACGCCGCCGCGAAGGCCTATTTCGGCAAGCCGGTACACGAGCTGACCGTCGCCGAGGGCGCGGTGCTCGCCGCGACCATCCAGCAGCCGTCCGGCCTGGACCCGGAGAAGAATCCGGAAGGCGCGAAGACCCGCTGGAATTACGTGCTCGACGGCATGGTCTCCGGCGGCAACCTGGCCGCGGCCGAGCGGCAGAGCCTGCAGTTCCCGAAGGTGGTCCCGCTGGCGTCCACCAAGGACAAGGACGGGGGCTCCGGGCCCGAGGGCTTGATCAAGACGCAGGTGCTCAAGGAACTCGCCGCGGCGGGCATCAGCGAGCAGCAGCTGAACACCGCCGGTCTGCAGATCACCACCACGATCGACCCGAAGGCCCAGCAGGCGGCGGTCGACGCGGCGACCAAGAAGATGGACGGCGAGCCGCAGCAGCTGCGCACCGCCGTGGTCTCGATCGATCCGCATACCGGCGCGGTGCGCGCCTATTACGGCGGTAACGACGGTCAGGGCTACGACTTCGCCAATGCCGGTCTGCAGCCGGGATCCTCATTCAAGGCCTTCGGTCTGGCGGCAAACCTGGAGTTGGGCAAACCGCTGTCGGAGTTGTATGACAGTTCGCCGATCACGGTGCACGGCATCTCGATCTCGAACGTCGGAAACGAACAGTGCGGAACGTGCACCATCGCCGAGGCGCTCAAGCGTTCGCTGAACACCAGCTTCTATCGAATGGAGCTGGATATGCCGAACGGTCCGCAGAAGATCGCCGATATGGCGCACAAGCTCGGCATTCCGGAGACCATTCCGGGCGTCGGCAAGAGTCTGGTCGAGCCGGACGGCTCCCCGCCGAACAACGGCATCGTGCTCGGTCAGTACCAGGCCCGGGTGCTCGATATGGCCTCGGCCTACGCGACGCTGGCCGCCTCCGGCGTCTACCACGCACCGCATTTCGTCACGAAGGTGGTTACCGCGGATGGGCAGGTCCTGCTCGACCGTGGCGATGTGGCCGGTGAACAGCGAGTCTCCGCGGCGGTGGCCGACAACGTGACCGACGCCATGAAGCCGATCGCGGCCTATTCGCGCAACCACAATCTGGCCGGCGGTCGCGACTCGGCGGCCAAGACCGGTACCGTCCAGCTCGGCGATACCAACAACAACAAGGACGCCTGGATGGTCGGGTACACCCCGTCGTTGTCGACGGCCGTGTGGGTCGGCTCCATCGACAACACAGCGCTGTTCAACTACAGCGGCGGCATGATCTACGGCTCCGGTCTGCCATCGGATATCTGGAAGGCCACCATGGACGGCGCCCTGGACGGTACGGCCAAGGAGACCTTCCCGAAGCCGGCTCCGATCAAGGGCCAAGCCGGTGTGCCCGCGTGGTCCGCACCGTACACACCGCCGTCGACCACGGAGGCGCCGCTGCTGCCGCCGGTCGTGATCGCGCCGACGCAGGTCGAGATCCTGCCCGGTATCACCATCCCGGTCCCCGGCGTCCAGCCTGCCCCGCAGCAACCGCGCCCACAGCAGCAGCGTGAGTCGGACTCGGGCCCGGGTCCGCTGCCCGGCCAGCCCGTAGCACCCAGCGACGGTTCGTCGCCGAGCGCCACCGGCGCGCCACGCGCGGGCAACAACGGCAACGGCAACGACGCGGGGACGAGCGGAGCACCCCCGACCCGGGGCCGGTAGCCTCGGGTTCCGTGACCGATCAGCAGTTGGTGCAGCCCCGGACGAACGGGAGGGCGCCGCTATCCGACCGGGCGGGATCCGGTGGGGCGTCGTGCTACGCCGCGCCGGGCCCGCTCGCGTCGGATCTGCGCTCCGCGGACGCGCGAGACCGGCCGAGCCGCAACGATTCGCTCACCGCCCAGCTGTCCACGGTCATCGGCGGGCCGGTCGGTGATCATGCCCTGATCGGCCGGGTCCGGTTCTGGACGCCGATGCGGGTGCTGCTGGCGTTCGCGGTCGTGTTCCTCGCCCTCGGCTGGTTCGGCAAGGCGGGCTGCGTCCAACAGACCACCGGCGCGGACGGCACTCTCACGCTCGACTGGAACAACGGCCGCCAATACGTGGCGATGTGCTACTCGGACACCGTGCCGCTCTACGGTGCGGAACGATTGAACGAGGGCGCCTTCCCGTACAAGAAATATTGGATCGAGCAGACCCCCGACGGCGGCCGGGAGATGCGGTACATGGAGTACCCGGTGCTGTCGGGCCTCTATCAGTATCTCGCGATGCGGATCGCCAAGAGTTGGGACGCCGCGCCGCTGCCCGGCGCGCTGCAAGTGGTGATCTACTTCAATGTCGTCGCGTTCGGCCTGGCGATGGCCTGGCTGGTCACCATCTGGGCTTCAGCGCTGCTGGCCGGTCGCCGGATCTGGGACGCGGCGCTGATCGCCTGCTCCCCCTTGGTGATCGTGCACGTATTCACCAATTTCGACGCTCTCGCAACGGCTTTCGCCGCGACCGGCCTGCTCGCCTGGGCCCGGCGCAAACCGGTGCTGGCCGGTGTCCTGCTCGGTCTCGGCGGCGCCGCCAAGCTGTATCCGCTGCTGCTGCTCGGACCCATCGTCGTGCTGTGCCTGCGCACCGAGACGATGCAGCGGACGCCGCGCAACCATCTCGGCATGCGGATCGGCGAGGTGGACGGCTGGTCGGCGCTTCTGACGTGGGTGCGTCAGACGCCCTACCGGGTCCGATTCCTCAGTGCCCGCCCGCTCGGCGCGGCGTCGGTCACGGTATCCGCGGCACTGGCCACATGGCTGGCGGTGAACCTGCCGATCGCCGCGCTGTACCCGAACGGATGGCGAGAGTTTTTCCGGCTCAACACCACGCGACACGCCGACCCGGACTCGATCTACAACGTGATCTCCTCGTTCACCGGCTGGCCCGGTTTCGACGGCGTGCTCGAGCACGGGAAACAGCCGGCGATCCTGAACACGGTCTCCCTGCTCGCATTCGTCGTAGCGTGCGCGGTGATCGGATATATCGGCCTCACCGCGCCCCGGCGCCCGCGGCTCGCACAGTTGTGCTTCCTGGTGGTCGCGGCCTTCCTGCTGACGAACAAGGTGTGGAGCCCGCAGTATTCGCTCTGGCTGGTACCGCTGGCCGTGCTCGCCTTGCCGCACCGGCGCATCCTGCTGGCCTGGATGACCATCGACGCGCTGGTCTGGGTGCCACGCATGTTCTACTACCTCGGCCTGGACCGCAAGGGTCTGCCCGAGCAATGGTTCACCGGCACGGTGGTGCTGCGCGATCTCGCGGTGGTGGGGCTGTGCGCTCTGATCGTGCGCCAGATCTACCGCCCGGAGGAAGACCTGGTCCGCCGCGACTACGTGGACGACCCGGCCGGTGGCATCGTCGACCGGACGCCCGATCCGCTTTTGCCCTGGCTGCCCGAAGCACTGCGGCCACGCGCGATGGTCGCGCGGAACTGACCACCGGGCGGTGCTGTCAGCCCTCGCCGCAAAGCCCTCACCGCGTGCGCAGGAAACGCGACTGCTGTCCCGGCTCCTGCGGAAGCATATCGAGATCCAGCTGCCACGCGCTGCCGGTCCACGGATCGAACAGTGGAGTACCGCCGACGGTGGGTAGATGCCTGCACGACTGCGACAGCATGGCCACGATGGTGTCGGGGGAATCGGATTCGTCGGCGCCGACGATCACCGTGGACAGGCCGATCAAGTCGCCGCGCGCGATCAGCGCGGCGATGCGCTGCGCGTCCGAGCTTTGGTAGCCATGCGGAAAGTCCGCCGCCAGCAAGACCCGATGCTCGGTCGGTGGCGTGAAAGCGCCACTCGCATAGGCTAATTCGGCGAGCTCTGCGGCATCGACCAGCGCCTGCAGCCGGGCCGAGATATCGGCGTGGTCGTTGATCGGCGGCCCGTTCAGCACCGGCGCGAGCAAGCCGGTGAAGCCGCTGAAGGCGCCGGTCAGGTCGATGATGTCGACCAGGGCTCGCCGCTGCGGTGCGGTGGCGATCAGTCGCGCGAGCAGCGCGCCCACCACGGGTGCGGCGGCGTGGGTCGATCCGGTGTCGATCCACAGCGGCCGATGCAACGGCACGGGAACGCAATACGGCACCCGCAGCGGGCCGCGATCGAGCGCGTAGAGCTCGCCGAGGCGGATGCCATCGCTCGGCGCCGGCGGCTTGTCCCAAGCCGGCGAATTCCAGGAAGCCAGCGCGGGCGGTAGCACCGCGTCGGCCTCGGCGAGTTCACGCATCAACTGTTCGGCGTCGCGCTGGTGGTTGTGCTCGGCGGTGGCGATCAGCTGGTCGTTGCGTTGCTGCGCGGTGTGACGCGCCTGCTCGGCCGCGGGAGTATTCCTGGTCGCGGGGTCGGAAACAGCGAGCGACAGCTCGTCATCCAATCGCTTGGCGGCGTATTCGCGCGCCGAGACGAGCGCGGCCGCCGACCGTGCGGCATCCTCGAAGACCATCCACAGCCGTTCCAGACCGTGCCCGACTTCCAGCGGCGCACCGGTACTGCGGCCATCGTCCGCCAAAGGGTTGGCCATCATGTGCGGGTCAGGGGGCTGGCTCTGCGGTACGGGCGCACCGCCGACGTCGACCCCGTGCGCGGTGAGCAGCACGGCGAGTCCGCCCGCATAGCCCTGGCCGACCGCGCGCAGCTTCCACGCCGAGCCGCGCCGGTACAGCTCGAGGCAGATCAGTGCCGTCTCGCCGGATGTCGGCGTGACCGCGAATTCGCCTGCGACACTGCCGTTCTCAGACAGCGTAGCCGTCACCGGACCCAGCCCGGCACCGTGCGAAGACGCGGCGGGGTCGGCGCTGACCACCAGCAAAATCGCCTTGGCGTCGGGACGCACTTCGGCGAGCGTGATCGTGACCCCATCGGGAGCCAAAGCGACACCGGCGGTGCCGGGCTGGTTGTAGAAGACGAAATCGTCGCTGGAGAACACCTTCAGGTTCTCGGCGACGACCAGCGCGGAAACATCGAGGGCAACCTCGGCTTTCGCACTGAAATGAACGATCGCACCGGTCAATGGAATGTTCTGACCGGCCTTCAGCTGAATCACTTATCCGCCCTGCTGTCAGCGCTGCCGATCAACCGTTGACGAGGAACGGGCCGAGCTGCGGCACCGCTTCACCCGGATGCTTGGCCTGGAAGCCCTCGCCGAGCGCCTGCAACTTCCAATCATTGCCCACCCGGTAGAGCTTCGACATCGCCATAGCCGTGAACGGCATGCCGCCGGCCAGCGTGTACCTGGCCAATTCGCCGTTGTTGGTGCCGTCGACCAAGCGGCAGAACGCATTCTGCACCTGCTCGAAAGTGTGTCCCTTGTAGGAGGTCACGATGAACACCAGCGTGGTCACGTGCGCGGGGACGCGGGTCAGGTCGACCAGGATCACCTCGTCGTCGCCTTCACCCTCGCCGGTGAGATTGTCGCCCTGGTGGCGGATCGAGCCGTCCTTGGAGGTCAGCTGACCGTAGTAGGCGACGTCCACCGGGTTCATATCGGCGAACATGATGACGGACGCGTCGAGGTCGATGTCGACCGTGCGGTTGCCGAACATGCCGCGGCTGCGCACCGGATCCCAGCCGAGACCCATCTTGACGAAGGTCAGCGCGGAACCTTCCTTGCGGAGCGTGACCCGCTGCCCCTTCACCAGGCTGACCGGCCGGTCCTTGCTCAAACTGACCTCGGCCGGAGGCTGCGGCGGCTGTGGCGGCGCGGGCTGCGCAGACTGTGGGTAACCGGGGCCGGGCGGCGGCGGGTAACCGGGGCCCTGTGGCGGGTAGCCCGGACCGCCCTGTGGCGGGTACCCCGGACCGGGCGGCGGCGGGTACGAACCGGGCGGCGCGTACTGCGGCGCCTGCTGCTGCGTCGGATAGGCCGGGGTGGTCGGCGGCGGGTAGCTGGCAGGCTGCTGCGCAGGCGGGGGCGGCGGGGGCGCCTGCGTCGGCTGCGCAGCCGGTGCGGGGGCGTCGTCGACGGTGACACCGTGGTCGGTGACCAGCGCGGCGAATCCCCCGGCGTAGCCCTGGCCGACCGCACGTACTTTCCACTGGTCCTGGCGCCGGTAGAGCTCGAGCGCGATCACGATCGACTCGCTGTTCAGGCCATCGATGCGGTACTCGTACAAGCGATTACCGGCCCCATCCGACACGATCGCGGTCGGAGCGGCGAACTGACCGAAGGTGCTGTTCGCGTCGTCCAGCGTGATCACCGCGCGGATCTGATCGATGTCCGCGGGCACCGCGTGCAACGACACCGCCAGCGAGGCTGGCTGTCCGGTGGGCGCGGGCTGCAGGTTCACGCCGGGGCCGGTCGGCTGGTTGAAGAAGACGAAGTCGGCGTCGGAACGGACCTTGCCCCGCTCGGTGACCAGTAGTGCCGACAGATCCGCCGGCGCCGTGAGCTGGACGGAAATCACCACGTCGTTGGTAGCCAGCGGACCGTTCTGACCCTTGGCGAGTGTTGCGGACAAGTTCGACCCTTCGCTTGTCGGTGCGTACGCCTGACACTCTACGAGAAACGCGCTCGGCGGCGCTCGTACTCCAACCGCCGCGCCAGCCCGACACGCATCGGCGAATCGGTTAGTGTGACGGCACGCAGATGGAGTGCGGCAAACACACCGTGTTCCCGATCGAGACAGCAGGCAAACATCCCATGGCGCAACTGTTCGAGCAATCGAAGAAGGTGATCGAGGCCCACCTCGCCGGCACCAGCCTGCGGGCGATTTCCGGCTCGATGATCGCCTACGAGGGAAATGTGCAGTTCAAGTCGGCCGGTTTCGGCGGCGGCGATGGCGTGATCGCCGGGCTCAAGCGGCGCGCGACCGGCGAGAAACTCGCGCTGATGGAGTGCTCCGGCAACGGCCGAGTGTTCTTCGCGGTCAACGGCCAGCATGTCACCGTGGTCAACCTGAACAACGAGACGCTGCAGGTGGAATCGCAACAGCTGCTCGCCTTTGCCGGGAATCTGCGCACCGACGTGCGTTTCGCCGGTGTGCGCGGCGCGTCCACCGGGCAGGGCCTGTTCACCACCACTGTCTCGGGCCAGGGGCAGGTCGCGTTGCTCTCGGCGGGCGGACCGCTCGTGCATCTGGAGGTGTCGCCGCAGTACCCGCTGGTGGTGGACCCGGATGCGTTCGTCGCCGCGCGCGGCAACCTCAACCAGTCGTTCGTCACCGACGTGTCCTGGCGCAGTTTCGTCGGTCAGGACGCGGGCGAGGCGTTCTCGCTGCGCTGGGACGGGCAAGGCGTGGTGTCGATCCAGCCGGCAGAACGGTAGAGGCAGCGTGTTCGAGAAAGTCAACGGCAAGGTCGTCAAGGTCAACGTCGGGATGGCCGGTGGGGTGGTCGCCCGCAGCGGCGCGATGCTGTTCTACACCGGCGACGTTTCTTTTGCGCCGCACCAGATTCCGGGTGGCCAGGGGATGGGCGGCATGGGCGGAGTGATGCGGCTGGCGGGGCGCGCGATGGCGGGGGAGCACGAGCGCACCATGCTGGCGCAGGGCCTCGGCGAGGTGCATTACGGGTTCGCCGGCCTGGACGTGCATGTGGTGCATGTGCAGCCGGGGGCGGCGCTGCGCGTCGAAGCTTCGCGACTGCTGGCCAACACCGCCGGGTTGCAGAGTTCGGTGGTGTCGGTGATGAGTTCGGGTGGCGGAGGAGGCGGCGGCCTGATGGGCGCGCTGCGCGGCGCCGCGTCGGGCGCGTTGACCGGCCAGGGCATGTTCACCACTCAGTTGTCCGGGCAGGGCGCGGCGGTGCTGCTCGGACACGGCGGGTTTCTGGAACTGCAAGTGGGCGGCCCGAATCCGATCGTGGTGGACCCGCAGGCGTTCGTCGCTGCCTATGGCAACGTGCAGACCGAGTTGAAGGCGGCGCTGAGCTGGCGTGACGCTGTCGGCCGCGGTTCGGGCGAGGCGATGCAGTTGCACTGCGTCGGCCAGGGCGTCGTTTACGTGCAGGCCTCCGAAGAGAAGTTGTGAGCATGTCCCAGATCCACAGCCCCTTGAATCTCGGTGCGAGCGACAACATCCCGGGAAACAACTACGCCTACTGCATCGACCTGAACAAGCCGTGGTTCATGCGCCAGGGCGCGATGATCGCCTACTACGGCGACATGCGCTTTCAGATGCTCACCCACGGCCTGCAGGGCGGTCTGCTGCACATGGTGTCGCAGCAATTCTCGGCGCCGCTGTTCACCGGCGACTACGTCGTCGCGGAGGGACACGGCAAGCTGATCATCGGCGACCGCGGCTACGACATCAATTCCTATGACCTCGAGGACAACGGCAACCTGACCATCCGGGCGGCGAACCTGCTGGCGTTCGAGCCGGGCCTGTCGCTGAACCAGTCCATCGTGCCCGGGTTCCTCACCCTCATCGGCACGGGCAAGTTCCTCGCCTCGTCCAACGGACCGGTCATGTTCGCCGAGCCGCCGCTGCGGGTGGACCCGGAATCGCTGGTCGGGTGGGCGGATTGCCCCGCGCCGAGCCACCACTACGACCAGCGCTGGGTCACCGACTTCCTGGCCGCGGGCGCGGCGCGCTTCGGCGTCAACTCCGGTGAAGAGCGTCAATTCGACTTCACCGGCGCGGGAACGGTGCTGATCCAGTCGAGCGAGAAGGTGCTCAGCGACTCGATGCTGGTGCGCACCATCGAGGGACAGATCCAAAGCGGCATCACCGTCGGCGGCCTGCAACGGCTACACGGCGTGATCGCACAGCAACTCGGGGCGCAGCAGCAGCACTGAGCGCAGGGGAACCTATGCGGCAGAGTGGTTGGGCGCCGCCCTGATGAACCAATTGATGATTTCCTCGCCCGCGAGAATGCCTGCGGCTCGGGTGATGGTGAGGTTGGGATGGGTCCAGTTGAGTTGTTCGAGTTCGCCGTGGCGGGGGCGGATCGCGGAGTCCGCGGCGCGCAGCATTTCCGCGTCGAGGGCGCCGTCACCCGCGGCAAGAGTTTTCGCCTCTTCGGTGAGTTCACCGCTTTCCCACAGGCGTTTGCGGACTTCGGCGACCGCGCGGCTCTTACAGACAGCCAGCGGCATGGTGTAGATCTTGCGGCCCTGCTGGGACGCCGACCAGCCGCGCGGACGGCACCAGGCGTCCCATTCGTCCAGGAATCCGCTGGGGACGGCCTTGGGTTTCACCACCAGATAGCAGAACAGGTGGTCGGCCACGCGGAACTTGGTCACCCAAGAATCGTCGATGCGGGTATGCAGTTCCCGGCTCACCTCCGACAGGGTGGCGCCACCCGCCCGCACCTGGGCATCGATGCCGATGCGCCAGCTCAGGTCGGGGACGCCGTCGACGAGGATGTTCCCCCCATTGCTGGTGATCGCGTAGCGCCAGGGCGCGCCGGGTAGTCGGATGCGCCCGAACTGCTTGATGGTGCGGGTGGTGGTGGGGATCACGGCGGCCGGCTCGGTCAACGACTGCATGCGCAGTGCCGCCGTGGTGGTCATGAACGACAGCGGCGCCCCTTCGAGATGCTCCACACAGACCGTTGGCACCTCGTCGGTGGTGCTGAAGGCGTTGCGCGAATAGATCATCGTCCGATCCAAGTCGGTCGCGATCAGCGCACGTCTTCGCCGCATTCTCCGAGACAAATTCACCGCTGCACGTCCTTGATCAATCCCATACACGAATATGCCAGGTCATCGACGACTTCTACAGGTACCCCGCGCGCATCGGCGAGCAGCCGGATATGCGCGTGCTCCGGCGCGTCCGCCGCACGTACCAGCACCCGCCACGGCACCCGCCGCAACAGCACCCGAGTGGTTTCGCCGACACCCGGCTTCACGAAGTTCACGCTGGCGATGCCGTACTGCTGCCTTACCCGCTCCACCGACGCCCAGCCGGTCCAGGTGGGCGTGCGGTCGCTCGCGCGGATCGCGGCCAGCTCGGCCGCGACGCGGTCGCGGACCGCGTCGAAAGCGCCGCTGACGGTATCGAGCAGGCGGGCGGACACATCGTCACCGGATAGGTCCCGATAGAACTTGGCGCCGTGGAAATCGCCGGGTCCGATCAGCGCCTCGTTCAGAACGGTGCGCGAGATCAGGCCGGACACCGTCGAATTCAGGCAGGCCGACGCGATCAGGAAGTCGTCTCGAGTGCCGTAGGTGCGCACGCAGTGTCCCGGATCGGCCAGCACCACCAACTCGTCGTCGAACCGCGCACCGCCGGCCGCGCGATAGGCCGCCAGCGCCTCGCTCAGCTCGCGTGTGATGGCACCTTTGCCGGTCCAGCCGTCCACGAACACGACGGAGTCCGGGTTGTGGTGCTCCGCCAGGTAGTCCAGCGCCACCGCGTCGATGCCGCGATCGCGCACGATGGACACCGCGTAGTGCGGCACCGCGCGACTCGGCCGACGCGCCCGCAGCCAACGGCGCATCAGGATGCCGACCGGTGTGCCCGCCCGCGCCAGCGACACCAGCACGATGTCCTCGCCGCGTTCGGCGACGACCAGCTCCGACACGGTCGCCACGGCGAGCGCGAGCCGCTCGGCACTGGCGGCGAGCACGTCATCGAACAGCGTCCGATACCGCGCGTCCGGTTGGTATTCGATCGGCAACGACTCCGCGTAATGCGCCTGCCCGGCTTGGATGCGCCGTTCCCGCTCGGCGACCTCGCGCTCCAAATCCACGTCGGACAGATCTTTGAGCAACCAGGAAACCTCCTCGGCCGCATAGGATCCGAATTCCGGGCCGTGCAGCGGAGCTGGCAAGGCGTCCACGCTCGCGATCGTCATGGTCGGCTCCCGTCCCCCGCGCCCGGCGCCTCGGCTCGTTCCGCGTGCAGCCGCCGCGGGTCGGCCTCCCGCAGCGCCACCAGCAGCACGTCGGCCCCTGAGGCGGTCAGCACGTCGATCAACCCGCCCTCGGCCCGCAGCTGTACGGTGTCGGCGGGCGAGTCGACCACGACGACGAGCACCGGATCGAACCCAGGACCGTCGCCCTCCGCACCGCTGTCGACACCGTCACCGGTGCTCGTGACGGCGGCAGCGTCACCACCTGACGCAGTGTCAACGAGCAGCGCTCCCAGGCCCGCCACATCCGCCTCGAACAGATCCAGCGAATCATCGGGCCAGTGCGCGTTGTACAGGTAGCGCGGCGCGGTGTCGCCTGGCTCCGGTGCGACGAACCGGAATCCGCGGCGTAACGGATAGCCCGGCTCGTCGAGCACATACGCGGGCGATCGCGTGGTGGTTTGAAAGCGCGTCGGCGTGCCGGTTTCGGCGAGCAGCGCCGCCAGGCGCAGCGGAAGATACATCAGTTCCTCGTGGCCGAGCACAATAGCGGGCCGACCAGCGAAATCCTGGTCGAGCCGGGCGATCAACGCCGCGGCCGCGGCAATCAGCGCCGCCTCGAACGCGCCGGTGTCGGAGGCGAGGATCCCGTGCCTGCCGCCCTCCGGCACCGAAGCGGGCCAAGGCAGCTCCATCCGGTGGAACGAGCCGGGATGCCCGGCGGCCGGATTGAGCACGGGCTCGGGCAGCGCGCCCACCGCGGCGACCAATCCGTCGGGCAGCGTCGCCCGGCCGCCCGCGAGGCAGACTGTGTCGATCCGCGCACCGAGTTCGGCTGCGGCTGCGTCGAATTCGGCACGGTCGGCCGCGCCGCGCAGGTCGACGAGCGATGCCAGCACGTACTGCGACCGCGGCGAAAAGGCGTGCAACGCGCGGACCGCGTCGATCGCGGTCGCGCCGGTGGAGATTTCGTCGTCGACCAGCACCAGCGGCAAGTCGTTGACGAAAATGTCGGCCGGCGCCGGTTGCAGCAGGTGCGAGGTGGCGTGCGAGTGTCCCTCCTCGAATCCGGCGAGGGTCTGCGCGTGCGGGACCTCGCGGCGGGTCGAATGGAGGTAGCAGCTCGCGCCGATCCGCGCTGCCACGCAGTGGCCGAGGCCCGTCGCGGTCTCGGCGAACCCGAGCACCACCGCTTCGCGCTCGCCGAGCACCTCGCGCACCAGATCGCCCAGGTGATTGCCCGCACCGAGCACCAACCGCGGATCCGTCGGGAGATGCTTGCCGAGCACGGTGGACACCAGCAGGTGCGCCCGGCGTGGATTGTTGTGGCGAATCCCCGGCCGGATCAGGGCGGTGATCGGCAGCCGCGCCGAGCGCAGCGGCGCGGCGTCACACTCGGCGTCATGATCCAGCTGTATACCGAGAGTTCTTGTTGCCCAAGGGATTTCGTTGTATCCGAACACGGTCGGCGGCTGGCTCATACGGTGACCAACGCCGTCAACAGATCCACGAACGACACTCCCTTGTTCGCGACGCCGAACACCCTGGCGCGCAGCAGCGTCTGCCGCGCCCAACTGCGATGCGGCCGCATCTCGTTCATCTTGTTCCGGTAACCCGAGGCCGCGACACCGCCGACGTCCGCCCGCAGAATATCCAGCGCGTCCGAGTACTCCTCATGGGTCACCACCGACAGCGCGTGCACGGCGGCCACATGCGACGGATGGATCACCGTCTTGCCCTGAATGCCGTTCGCGCGGTCCAAGGTGATCTCCCGCAGCAGTCCGTCCAGATCCCGGCTGACCAGGTACCGCCGGAACGGCACGGCATCGGATTCCTCGAACGGCGCGGTGCGCAGCAACGGCCGGAACATCCGCTCATGATCGGCGAAGTACTCCCACACCGGCCCGGTGATGACGAAACCCGTTCCGTCCGTGCGTCCCAGATAGTTCACGATGTCGGCGATGACGTCGGCGACCACGCGCACGTCGTAGATGGTGAGGTCGCGGTCGCGCCGGATGCCGAAGGTCGAGCACATATCGGTCGCGCCCACCCGTACCGCGAGCACCCGGTCCCGGTGCACCGCCAGCAATGCCGCGATCTGCGTGAGTTCGTAGTCGCGGGTCTCCCGGTGCACCAGGGACGCCGACTCCAGCACCGGCATCCCGTACAGCGGACGTGCCACCTGCTGGGCGGCCACGGTCAGGGCGTTGAGGTACTTCGGCCCGGAAACACTGTCGAACTTCGGGAACACGAACCCGGTCAGCGCCCGCGCGCCCGGACCGAGGTGCTCGATGAGTTCGGTGATCGTGTCCGCGTCGCGTACCCGCACGAACAGCAGCGGATTGGCGTCGTGGTCGGCCGCGAGCAGATCGAGCGTCTCGACGGCTTGCCGTTTGGCGTACTCCAGCTCATCGTCGGCGACCGCGTCCTCGAGATCGATCACCATCGAACACACACCGTGCTCGGCGCGCTTACAGATCGTCAGCGCGAGATCTGGCCTGGTCGCAGGCGCGTACAACGTCGCTCCGAGCCCGATCGCGAGCAGTTCCCGCTCCGCGCCGTCACCGGCGAACGGTTCGGGCTGCCGGTGAAAAAGACGCCTCGCCTCTGGGCCGTGCAATTGCCGGAAGTGGCGCAGCGGCATTCGCTTCCGCAGGGAGACCTCCTGCTGGACGGCGAAGCCTGCGGTCATCGTTGCCCCATTCTCATTCTCATTCTCGTCGTGGTCCTGCTTGTTTTCTCATTCGATCCACTACTCCGGCTATGAATTCGGTGACGGCATTCAATTCCGCCGCATAGGCCCAGTAGTCGGGGTGGCGCCCCGATAGTGTTTCGCTGACTCGGTCGATCCGTGCTGCCTGCGCGTCGAGCACCGATCCCCATTCGGCGACGAGCCCGCGGCTCACCGCGAACATTTGCGCATCCCGCAGCCGGAATCGTACGGCCTTGGCGTGTTCTTGCGGGTCGGACCGGATCGCACGCAGCAGGTCCAGCCGCTTGGCGACGGCATCGACCTGCTGCTCGGCCTCGGCGAGGAACCCGCGCGCGGACGTGGTCAGATCAAGTGCAAACTCCGGATTGTTCTCTGCTACCGCCGCACGCGCCTTGCCGAGAGCCGCGTCCGCGGCCTCGATGGCTCGCCGACTTTCCCGCTCATTGTCAGCCAGATCCGCCGAACTCGCAGCGTTGAACTCGCGCAGCAGCGCCGAGAAGGCCGGTGCGACCCCATCGGCCCTGGTACGGACGGCGGAAAGACGAGTGGTCACCGAGGAGATCGCGGTATGCGCCGCGGCGGCTCGAGATGGGGCCTGCGCCAACGCATCCGCCAAGGCTTTGGCGGCGGTCTCCAGCCGGGCCGTGGCCGCGCGCGCGGCGCCGGGCGCGTCGGAGCCGATGGCTTCCAGTGTGACCAGCGCCTCATCCACCGCGGCCGCGCGTTCACGCACCGAGGGGTAGTCCGCGAAGTCGGATTCGGCGGCCTGCCCGCGCACACCCGCCGCGACCACCTTCACCTGCCGCACCAGCTGCGGCACCGCGCCGAGGACAGCGAGCGCTTCTTCGAGCCCGCTCTGATTGCCGCGATAGAACTCGTCGATGGCTCGGGCCGCGTCGGTCAGCTGCCGCACCGCGGCATCGACTCGCTGCTGCCCATTCGGCATCGTCGTGCCGCTGCGCTGCGCGCCGTCCAATTCCTCACTCAGCGCCAGGTAGACCTCGGCCGCGCCATAACACCGGTCGCGCACCGGTTCCCAGCGCGCACCCATCCGCCGCTCCGGAAAAAGCTGGTCGGCGGCGTGCACCGCCGCGTCGGCCGCGCTCTGCCGTCGATCCATGTCGAGGAACGCCGAGGCCAGCGCGGTGCGGGCAGGCGCGACCCACTCGTCGTTTCCCGACGACCGAAACCAACCACGCCTTCGCTGTGCCACGCCCCGATGGTAGGAGATCTTCCTGTTCGCCGAGGGTTACGCGGGTTCCTACGCAACTGCGCCGAAACCTACTACTGTCGTATGACGTGCCCGGCGATTTGGACATGCTGGGAACCAATGACGGACTATTGAAAGGGAATCCCGCATGGGTGTCAGTTTGTCCAAGGGCGGCAATGTCTCGCTGACCAAGGCGGCGCCTAACCTGACCGCTGTTTCGGTCGGCCTCGGGTGGGATGTGCGGACTACCACCGGCACCGACTTCGACCTCGACGCGAGCGCCATCGCCACCGGCGCGGACAAGAAGGTCCTGTCCGACCAGCACTTCGTCTTCTTCAACAACCTGCGCTCCCCCGAAGGCTCGATCGAGCACGCCGGCGACAACCGCACCGGCGAGGGCGAAGGCGACGACGAGGTGATCAACGTCGACCTGGCCAACACCCCGCCCACCATCGAGAGCATCTTCTTCCCGGTCTCGATCTACGACGCCGACACTCGCTCGCAATCGTTCGGCCAGGTCCGCAACGCCTACATTCGGGTCGTGGACCGCAGCAACAACGAGGAACTCGCCCGCTACGACCTCACCGAGGACGCCTCGACCGAGACCGCTATGGTCTTCGGCGAGCTGTACCGCAACGGTGCGGAGTGGAAGTTCCGCGCGGTCGGCCAGGGCTACGCCTCCGGTCTGTCCGGCATCGCCCGTGACTACGGCGTGAACGTCTGAGCAATACTTCGCTGTTCGCAGGGGGCCTCGAGACGGGGCCCCCTGGTCATGCGACCCAGGCCTGCCGGAGCCCTGGGAACAGCGTTGGACAACCGGCGATCCAGCGGCCACGCTGGTAGCAGCCGTCGCCGACTCGTTCTTACTCCACGAAAGGTCCCAGCGTGGTCCTGCGCATATTCGGCATGTCCCTGATCGTCACGGTGCTATCGCTCGTAGTGGCGTTCGTGTACGGCGGACCGACCGCCCTCGCGCTCGCCGCGATCCTCGGCATCCTCGAAGTGTCGCTGTCGTTCGACAATGCCGTGATCAACGCCACCGTCCTGGAACGGATGAGCGCGTTCTGGCAGAAGATCTTCCTCACGGTCGGTGTCCTGATCGCCGTCTTCGGCATGCGCCTGGTGTTCCCGCTCGCCATCGTGTGGATCACGGCCGGGCTGGATCCGGTGCGGGCCTTCGACCTGGCGCTCAACCCGCCACCGAACGACGCGCTGACCTTCCCGGACGGCAGCCCCAGCTACGAGAAGCTGCTCACCGACGCGCACCCGCAGATCGCCGCGTTCGGCGGCATGTTCCTGGCGCTGCTGTTCCTCAACTTCATCTTCGAGGAGCGCGAGATCACCTGGCTGGGCTGGCTGGAACGGCCGCTGGCCAGGGCGGGCAAATTGGATATGCTCTCGGTGGTGGTCGCGGGCGTCGGCCTGCTCCTCACCGCGGAGTTCATCTCCGACGACGCGCACCGCTCGACCGTCCTGGCGGCCGGGCTGCTCGGCATGATCACCTACATCGCGGTCGACGGGCTCGGCTCGATGTTCCACACCGAGGATCAGGCCGAAGGTCCGTCCAACCTGGTCAAGGCCACCGGCAAGGCGGGCTTTTTCCTGTTCCTCTACCTCGAGGTGCTCGACGCGTCGTTCTCCTTCGACGGCGTGATCGGCGCGTTCGCGATCACCTCCGACCCGATCATCATCGCGCTCGGCCTCGGCCTGATCGGCGCCATGTTCGTCCGGTCGATCACGGTATTCCTGGTGCGCAAGGGCACCCTCTCGGAATACGTCTACCTGGAGCACGGCGCACACTGGGCGATCGGCGCGCTGGCGGTGATCCTGCTCGTCTCGATCGGGGTGCACATCAACGAGATCATCACCGGTCTGATCGGCGTCGCGTTCATCGGCGCGGCGTTCCTCAGCAGCATCATCCGCAACCGCGGCGCGGATGAGGAAGAACTGGACAGCGAACGAGAACCCACACCGGTAGGCTGATTTTCGGCATTTTCAGTTCCTGGCATTGCAGCCGAAAGACCCATTGCGGCAGCGAGCCCATCCCAGGGATGGCCGCTGCCGCTCTCGTTTCCACAGAGGGGGGATCACGCCATGGCGATCGGAAACAACCCCGGCGGCGTCAACCTGTCCAAGGTGACCCTGTCGAAGGCGACACCGAGCATCAACTTGACCAAGCCGGGCGAACAGCAGGGCATCATGCGGGTGAACCTGAACTGGTCGAGCGGTCCCACCAAGGGATTCTTCCGCCGCGCCAAGCCCATCGATCTGGACCTCGGCTGCCTGTACGAACTGTCCAACGGCGGCAAAGGTGTGGTGCAGGCGCTCGGTCGCAATTTCGGCTCTCTAGCGGCCGAGCCCTACATCGGACTGGACGGCGACGACCGCAGCGGTGCGGCCGTGGGCGGCGAGAACATGTCCATCAACCTCGCCCGGCCCGAGCTGTTCCGCCGCATCCTGATCTTCGCCTTCATCTACGAAGGCGTGCCCAACTGGGCCGCCGCCGACGGTGTGGTGACGCTCTACCCCACCGCGGGGCCGCAGATCGAGGTTCGGCTCGATTCCCCCGTGGACGGCGCCCGCATGTGCGCTGTCGCGTTGCTGCAAAACCAGGGCACCGGGATCACCGTGCACCGCGAAGTGCAGTACATCCACGGCGCCCAGCGCGAGATCGACCAGGCATACCGCTGGGGTATGCAGTGGCAAAACGCTCGCAAGTAGGTCAGCGCGCGACCCACACGGCTGGGCAGTTGCCCCTTCGCTTCGCACGTGCCGATCCCCCCGCGCCTCGAGCGCCTTGTCGGCGCGCACGCCCGCCGAGATCTCCAGCCGCGGTACAGCGTCGGCCAGGTCGTCGAGCTGTTGCTTGCCCCTGCCACGATCGCGCGCCGCGTCCGCCCCCGTGCCGCGAAGACCAGTACGAACCGACGTAGAGCCCGAAATCGTGAACGCGGCGCCGACCCACGGACCGAGCCGACGGCACGCCTGGTGACGCGGACACCTTCGCCGGAGTAGCTCGGTCCGAGATCGGACTGCTGGGCGGCACCGCACTGATCAAGGAGTGCGGCTGGACCGGCTGAAAGCGCGGCTCTGCGCTCCGGACGTAGCAGACCCGGAGAAACTAGAGAGCCGGAACAAGATCACGAGGGCCGGATCGCGATACCGACGGCGGCACCGATCGGTACCAGCGCGGCAGCGCCCGCAGGAATACGAAGAACAGCACGACCAGCAGACTCGCGCGACCCCACACGCCGAATTCGACGATGTGCTGCATCAGCTCGACCGAGGTGCCCGACCCCATCGAGTAGAAGTAGCGGAACACCCCGATCCCGATGGCCGCGTCGGCGACCAGATAACCGCCGATCAGCCACCACGGCACCTCGAGCAGTACCAGGAACGGCACCAGCCACAAGGTGTACTGCGGTGAATGCACCTTGTGAAACAACAGAAATCCACACAGCATCGCACCGCTCACACCGACCCACCCGAACACGCCGGTCGTCCGGTACCGCTTCCAGCCGAGCCAGATGGCCAGCGCGAAAGCCAGGAGCACCAGCACGGGCGAGGCGAGCGAAACCAGCTTCTGGAACGCCGCCTCGCTGGGCGCGTCCGGACCGAATGCCGGCCGAAGTCCCCAGTACCAGATGGAATTCGTGGTGATGTCGGCCTGCCGTAACTGCTGGAATGTGAACGACGCCCGCCAGCCCTCGTAACCGGTCAACGCGAACGGCAGGTTGACCGCGACGACGGTGCCGATCGCAGCGGCCGCGGTGAGCAGCGCACCGCGGACGTCCAACCGGCGATCCCCGTCGTCCGCGTCGCGCTCGATGCCGCCGGTCAGCACATATGCCATCAGCGGCAGCACGAAGATCCCCGGGTACAGCTTCAGGCAGAACCCGAGACCGAGTAACACCGCCGCGAGAATTCCCCTGGTGCGCAAGGAGAAGCGAGTCATCGCCGCCACCACGTAGACGGCCGCTACAGCCGTGCACACCACGGGGAGCTCCCAGTTGTGGAAGGCATAGAGCACCAACGGCGGGCCGACCGCCCACAGCAGAGCGGCCCCGCCGGCCAACCGGGCCAACATCCACGCGGTGAGCAGTGCGAAGGGCGCGAGCAGCAGGGCGGAGTAGCGCAGGAACTCGGCGTCGTTGTCCGCACCGACCGCTCCGACCCACATCAGCACCCCGCTGAGCACCGGATATTCCACCGCCCCGCCCACCAGCGCGCCGTCATCGGTGATGCCGCCGTGCACATAGGGAAAGACGTGCTCGTTGATATCCCTGCCGAGCCAGAGGAATTGGATATCCGAGTAGCAGACGTCCGAATCCTTGATGATGTCGAAGACCGTGCTGCGACCGTTCCCCTCGAACGGTTCCCCCGCACAGCGTGCCTTGTTCGCATACGCCAAGGCGAGGGTGAGGCCGCACAGCAGCACCACCACCACCGCGGCCAGCGCCGCGGAACGTCGCACGCGGCCTGCGGGCAGGTCGCGTGCGGCGAGTCCGGTCGGCATGACAACCACCCTAAGCGGCCCCGCCGACCCATGCCGGTGTACCCCGACCAATCCCGCTCAGGTAACCTTGCCGGGTTGCTGACGCAACGACCCTCCTGCCACGGACCGTCCGTGGCCGTTTCCTAGTCCACAGGAGGTGATTGGTCCGTGCGTCATTATGAAGTGATGGTCATCCTCGATCCGAGCCTGGACGAGCGCACTGTTGGTCCGTCGCTGGACAACCTGCTCAGTGTCGTTCGCACCGAGGGCGGCAAGATCGACAAGGTCGATATCTGGGGCCGCCGCCGGCTCGCCTACGAGATCGCCAAGCACGCCGAGGGCATCTACGCCGTGGTCGACCTGACCGCCGAGCCCGCCACCGTGAGCGAACTCGACCGCCAGCTCGGTCTCAACGAGTCGGTGCTGCGCACCAAGGTTCTGCGCCACGACAAGTAGTCCGGCAACCCTCGTTTGCGTCGGAGCCTGTGCCTAGGCTCTAGCGCAACAGCGAGACGCGGACTGCACACCGAGCAGGAGGAACCACAATGGCAGGCGACACGGTCATCACCGTCATCGGAAATCTGACGGCCGACCCGGAACTTCGATTCACACCGGCAGGACAGGCGGTGGCGAATTTCACTGTCGCGTCGACCCCCCGGGTGTTCGACCGTAATTCGAATGAATGGAAAGACGGCGAAGCGCTGTTCCTGCGCTGCAATATCTGGCGTGAGGCCGCGGAGAATGTCGCCGAAAGCCTGACCAGAGGTTCCCGTGTCATCGTGAGCGGACGGCTCAAGCAGCGCTCCTACGAAACCCGCGAGGGCGAGAAGCGCACGGTCGTCGAGCTCGAGGTCGATGAGGTCGGCCCCTCGCTGCGCTACGCCACCGCGAAGGTCAACAAGACCAGCCGCGGCGGCGGTGGCGGTGGCTTCGGGTCCGGCGGCGGGAGCGGCTACGCGGCCTCCTCCTCCGGCAGTGGTGGTGGTGGGCGTTCCGGCGGTGCCGAGGACGACCCTTGGGGCAGTGCGCCCGCGGCCGGCTCCTTCGCGAGCGGTGGCCGCATGGATGACGAACCGCCGTTCTGAGAACGGCCAGGGCGGCCCGCTCGATTCGGGCCATCGATGATTACGGAGTACAAGACCATGCCTAAAGCGCCCGCGCGCGAAAAGGTGCTCAAGAAGAAGGCTTGCTCGTTCTGCAAAGAGAGCAAGACCGGCACTGTCACGATCGATTACAAGGACACGGCGTTGCTGCGCAAGTACGTCAGCGACCGCGGAAAGATCCGCGCCCGCCGCGTCACCGGCAACTGCGTGCAACACCAGCGCGATATCGCGGTTGCAGTCAAGAACTCGCGTGAGGTCGCGCTGCTGCCTTACGTGTCGACGGCTCGCTGAGAAAGGGAGGCACGCAAATGAAGTTGATTCTGACTGCTGATGTGGACAACCTCGGCGCCCCCGGCGACACCGTGGAGGTCAAGGACGGCTACGGCCGCAACTACCTGCTGCCGCGCGGTCTGGCGATCTTGGCCAGCCGGGGCGCGCAGAAGCAGGTCGAGGGCATCCGCCGGGCGCAGGAAGCCCGCCGGGTCCGCGACCTGGGCCACGCCAATGAGCTGAAGCAGGCCATCGAGGGCCTCGAGTTGGTCTCGCTGACGGTGAAGACCGCGGGCACCGGCAAGCTGTTCGGCTCGGTGACCCAGTCGGATGTCGCGGCCGCGATCAAGGTGGCGGGTGGTCCCGTCATCGACAAGCGCAGCATCGAACTGCCGAAGGCGCACATCAAGACGACCGGCAAGCACGTCATCCTGGTGCACCTGCACCCGGATGTGGTGGCGAAGTTCGACCTGACGGTCGAAGCCGCCGCCTGATACGGGCATTCCGTCGAGGAACACTCCCGTGCTGACACGGGAGTGTTCCTTACTGCGCCGTGATTAATAAATAGCGAATTGTTTGCCAAATGACGAATAGTGTCATTCGGAGCAATTCGGGCTACGCATAGCCTCGTGCCGGAACATCGATTTTCCAGCCTGTGGATTACCAGCGGAACCAACTGTCCGCTCTGTGACCCGAGTCATATGCAGCTCACGTGCTGTTAACCCAACACGCCCGGCTGTTCAACTTGGTCGACACGCCGGTACTTCATTCATCCACACGGGGAAAATCATGGAAACCGCAATTTATCTGCGAGTTCGATGACGCCTACCTGGGTTTTCCCCAAGTTGTACACAGGGGGTACACATCGTTGGGTGAACTCTCCCCAGGTTATCCACAGATGTGCGCACAGCCCGGTTTGGCGGGTCACCGCCGGGTCGCCTAGGTTCGTCGCATCGTCATGTGCGCACCACCCCGAACAGCCTGGAGCGGCGGGTGCCGCGGCGGTAGCTGGACCCCTGGTCAGCGGCGGCGGCGAACGTGTCGGTGCCCGGGGGTAGAACGAGTCGACAGGGCGGGTAGAGAGGACGGTCGAGTCTGGTGACAACCACCGATGACCGCGGGCACACTGATTTCCCGCCCGAACCTCCCGGCGAAGACTTCGGCCGCCAGCCTCCGCACGATATGGCGGCCGAGCAGTCGGTGCTCGGCGGCATGCTGCTGAGCAAGGACGCCATCGCCGACGTGGTCGAGGTGATCCGGCCGGGGGATTTCTACCGTCCCGCCCATCAGGCCGTCTACGACACGATCCTCGATCTCTACGGTCGTGGGGAACCGGCCGACCCGGTCACCGTCGCCGCCGGACTGGACCGCCGCGGCGAACTGAAGCGCATCGGCGGTGCGCCGTATCTGGTCACGCTCACGCAGACCGTGCCCACCGCCGCGAACGCCGGCTACTACGCCGAAATCGTCGCGGAGAAAGCCATTTTGCGCCGCCTGGTCGAGGCGGGGACCCGTATCGTCCAGTACGGCTACGCCGGCGCCGACGGCCAGGATGTCGCCGAGGTCGTAGACCGCGCCCAAGCCGAGGTCTACGAGGTCACCGAGCGTCGCACCAGCGAGGACTTCCTCCCGCTCGAGGAGTTGCTCCAGCCGACGATGGACGAGATCGACTCCATCGCCAGCCGCGGCGGAATCTCCCTCGGCGTCCCCACCGGCTTCACCGAACTCGACGAAGTCACCAACGGGCTGCATCCGGGACAGATGATCATCGTCGCGGCCAGGCCTGGGGTGGGCAAATCGACTTTGGGAATGGATTTCATGCGCAGTTGCTCGATCAAGCATGGCTTGGCGAGCGTTATTTTCTCGTTGGAGATGAGCCGCACCGAGATCGTCATGCGGCTGCTGTCGGCCGAGGCAAAGATCAAACTCGGCGATATGCGGTCCGGGCGGATGAGTGACGACGACTGGACCAAGCTGGCGCGCCGGATGAGTGAAATCAGCGAAGCGCCGCTGTTCGTGGATGATTCGCCGAACCTGACCATGATGGAGATTCGTGCGAAGGCGCGACGGCTCAAGCAGCGCCACGATCTCAAACTCGTCGTCGTCGACTATCTCCAGCTGATGACCTCCGGGAAAAAAGTCGAATCCCGTCAGCAGGAAGTCTCGGATTTCTCCCGAAATCTGAAATTGCTGGCCAAGGAACTCGAAGTCCCCGTAGTCGCGATCAGCCAGCTCAATCGAGGCCCAGAACAGCGAACCGACAAGCGCCCAATGGTCTCTGACCTGCGAGAATCGGGATCTTTGGAACAAGATGCGGATATGGTCATCCTGCTGCACCGCCCCGATGCGTTCGAACGCGACGACCCCCGCGGCGGCGAAGCCGACTTGATTCTCGGCAAACACCGCAACGGGCCCACCGCGACGATTACCGTGGCGCACCAACTGCATCTGTCACGATTCGTGGACATGGCTCGCGGCTGACGCAGCCTGTGGCTTCTCAAGTTTTATGTCCAACATACGAACGGAGAATAAGGTTGCAGCACAAGATATTTCACTATTTGGAGAGCGCATCGCTAGTTCCGCAATCCTAATTGCCTGTCGTTTCCAGACTGGCCGGCATGGCGACGTGCGCGGCAACGGCGACAGCGGGGGATCGCCGCGGGCGAAGCGGACCGGCCCCGCGGGAAACGGGCCTGGATGCAAGCGGACTCCAGACCCGCCGCGACATTGGCGTGGTCGCCAAGTTGATTCTGGTGGTGGACTGACCGTCGTGCTGCTCCGCAGCGTGCGCGTTATGACCGCACCGCTACCGGACATCCCGCAGGACAGTGAGTTCGGTGCGCGAGCGCTGCGTCGAGACGTGTCGGAGCGAGAGCCCTCGGGGGCCGGATCTCCCACGACGCCGGTGAACCGTTCGGCCTACTCGGGATCCTCGCGGCGTTCTCGAGCCGCAGGGCGCGGGCACAGGCGCCGACTGGTTTCCGGGAACGAATTGCAGGGCGTCAACCCTTCCGTGGGCCAGGTCCATCAGGCCGGGTCGTTCCGTGCAACGAACCGACGGGGGCCGCTATCGGCATGTCCGAAGGTACGCTGACGACGCAAACGTGTGAAGATGGGAGTCGATATGAGCTCGACCGATTTTACCCCGACGATGCTGCGCGAGGCGTTCGGCCACTTCCCATCTGGAGTCATCGCCATCGCCGCCGAAGTCAACGGAGACCGCATCGGCATGGCGGCGAGCACATTCGTCCCGGTGTCGCTCGATCCGCCGCTGGTCTCGTTCTGCGTGCAGAACACCTCGGAGACCTGGCCGAAACTCAGGGCCCTGCCCCGGCTGGGCATCAGTGTGTTGGGCGAACTCCACGACCGGGCCGCGCGCACCCTGGCGGCGAAAACCGGCGACCGGTTCGCGGGGTTGTCTACGGTGTCCGCCGACAGCGGCGCAGTGTTCATCGAGGGCACCAGCGTCTGGATGGAAAGCGCGATCGAGCGATCAGTGCCGGCTGGCGATCACACAATTGTTATCCTGCGGGTCGCCGACATCACAGTGCATCCGGGCGTGCCGCCGATTGTGTTTCACCGCAGCACGTTTTGTCGGTTGGTCGCTTAGACTTCTGGTTTCCGTCGAAGTCTTCGGGCCGACTCATCAACGCGGCTCCTCCCTCGCCACTCGATCGTTTCTTCGCCTGGATTGGGAGCGCCAGCCGAGTTCTTGACGGTAAGCATCGATGCGACTGCCTGCTTCCCCATCCATGAGAATGCGACGATGTCCGGAAGGTTGTCGCCCTCGGTATTTCGCCTCCGATGTCAATCTGGGCACCCACAAAGTACATCTAATGGAGTCGGCCGTTTGATGCGACCATCGAACAGCTCGGAGTGCTCTAGCATGTCAGTGTGGCTAGGGTGTGGTGGCGATGGCAGTGAGTCGAAGCGAGCGCGCGTACGAGTTGCTGCGCGGTGATCTGCTGGACAACCGTTGGGTGGATGGCACGGTGCTGTCGGCGTATGCGCTTGCTGAGGAGCTGGCGATGAGCCGCACGCCGGTGAGTGTTGCGCTCAAGCGGCTCGAACGCGATGGGCTGGTGGAGATCGTGCCGCAGGTCGGTTGCCGTGTCGTGGGGCGCACGGCGGAAGCGGTGGTCGAGGCACTGCGGATCCGTGCGGCGCTGGAGGGGCTTGCCGCGGAGTCGGCTGCCGAATGCGTTACCGAGCAGCAGGTGCGGGGGTTGCGTGCGTTGCTGCTCGACTCCGAGCGGGCGGCGCGTGACTCCGATGAAGCTGGGTGCGAGGAGGCCGACCGCGCTTTTCACGAGGCGCTGGTGCGGATCGCCGGCCAGCCACAGCTCGAGCGGCTGATTCGCGATGTGTGGCTGCTCAACGACCATCACCTCGGCCAGCTGCGCAGGCGCTTCGTCGCTGCGCGGGTCTGCGCTTCGCTCGACGAGCACCGCCGGATCGTCGAGACGCTCGAGGCGCACGAGCCCGCGGCCGCGCGGCTGGCCGCCGAGGGACACCTGCGTGCCGCCGCCGCTGATTTCGAGCGTCTGTTCCGCTCAGAACAGGCGCAAGCGCAGGCGCAGGACCGGGCCGTCGCCGGCCTCTGAGGCGCCACTGCCGGCGTGTTGGTCGCGGTGAGCGCCGTCCTCCTGTTGTGCGACCCCGCCCACGTCGGGATCACCTCGTAGCGGCCACGCAGCCGGTGAAAACGCATTTCCGATAGACGCTACGCGAGCGCGTCAGGGTGGGTGACGAGGAAGCAGCAGTATGCGGCGCCTCCGGTGCGGCAGGTCAGTTCGCTGGCTGCGAGCGGCAACCGCATCGCCGTGCTCAGCCAGCCAGCCGCGTGTTCGATGAGCGCGCTCGTCACGAGTGGACGATCTGTCGAATGCGGCATACCCAGCTTCCCGAAGTGGTGCGCGCTTGCCACCCGGCCCGATACTGGTATGCTAGCATTCTTATGCGAGCTGCGATCATTGATACTTACGGCGCCACCCCGAGGGTCGGCGACTTCCCCGAACCTGAACCCGGTCCCGACGAGATGCTTGTAGAGGTATCGGCCGCCGGATTGAATCCATCCGACATCCGCACTGCCTCAGGAACCTTCTACGGTGAGGTACCGCCGCTCCCGTACGTTGCGGGCGGTGAAGGCATTGGGCGGCGTCCCGATGGGACGCGCATCTACTTCGACAATCCTGTCCGCCCGATGGGTTCGTTCGCTGAGCGCACGGTGCTACCCAAGGGTTCGGGCATCGCCATTCCCGACGCGGTCGACGACGCGATGGCGCTCGCTTGCGGCGTCGCCGGGGCGGCCGCCTGGCTGGCGCTGGAATGGACGGGCGGTCTGCAGCCGGGCGAGGACGTACTCGTGCTCGGCGCCGGCGGCGGGGTCGGTCAGATCGCCGTGCAGGCCGCGCGACTGCTCGGCGCACGACGAGTCGTCGCCGCCGCCCGCAGCGCAAGCGCACTCCAACGCGCCGCCCGACTCGGCGCCGACGCCACCGTCGCACTCAACAACGGCGACCTCGCCGCCGCACTGGCCGAAGCCCTACCCGACGGCGCCGACCTCGTGATCGACCCCCTGTGGGGCGCGCCCGCCGCGACAGCCCTCGGATGCCTCAAACCCCACGGCCGACTCGTCCAACTCGGCGAATCCGCCGGCGCCGACGCGACAATCCCCTCAGATCCGATACGCGGGCGCCTGCTACAAATCCGCGGACACACAAACTTCCACACACCGCCCGAAATTCGCCGCGTCGCCTACGAGCGGCTACTCGGCCACGTCGCCGCCGGCGAACTCACAGCCGATGTCGAACGCGTCCCACTATCAGACATCGCCAACGCATGGGACCGCCAACGCACCAGCCCCGGACACAAGTTCGTGCTCATACCCTGACACACCACAAGACCGCAAGGGCTATCCCCAGCCCGCGCCAGACCCCCAGCCACCAACACAGATACAGCCGCGAGCTCTGGAGCGATCGAAAGCGGCGGAACTCCGTCTTAACCAGCCCGCGTTCACCATGTCGCGTTCACGGCGAACTGCGCCGCGAAACGCATCGTGCCATCGGGGCTGCCTAGTTGTGATGTCCAGGGAGGTTGGTCAGTCGGGTAACCGGCGGCTGACCTCCGAGGGCGGAGTGGGCTCGGTGGTGGTTGTAGGAGTGCAGCTCGGCCGCTGCGGCGTAGGCCCAACCCTGCTCAACGACAAGCTGAGCAAACCTCAAACGAGCACGCGGGGTCAATGCAGCATCAGCGTGTGACAGGTGAAGGCCTCCTGGTTGATGAAGCGGTTCCTAGACAGCTCCACTTCACAACCGGAGGTTTTCACCTGTCACACAGGCTCACCGACACCGGGCGGTACAACCTCCCTGGACATCACACCTAATCGAGCGTATGTGAGCTCTTCCCGCGACTCAGCGACCACGCCAACTCCCGGGCGACGAACAGCAGATGCTCGCCATCGTGCTGCTGCGCAACCCCGATCCTGCTCCTCGAGGAGCCGACCAAGGCTCCGCGCCCGGCCGCCGTGCGAAAGATCGCGGAAACCATTTCCGCAGTTCACCGCAGCGGCGTCTCGGACCACCGACCACGCCGAGTCCGAGTCGGGCGACACCGCCTATCGGGTAGCGGCGACCGCTGAGCAAATAGCGCGCTCTACATCGTCGCCCATCGTGTGACTACGCCATCACGAACAGCCCCGAGCCCATGTCGAACGACGAATCAATGAAAGACTCACCAAACGCGAGGGCTGATTTCCGGCGGCATACCAGTGCCCCAGCGCGCAGCTGATCATAGCGACTTCGGCATTCGAATCCGGCGTGGCGATCCGCAGCCGGCGAGCCTGCGGCTCATGCCGAAAAACCAGGTTGTGGCGAATGATGGTGATAATCGCTTGGTGCGGAAATGCGGTCGTTCATCGGCCCATGGCCACCGCGTGTGCTGGGTGCGGATCGTCGAAGTCCGCCATGGGCCGCGCCGTCGACTCGACACCGTGGTCGCCCAGAATCGCCGCAGTCACCGCAGCGCTGTCCTTGGTGCCCTCGCGAACATATACCAGCACTCCGCGTCCGCGAGTGCAGATCGCCACGATCGATTCGCGCAGCCGCGCATTGCATTCGCACTCACAGGATCCGAACACGTCGCCTGTGAGACACTCGGCATGCACCCGCACCAACACCTCGATCCCGTCCTCGATATCGTCGAGGACAAGAGCGATATGTTCTCTCCCGTCGAAGTCCCGGTATCGTAGGCATCGAAATTGTTTGTCGCGCAACCAGATACTAATTTCATCCACACGCTGAACGGACTGCCTGCGTTGAAACCGCACCAGATCCTGGATGCGCAGCACACACAGACCGTGACGTGCGCCGAACTCAGCTAGTTCTGCGGCCTGGGCCATCGTAGCGGGAGCGGTCTCACTGACGATTGCGCCGAGAAGCGCTGCCGGGCGCAGACCGGCAAGCCGCGCCAAGTCCGTCGCAGCCTCGGCGCGGCCTGCTGAGTCGAGAACCCCACCCGGCTTCGCGCGTACGGGCACGACATGCCCGGGGCGCGACAGGTCAGAAGCCACGGTGGAGGGATCGGCGAGCCGCCGTGCGGTGCATGCACGGTCGCGCGCGGAGATGCCGGTTCCTGTCCCCTGCCGGGCATCCACAGTCACTGCGTACGGTTCGCCGGACACCATGGGCGGTAGCCCGAGGCGGTCGGCGTCAGATTCGGGCAGCGCCACACACAAGTAGCCAGACGTATATCGCACTAGAAACGAAACCAGTGCCGGGGTGACGGACTCGGCGGCGCACATAAGATCACCGCCGGTGCCGTCTGCAATCACGATCGGCTTGCCCGCGATCAAGGCGCAAAGCGCGTCTTTCACGCGATCACTCACCAGAATCTCCTTTACTCACGCCGCTTCGATGGAGCCGTCGCGCTGCGGACTGCTGTCATGTAACAACGGGAGTGCGACTTTTGCCACTTGGTAATCGCCAACTCGGTGAAGTAGGCGTAGCCCGCAGTTCAGAACTTTGAATGGCCCCCGCCGCTAGGCCGTTTCGCCCTATGCAACTTGCGTAGCGCGACATACCTAACGGCCACACGGCCAGGTGCAGACGCCTGCCCCTGACATCGGCGCGATGTCAGTAGAAAACGGCACCTACCGGCACGCCGAACCGGTTCGCTGAGTAGCCCTCGTAGACGGGTTCACTGATATTGCAGAAGTGATTCATCGCCGCATGTGCGTCGCGCCAATACCGTTGGAACGGCTGATCCGACCGCAGAGATCCGCCGCCGGCGTGGACGAACAGCGCGTCGACGGCGTCCACTGCCCGCCGCGTAGCGCGCACTTGATCGAGGCGACATTCGAGGCGCTCTTCGGCGGTCACTTTGCGACCCGAGTTGGTGATATCGAGTACCCGCCTGGCCTGGTCGAGCAGCACTGCGCGGCTGGCACGAATATCTGCCGTGCACGCACCGAGCATGGCCAGTTGGTGGGGGTTCCGGTTGACACGACTTCCGTCCATGCTGACTCGGCCCGACGTGTAGTTGACGAACGCAGCCAGGGCACCCTCGGTGATACCGATCGTCGCCGCGCCGAGGGCGTAAGAGAAGACGACACCGAACGGCAGTGCATACAACGGATTTTCAGGCCGGTTTTCGTCAGCGTATCCGCCCTCAAAGAGCTTAGCTGTCTCTACCACCCGATAGTCAGGGATGAAAGCATCCTGGACAACGATGTCCTTACTACCAGTTCCTTTGAGGCCGACCACATCCCACGTGTCCTCGATGATCTCGTAGTCGGTGCGCGGCAACACGAAGTGACAGATCAGCGGGGCACCACCCTCTCCAGAGCGGTCGGTGACGACTCCGCCGAGAATGGCCCACTGGCAATGATCTGTACCCGAGGAGAAACTCCACCGACCGCTCAGCCGAAATCCGCCGTCCACCGTGGTGGCTTTACCCATCGGCGCAATGGGAGAAGCAGTCCAGGTGTCGGGGTCGGCTCCCCACAGCTCGGCCTGCAGGCGCGGATCGGTCTGGGCGAACTCCCATGGATGCACGCCTATGACGCCGGCAATCCAGCCGACCGGCGGTGCGATGGACGCGGTCAGCATCACCGTTTCGAGAAACTCTTCCAAGGTCGCTTCATAGCCGCCATACTCGAGGGGCTGAAGGAGGCGCACCGTCCCTGACGATCGCAGCAATGTCACTGCATCGTCTGTCACCCTCCCGAGCTCGTCACTGGGCACGGCTTGCTCGGCCAGCTGAGCGGCGATGTCTTCGATCTGTTCGGTCACTTTGTGCATGGCGGGAGGTTCCTTCCGAGAATATCCGGCTGATGGGCTGTCTCGGCTATCGAGACGTGCCGTCGGCCCGGATGCTGTGCCGAGTATGTGTAGTACCCGCTCAATTGCCCGGCTCAATCGGCGATTTCAGGTATGGAGCCCGGCACCGACGACCGCGACGGAATCGTCTGTCCTGGCGCTGAACGCGAAGCGACGCAGAAGTATGTGTGATAGACGCCGACGTCCCGCTGCGCGGAGTCGACGGCGTCTACCGGGGCGAGGCGAGCCTCACTCATCATCGACACTGCCACGGTCCACCACGATCGATACTCTCACGCATTCAGCATCATGCCGCTGTTCTGGGTGACCGATATCGTGCTCGACCGAAATTTTCGCCGCAAACATCACTTTCCCAGTCCAGCCCTCTGGACCGATGGGTAGTCGGCGAGGGCCGGTCGATTTCTTTCTCTGTGTAGCAAGTAGATTTACAGTTGGACGCACACATTCGTTGGTTCGGCATAGAAATGCGCTGAGTGTTCGCCACCTTCGCGACCGATACCGGAAAGCCCGATCCCACCGAACGGCGACCGCAAATCCCGCAGAAACCAGGTATTCACCCATGCCATACCGACGCGCATGCGCTGCGCTACCCGGTGCCCGCGTTCCAGATTGCTTGTCCAGACCGCCGCCGCCAAGCCGTAGTCCGTGTCGTTCGCCAGTCTGATCGCTTCGTCTTCGATGTCGAACGGTATCAACGCGGCAGCCGGACCGAAGATCTCTTCTCGGACGGTTCGTGCCGTGTTGTCCAGACCCACCCATAGGGTCGGCTGTATCCACGCGCCACCGTCAAGAGGGGCGCCGAGGTCCGGGACGCCACCGCCCAGCAGTACCTCAGCTCCTTCTTGTACTGCCAGGTCGTAATAGGAGAGGACCTTGTCGCGGTGCTGACGCGAGATGAGGGGTCCCGTTGTGGTGGAGGGTTCGTCGGGTGCTCCCAAGCGAAGGGCACGCCCTCGCTGCACCAGCTCCGCCGTGAACTGGTCGAAAATACCTCGTTGGATATACACGCGCTCTGTGGACAGGCACACCTGACCGGTGTTGAGGAAGATCGACCGCGTAAGACCGTCCAGAGCGGCCTCGAGGTTGGCGTCATCGAAAATAATGGCGGCGTTCTTGCCGCCGAGTTCGAAGGAGACGGGCCGAACGGACGGCGCTACCGCTCGCATGATCGCAGAGCCGGTGGCCGACTCACCAGTGAATGTGACGCCATCGACGCCGCGATGTGTGGTGAGGAATTCACCAGTCGACCCGGTGCCGAACCCATTGATGACGTTGTACACGCCGGCGGGTACTCCGGCCTCCACCATGATCTCGGCTAAAAGTGTGGCCGAGGACGGTGTCTCCTCGGATGGCTTGACGACCACCGCGTTGCCGTAAGCCAGGGCCGGAGCGACCTTCCAGGTAAGGAGAAGCAGAGGGAGGTTCCACGGAACGATCACTGCCACCACGCCAAGCGGCTTATTGACCGCATAATTCAGCGCCTGTCGTCCGTGTGCCAGGTCGGTGAGATAGGCCGGAAGCGACGCCGAAGCGATGCAGTCGGCAAAGACGCGAAAGTTCATCGCGGCCCGCGGGACATCGAGATCGCGCACGACTTTTTCGGGTCTGCCGGTATCGCGGACTTCTGCGGTCACGAAGTCCTCACTTCGTGCCTCGATAACATCGGCGATACGCCGTAGCATCCGCACACGATCGGTGACCGAGAAGGCGGCCCAGGGGCCCTCGAGCGCCTTGCGAGCAGCCTGTACCGCCGTATCGACGGTATCTGCGCCGGCTTCGTGGACAGTGGCCACCACCGAACCATCGACGGGACTAATGTTTTCGAACGTGCGACCACCCGCGACGTGTTTACCGTCTATGAAGTTCGCAAGCGTTATGCGCTCGGAATGCGGGCGAGCAGACTGAGTACCGGTGGGTTCGCGGTGTGTCGACGGTGGCATGGCTGCAATAGTAAGGCGGCGAATGGATCTCGTGCGATTAGACGTTTCGTGCAGCGAAACGATGATCAACGGATGGACCCGCGAGTTCGTCGATGGGTTTTCACAACCAAGGCAACAGAACTAGAGCTCGCGTCCCGGATCGCCTTGACCCGAACCCATTGGTCCATAGGGTCATTCACGCGTGTCTCGAGCTGAAAAACCAACTCCGCGGCGCGGATCCGCAAATCAGACATGGGGCGGCGCCTGCGATTCTGCCAGCGTGGACGACATCGTCAGTCGCCCATCGGGAACGAATCGATCACGGTCGACGGTTTGCGCACGTAGTTTTCGCTATAGGTGTCCGTAGCACAACGGATGCCGCGACACAGGGGGTGTCGGCAAAGTGACCGACCTGAGACATATCACCGGCGGTGAAGCGTGAACGTCTGCGGATCGGGACAACAAACGGGGGCAACACAGTGACCAAATCTGCTGCACATAGCGGGGCGACCGGTCTGCGAAGGCATTTCCAGCAGGCACTCAATGTCGTCATCACTACGGGGACCAGTCCACCGGCACAAGTCCATTTCGGACCCGCTGCCACCGCGGCGATTCGAGCAGTGGCTCATGCCCATCCCGAGGCAACTCTCGATCACATTGTGGCGGCCTACGAAGCGTTCAGCCGCGAACACAGCTTTGAAGCACAACGCGAATTACTGTGCCACGTCAATCTTGCTGCGAGGGCATGGACCTCGCTTATTTCTGGTATCGAGCGCCCTCGACTGACGATCGGGTCGGGCGACCGGAGCCGAGCAGAGCGGCGGACGGCCGCCGCTCTAGTCACGGAACCCGCGGACCTCAGAGGAAAGCTTTGTGTTTGGGCTTCGCCTCAACGCAGTAGTAACTGCCGGCCGATATCGAAACCGGCTCCTGATCACTTTGATCTCAGGTCGGTGCCGATGTTGCAGAGCCGATGATGGCAACTTTGGATCTACCCATTGTTGTCCTCCGGGGAAAAGAGTGCCGACACGGTACCCAGCGGGCCGATCTCAGCATGGATGCGAGTACCCGGTAGCGCGGGCACCATCGGTCCGAGCGCGCCGGACAAAATAATCTGCCCGGCGACCAATGGATCACCATATTCGCGGGCCGTCCGAGCAAGCCAAGCCAGCGCCGCCAGGGGATCACCGAGGCAGGCAGCACCGGTACCTTCGGAGGCCAGGACGTCATCGACATACATGCGCATCTCGACATCCGCCGGGACGAACTCCTCGAGTGTGAGCTGCCTGCTGGCGAGGATGAACAGACCGCTTGACGCGTTGTCTGCCACAGTGTCGGTGATGGTGAGGTCCCAGTCTGCGATTCGGCTATCGACAATCTCCAGCGCCGCTACGGCGTAATCGACCGCGGATCGTATCTGGTCATCATCGAGATTTCCATCGCGAAGGTCCTCCTTGAGCACGAAAGCGATTTCAGCCTCGGCTCTCGGTTGCAACAGTTGGCGCGGCGGTACAACTGGTTTGCCGGAGACGTCCATATCCGCGAAAAGTACGCCGAAGTCGGGTTGGTTTACCCCGAGCTGCTGTTGGACCGCGGGTGAGGTCAGGCCGATCTTGCGTCCCACTACTACCGCGCCTGCCTCGATCCGGCGACGGACTTGCTCTTGTTGCACGGCGTAGGCCAACGCGATATCGCTGGTACCAATCAAGTCTCGCACCGGCTCCACAGGCCGTAGCGTGCGAGAAGCTCCGACAAGACGGTCGGCAGCCTGAGCCACGGTTCGCTCATCAATATCAGCGATACTCATGTGCCACCGATCCAGATCCCAGGCACGGGTCTGCGCCCGGTAACCTCCAGCCCTCCCAGTGGATTACAGACACATTGCTTCCTAACTTGTTGTCGTTGAAGCTTTTTACTCGTGCCGACGGGAGGCGTTACCGCGGGATTTCAGCTCCCACGTCGATCGCTGCGCGATCGTTGAGAATCACTTCAGGGCCCGCCCCTCGTGAATCGGCTGCTACTCATGCAACGCATTGGTTGTCCGAGGGTCAAGGAGGCGTTTCACGTTACGAAACGCAGAACCGTCCCAAGTCAGGTAATCGAATGAGCACAGCGATGTGAATGTCAGCCTGCAACAGTGATCGCGTGACAAGTACGAGCACGCATGCGCGTAAACAGTGCAACGCAGCCGCAGATCGACGATGTGACGGACTTGCACGGCCATCGTGAGCCAGCTCTTGACGCTTACAGGGAGGCGGGACGTATGACCCGGTGGCCGAGGAAGGCCTCGGCCGTCACCGATGTGCGGGTCGCTCTTCGTTGGGTGGACGACGCGATATAGCGCCTGCTTCTTGGTAAATTCGGGTGACCAGCTCACTGATCTCGTCGAACGAGGTGGCAGACCCCAGAAGTGTGCCATCGGACCGCAGCACTAAAGTGAGGCATCGATGATCGGCGAGGTGGGCCGAGTAGGCCATATCGAGATCACAATATCCCCGTTGCCCATCACCATCTGGCGGCACGATCCACACAAGGGCGGCACCAATCGTGCTCAAGGATGCTGCTTCCTCCGCACGAAGCATGCTTGCGAGGTCAATGTCAGCAGAGATCAACAGATATCTGAAGGGCTCCGCTAACGCGCTTAGAACCCCAATATCCCCATGGTGATACAGCGGATATTCATGGAGTCCGACAAAGCGTCCCGAGGGAGCGGCTAGCGAGTCTCGCACTGATACACCCCTTCCACCGCGGACGCAACGCGATCCTGAACCAACCGTGTTCACTTCGGCCTGTCGTTCATGACTGTCAGGCCGATGGTTCCAATCGTAGCGAACCGGGCCGTTACAGAGTCTCCGGCTGATAGTCGGATCGCCTCGGTCATGCCGCCGGTGAGCACGATGGACCCTGCTGGAACATTCAGCTGACGCAATGCGAGTCGGTTCACGGCCCAGGCTAGCGCTTCGGCGGGGTGCCCATATACGTCGGCGCCGGATGCGGTCCCTACGACCTCGCCGTTGTTTTCAAGCACGACCTGTTCGTCCCTCAGATCGAGGCCGGCCGGATCTACTCCTGGCGTGGCGAGCAGGAACCCACCCGACGATGAGTTGTCAGCGATCGTGTCCTCGATGCGGAACTTGAAGTCTCGGTACCTACTATCAATGATTTCGACGGCGGCATGGACTGATCCCACCGCTGAAAGTGCTTCCGAGGCGGTCATGCCCGGTCCCGCGAGGTCACGGTTCGTCACAAATGCGATCTCGGGCTCTGCTCTAGGGTGAATGAATCTGCCGATATCGATCGGTTTGTCGAGTGACAATGCCATGTCATCGGTTAGCCACGCTACGGTCGGGCTGTCGATACCTATACTGACTTGCTTTGCGACAGACGTCAGGCCGAGTTTGATTCCCACCATACGATGGCCGGCAGCAAGGCGCTGTTCAAGAACCGCGTCCTGGATTCGATATGCGGTCTCTGCATCCATGGCGGGCCACGCCGCAGTCAGCTGTGGTGTGGTGACGCACTGTCGTTCCGCGGCCCAGATCTGTTGTGCCGCATCTGCGATGTTTTGCATTTCGACCCTGCTCAATCCCTTACCTTTCGATTGCTACCCATGCTGGGTGAGCTTCGATGCTGTGCCAGCCGCTATTAATCGCTCCGGCCGCAGCCGTTTCGAGGATCGTGGGAACCTAGCTAGCCGCGACTGACACCAACCTGCTGTCTCGGCGGTGATCCGACGAGTCACCTGCCGCGTACCGTGGGTGCCGACCGAACCAACAGCGCTGAGGTCGGCTCGCAGGTAACTAACGCTGCGGTCATCACGGTGTGGAATCGGCGAGGTTCGAGGCCGTGGACGACCGATCGGCGGACGCGATCGCACCTCGCCGGGGGCCGTGTGGCGGCGTGCCGTAGATAAAGTAGGTTTCGGCCGGCAACTTGGCTCCGCCGATGGCCAGCCCTGTGTCGAAGTCGGCAAAGTCCCAGGTCACGGTTTCAAAATCGGGCTCGAGCTCCAGGATCCCGGAGTTGCCGAAAAGCTCGACTCGATTCCCGCCGGGCTCGAAGACATAAAGGAAGGCGCCTTGGGTGATTCCGTGGACGTCGGGTCCCGCCTCTATCTCCACTCCATACTCTCGGCACAACTCGGCGGCATCGGAGTTATGTTGCGGGACGCCGTACCAGAACGCGATGTGATGCAACCGGCCTTTATTTCCCGTCGAATCACGCATGATCGCCAACTCGTGGCCCAGGATATTGACACTCATCCACGCACCGATTTCGGTGTTCGTCGTATAGTCGAGGACGCGCTCTCGTGTGCCGAATCCGAGCGCCTTTTCGAAGACGTCCTTCTGTGCGGTGACGTCTGACGCCATGAGGTTCACGTGGTCGAGGCGCCGCGGCGGCAGACCCTGCAACGGCCGCTTCGACCGACGCGTCAATATCTTGCTCTTGAGGTCCTCGGGCGCACGATATTTTTCGATCTCCCAGACAAGTTCCATTCGGTGCCCGTCGGGACTCTCGAATGCAAACGTCGGCCCGACACCCAGGTCGCCCTTCGTCCAACCCAGTCCTACGCCCTCGCTGTCGAGAGCAGCTGCTCTGCGTTCCAACGCATCACGCGATGTGGTGCGCCAGGTGACACCGCCCAGACCGGGCTCGTCGGCGGCGGTGAGTTTCAGGCTGTGGTGATAGGGATCTTCATAGCAGCGAAGATAGACCGAATCGCCCTTACGATCGGTTTCTCGCATTCCAAGCAACTCTTTGAAGAACCAGAGGCTGCCCTCGAGATCTGCTGTCAGCAGCTCCACCGAAGCCAGGTGCGCCAGTTCAAAGCGTATCCCTTGGTCGAACATAAACCCTTCTCCTATGCCGTAATGTCCCATCGAGCAGCAAGATCAAGCCGGCGGCTCAGACTTAGCGGGACTCCGTGTGCTGCAGCGCATCGCCGCCCTGAATGACGCCACCGATACCCCACGCGGTATGCGGGAACTCGGTGATGTAGGTGCGAACCCTCCCGATGGGCACATCCGCTATTTCGGCGACGACTTCGGCAAGTCTGCGATGCAACTCGAGAATCTGCTCGGGGCTGCGGCCACGGCGCATATCAACCCTTACTAATGGCATGCAATCGACCCTTTCCGGGAATGACTTTCCGGCGTTGACCAAGAATTAGCCTAGGCGCGGCCCGTCCCAGATGTCCAAGACGGAAAGCCGCAACATTATGCGCCTTCGACACATAATGTTGTGGTTCTGGTTCGGCTCTCATCGTGCGTCCGCCGTGATAACTTCCCGTGCAATGGCCAGAAATCGTGTGACGGCCGGTTCGGTAATTCTCTCGTGGTGCACCAAGGCCAATTCAATCATCACGACGGGACCCACCAGGGGCCGAAACACTGCTCCGTCCAACTCGAGAGCACGCATGGAATCCGGTACCACCGCGATGCCGACGCCGCAGCTCACCATTCTCAGCATCGCCGCAGAATTAGAAACGTAGTGGCGCGCGCTCGGGAAAAAACCCGCATCGACGCATGCGCTCATTATTTTGGTGTGAATGGTGGACACCGGTTCCGGCGGATAGGTGACGAACACCTCGTCTCGTAGGTCCACCCAATTCACCTGCGCTACGCCTGTCAGGCGGTGGCCTTCGGGCACGGCGACAATCAATGGCTCGGAAGCCAGCACTTCGACCGAGAGCTCGTCTGCACGGATCGGCGGGCGCACGATCGCCGCAGATAAGCTGCCAGAACGCAACTGATCGATCACTGCTGGGGTGAACAGCTCCGTTCGAAGATCCAGCGATACTTCAGGTGCGTAGAGTTTGAAGTGCTCCATGATGCGAGGCAAGTATCTATACGTCGCCGAGGCCGTCAGTCCGACAGCAACCGCACCGAGGTCGCCCCGCCCCGCTTGAACCGCCGCGGTAATCGCCTTCTCTGTTGCCAATAACGACGGCCGCAGACGTTCGAGCAAGACCTGTCCAGCCGTCGTCAACGACACCGAACGAGTCGTACGAGTCAGCAATTGCACCCCCACCTCGCGCTCCAGCCGGCGTATCTGCTGCGACAGCGGCGATTGAGCAATATGCAGCTTCTCGGCTGCACGGGTGAAACTTCGTTCTTCGGCGATCACCACGAAGGCGCGCAGAACATCAAGATCCATCAGCGACACTCATCGTGTCCGGATAGAAGCAAGGTCCGCCGTGAGCGGGCCACGTCTCTCGAGCGCATAAAGACCGCCGCCAGACTAGAGGCTGACCATGGCACGCCGCGTAAGGCCGGCAGCAGCGGCGCGAACGGCCGACGTCACCTGCCCGAGCCATTTTTCTTTCGAGGGACCGACCACCGATAGAGCCCCCAGGACCTCACCGGTCGCCCCGAAAACCGGCGCAGCCACACAACCGATCTCAGGGGCCATCTCCCCGCGGTCATAGGCGACCCCGGCGCGCCTGACTTCGTCGAGTGTGCGCCGGAGATGAGCCTGCGACGCCACCGTATGTACCGTTCTTCGCTTCAAGCCTGCGGAGACAACGCGGTCTGTCGACTCTGCCGGCGAATAAGCGAGTAACACCTTGCCAAGTCCGGTGCAGTATGCGGGCACCCGCATGCCGGGACTCGACGCCACCGCCACCGAGTGCCTGCCCGTGATTTTCTCCACGATCACAGTGGAACGACCATCGAGAACAGCAAGATGGATGGTGGCGTGCGTCGCGGCGAATAGGTCTCCCATATAGGGGAGAGCCAGCCTGCTGAGGCGGTCGTGATGGCGCGCTAGCGACGACAGTTCGGACAGCCGTGGACCAAGGCTGTATCTGCCGTCGTCAACATGCTCTAACGCTCCGCACGCGACCAGCCCATTGGCAAGCCTCAGGACGGTCGGCTTTGGCAAACCCGAACGTGAGGTGAGGTCAGCCAGCGAGAGGTACGCGTCATCATCCTGCTCAAACGCACCGAGGACCCGGAATGCGCGGTCGATCGTCCGCACGCCCTGGCTGGATGGACAATCAACATCAGTCAATTCGGGCTCCCTTGTTCTGTGCTCGCTTCAGCGAAAGCGGCCTTCTTGACGATGGCACCGCACCAGCACCAAAAGCTTCGGTATAAATACTGAAGCGATACTGATCGCGGAGGCAGGTCCTCCGGACGACCGCGGCGCCGCGTCGCCCCCAGCGGTTCGTGACCACCTGAGCCTGCGCAGACGCTGGGACGCGTTTCGCCAAGCAAGCCGCGCCCGGCCAACCGGCAGCAAGAGGACCGCACGTGCTTCGAGCAAGTGCTACGCTGGACGCAAGGTCTGGTCCCAAGCTTTCAACCAACTCACGGGTTCCGGGCGCGTGGACACCGTGGTGGCCTACGCTATTTTCTGCACGGGCGACGTACAACACTGAGTTGTCCTCGACTCTTTATGATTTGGCCACCCTCGGTTTATCTGGTATGGCCACGATAATCTCACGAAGACTATGAAGTCCAAGATGGATATACGACCCATTATGTTGGATTGACACTTAGTCTGGAATGCCGAGCCATCGTCGATCACTAGTTTGCGCACCAGGTGCGAGAAGGCGTCTATTCGATGAGGTGAATGGGTAGCGCGTGCCGGACACCTCGACATGGTCGCTATTCGTCGTCAGGCGCGGCCTGGGATGCACTCGCTCTGCTGGAGACCCGGGTGGCCGACCTGTTTCGCGCCGCGAAACGCCCGCTTGACCATGGGACAGGCAACGCGTTGCATAAACCCCGACTGCATTCTTTTCGCCGTGCGCATTCGCACTAGCCCAGAAGGGATGAAAGGCGTGACCCAAGATCTGATCCGGGAAGACAGCGCTGAGTTCAGCGCCGATGCGCTACTCGATGTCTCACCCGAGCACACGCCCTACCGATGGTTCGCCGACCCCGCAGTGTATGAGCTGGAACAAGAACGCATATACAGGGGTCGGACGTGGAATTTCCTCGCTCTGGAGGCGGAGATTCCTAACCCGGGCGACTTCAAGTCCACATTCGTTGGCGACACGCCTGTGGTGGTGACACGCACGAAAAACGGGGATGTAGCTGCGTGGGTTAATCGCTGCGCACACCGAGGTGCGATGGTATGCCGTGAGCTACGCGGCAACACAATGAAATACACCTGCGTGTACCACCAGTGGTCCTACGACCCCGAGGGCTCCTTGCGGGGTGTGCCCTTTCAGCGCGGGATCAACGGCCTTGCAGGTATGCCAAAGTCGTTCGATGCGAAAAAAAATGGGCTGCAGACTCTCAGGGTGGACACCTATAACGGGCTGGTCTTCGGAACCCTGGACGACGCCACACCCACGCTCGTCGAATATCTCGGTCCTCAGATGACTCCATGGCTGGACCGCCTTCTCAGTGGACGCGAACTTGTCTATCTTGGTTGTTCTCGCCAGTTTTCGCGCTCGAACTGGAAGTTATACTTCGAGAACGTCAAAGACCCATATCACGCCAGCCTTCTGCACCTCTTTCACACCACATTCAACATTATGCGGGCCACAATGGATACCCGCGCGATAGCCGACGAGCGCCACGGTCTGCACTCCATCGTCACCACGACCCGGAAGGCTGATCAGGATGATGCATCGGCCTACACCGCTGAGAAGTTGCGGACCTATAACTCAGCGATGAGCCTGCGTGACCCCGAAGTCCTGCGTACGCTCGACGAATTCGAGGAGCCCATCACCAATCATATTCAAACCATCTTCCCGAGTCTCGTGGTGCAGCAGATCCACAACACCCTCGCTTGTCGGCAAGTGCTGCCCAAGGGACCGGACAGCTTCGAACTAATCTTCCACTTCTTCGGTTATGCCGATGATGACGAGGAGCTACGCAACATGCGAGTGCTGCAGGCCAATCTTGTCGGCCCGTCCGGCTTTATCTCTATGGAGGATACTGAGGCCACAGAGTTGGTCCAGCGGGCAGTGGCGGCAACACCTGAGGCGCGGTCATCGATTCTGATGGGCTTGGACAGTAGCGCCGAGGAGACTCGTAGGTCGAGCGTGAGCGAGGGGCTGATCAGGGATTTCTGGGCAGGATACCGGGAGTGGATGTGGCCGGCGAAGTGAGCACTTCCGTGACACCCGATACATTGCCTTCCCAGGAGCCTCTTATCCTCCGGTTGCGAGTTGAAGAGTTTCTGACTGCCTACGAGCGTTGTCTGGATGACGACGAGCTGGAACGCTGGCCTGAGTTGTTCACTGAGGACGCGGTTTACTCGATCCGCACTCGGGAGAACTGGGATGCGGGTCTGCCGATAGCTCTCATGCTTTGCAACGGACGAGGAATGCTGCACGACCGGGTGCGGGCCCACCGAGAGGCGAATATTTACGCTCCGCACGTGTATCGACATTTCCACGGCGGCTTGCAAGTCGAAGTAACTGAAGACGTGCTGGTCGCGACGTCGAATTATCTTGTTGTGCAGACACTTGATGATGGTGAGACACGTATCTATCAGACTGGGCGAAGCATCGATTACTTGATCGACACCGTTGACGGGCTGCTGCTGCAGGAGCGCCGTGTAATCGCCGACACCCACAGAGTTCAGACGCTCCTGGTCACGCCTATCTGAGTGTTACGCCTTCGGTCATCGACCACCGTGCAGGCACTTTTGCGGCGACTCGACTGATATGTAGGGAAGTTTGGCAAATGGCGAGGTGAGGCACCGCCGGAACGCTGGTTCCGGCGGTGCTTGCGTGCTTCGTCGTCAAGTCCGCTGTGGTGGGCGTTTCGTTGGCGACGCGCGGTCAGACTGATATTCGAGGTCATCCGCGTGGCCGCCAACCGCAATCGGGGCGCGGCGTCGGTGCGCGGCCGGCGATCATGGGTTACCGGTCCAGGCCTGCCCGCCGTAGTAGACGATGCCGTGGCGCAACAGCAGCTTGGACAATCGATGACGGGCCCCGATCACCGCGGCAGTCCGCAGTGGCCCGTACCAGATCCGGCACGTTTCCTGGCCCGCCGTCGGAATCGACACCGAGGTGACCTCACATCTAATCCCCACCCTGGTCGAGGGCCGATACAACCCGAACCCGGTCGGACCAGCCTCATAGTAGAGGGTGCGACCACACGACTGCCTTGGGCCGCAATTGACCTGCGGTTATGGTTTTGCATCGGCGTACTCACTTGCTGAGGCCACAACCCTGACCTACCATTGCCGAGTGAGACGGTGGTCACATCGGTGGAGTTATGTCGCCGGAACAACGTGAATGGGGAAACCTGCCTGCGGATGTGAGCACGTTTGTAGGACGGCGCAGGGAACTTACCGAGCTGCGCGAGCGCCTTTCCGCGTCGCGTTTGGTGACGTTGACCGGGCCTGGGGGTGTCGGCAAGACCCGGCTGGCGCTACGGGTCGCCAGCGAGAGCCGAAGGGCATTTCCGGCTGGTGCATGGTTTGTGGACTTGGCATCGCTGGCCGAGCCTGCCGATCTTGCTGAAACTGTCGCCACAGCCATCGGAGCCATCAAGCAGTCGAACCGCCCGGCACTGGCCCAGCTGCGGCACTTTCTGCGGGACCGATCGGCGTTGATCGTGCTGGATAATTGCGAGCATCTTGTCCAGGCTTGCGCTGTCTTGACTGACGACCTACTCCGCGCAGCGCCGCGACTTCGGGTGCTGGCAACGAGCCGGCAGACACTTCGGGTGCATGGGGAGCACGTGTTCGATGTCCTTCCGATGCCGGTACCGCAAGGTGAAGGGCTGGATCTCGACCGACTCGAAGACTACGACTCCGTGGCGCTTCTGCTCGCCAGAGCAACTGATACCAACCCGCGCTTCGCGATCACCGATGAGGACCGCTCCGCCGTAGCGCGCCTCTGCGCACGCCTTGATGGCATTCCCCTGGCGATTGAACTTGCCGCGGCGCGATTACGCGCGCTATCGGTCACCGATGTACTGGCTCGACTGGAGCACCGGTTCGAACTACTGGCCTGCGGTGGCCCCGCCGCCGTGCCACGCCAGCAGACATTGCGTGCGCTGATCGACTGGAGTCACGCGTTGTGCTCGCCTGAACAGCAGACCGCCTGGGCCCGTCTGTCAATATTCGTAGGCAGCTTCGACCTCGCCGCGGCAGAGGCTGTGGCCGGCGGCAGTGGATTGCTCCGCTCCGATATCGCCGACATCGTCGGCGAACTCGTAGATCGATCGATTCTGCTCGCCGAATCGTTCGGCGGCCGAGTTCGCTACCGGCTGCTGGAGACGTTGCGAGAGTACGGTCGGTACCATCTGACGCAGTCCGGAGAAATGACCAAACTAGCTGTCGCACATCGCGATTACTATCTGCGTCGGGTAGAAGTCAACGCAAACGCGTGGTATGGCCCTCGACAGGCAGAATGGCTTGCCGACGCTCGCTCTGATCACGCCAACGTCGCAGCGGCGTTCGAGCACTCTCTAGGAGATGACGGGCAAGCGGACAAAGCGCTTGCCATAGCTGCCGGCCTTCGATGGTTCTGGATTGCCGGTGGGTATCTCACCGAGGGGCGGCGCTGGATTGAGGCAGCGCTGAAGGCGACATCAGAGCCCACCTATGTGCGAACGATGGCGCTTTGCGTGGACGCCTTCCTGGCGCTGCTTCTGGGCGATCCCGGTGAGGCGAATGCGCGTCTGGAGGAGATTGAAGGGCTACCCGACACTGATGGTCCCGGAGAGGTTCGCGGCTATGTCGCTGAGATGCAGGGGATGGCGGCGTTTTTCAGCGGCGACTTGGCCGAAGCTATGGCGTATTTCGAGAACGCTTTGGCCGAATATCAGACTGCTGGGCCGGTATCGGGTGAGGTCTCGGTAAGGTTCCAGCTCGCGTTGACCTACTTGTTCTCCGGGCGAAGTGAGGAAGCCAGAAAACTGTGCGACTCTTCACTGCGCGTCAGCGAACGGACCGGTGCGCGCTGGGTAGCTGCCTACATTCTCTATGACCTCGCCGTCGATCGATGGCTGTGTGGCGACTATAGCTCCGCAATCGACCTCCTCCGTCGCAGCTTCGCGATCGCATACGAGTTTCATGACAACGTGGCGATCGTGCATGTCACCGAACTGCTTGCCTGGATTGCCGCTTCGGATCTGCGTCATCGAGAAGCCGCGGTGCTGCTCGGTGTCGCCCGCGCGATGTGGGAGGGGCTGGGAACAACGATGACTGCGTTCGGCCCTCACCTCGCCGAATGTCACGATCGCGCCGAGCAGAGCGCCCGTGAAGCTCTCGGCGACAGGCGCTTTACCGCCAGCCTCACAGCGGCCATGCACCAAGACACCCAACTGGCGATCACTCGTGCGCTTGGCATCAACGACAACCAGTCCGTTCCTGTGGCTGCCGCCACCTCATCCTTGACCAATCGGGAAGAACAGGTCGCCGAGCTTGTGGCGAAGGGGCTCAGTAACCAGCAGATCAGCGATGAGCTGGTGCTGTCCAGTCGGACGGTGGAAACGCACGTCCAACACATACTCACCAAGCTGGGGATGAACCGCCGCGCGCAGGTTGCGGCTTGGGTTGCCGAACGCCGATCCGCAGAACGCCTCTGACCAATCCATCGGATCCCGCACTGAGTTCGCAGCGATCTCAAGGAAGGCGTAGTTGTTCCGACAGCATCAACTACGCGGAATGTTGCTCGGCGGCCAGATCATTCGCCGTGAACCGGGTGCGTGTCTGAAACATCTGACGGGCCCGCGCCAAGACATCAGGGGCGTTGACGCCCAACGCTGCCGTTGGAGTCGAGTCCCGATAGTAGACGGCTACTATCTGCCAGCGGTCCGTGTCGACGACCAAATCCACGTCGTCATGACCTTCCAGCACCCCGAGGCACCAGATGTCCAGGTCGTATTGTTCAGACCACACATACGGGATGGGATCATGTATGACACTGCCACCCAAGATGTTTCGAGCAGCGATGACGGCCTGGTTCAAGGCATTCGATTCGTGTTCCAGCCGGATGTGTCGTTGCATCGACGGTGACCAGAAACGGGCCGCGTCACCCGCGGCGAAGATGTTCGCCGCCGACGCCTTGGCATACTGATCTACCACGATGCCGTCAGACAACTCCAGCCCGGATGATTCGAGCCATGACACTGTCGGCACCGCACCGATGCCGACCACCACAGCGTCGCATGCCAGCTCGACACCATTGGAGAGGACGACCGATTGGGCTCTTCCTTCTCCGTTGATCCTGGACACCTGCACTCCCAGGTGCAGGTTCACCCCCGCCTCGCGGTGACGTTCTGCCATCAACTGACCCACATCGCGTCCGAGGGCGCGGACCATAAGTCCATCGGTGGCTTCCACGAGATGGATCCGCCGGCCCGAAGCCCGCAGTGTCGAAGCGATCTCACACCCAACGAAGCCGCCGCCAATGATGACGACCTCACTGTCGATTGCAGAAGAGACCTGACCCTTCAACCGGTGGGCGTCGTCGAGAGTTCGGAAATAATGAACGCCGTCCAACTGGGCGCCGGGCACCGGAAGCTTGACGGGTTCTGCTCCAGGCGCCAGTAAGAGTTTCTCATAGGACAAGATTTTCCCTGACCCAAGTCTTACTCGCTGAGTAGCAACATCGAGGTGAACTCCGGGGTCGCCCAGGAGTAGCTTTATGTTCTTGTCCTGGTAGAAGTGCAAGCTGCGCAGGGCGATGTCACTGAGCGATTTCTCGCCCCGCAGCAGGCTTTTGGACAATGGCGGTCGCGAGTACGGCTGGACTGGCTCCGCACTTACGAGCGCGGTGGGATGTTTGCTTCGCGCCAGAAGTTCGACTGCTCGACCGCCGGCTACACCGCCGCCAAGTACGAGGTACTGGAAATGATCATCAACGTTCATCCGGGCGAGCTCCCACCAAGTAGACGTTCCATCTCGTCATAGAAGGCGTCCAGGCAACTCGACCATGACGTCGTCACCGGCGAGGTAGACGGTGTAACTCTTGACCGGAATGACGCATGGAGCTGCCGTGGCCGCACCGGTGCGCAGACAAAACCGCCCGTCGTGCAGCGGGCATTCGATTTCGCAACTCTCTGCGTGGTAGTCGCCCATGTCGAGGTACGCTTCCGCGTGCGTACATATGTTGTCGATGGCGTAGATTCCGTCAGCTCTGTTGACTATCAGAATCTCTTCCTCCTCCACCGTGAAAGCTGTCGGCTCGTCGAATGGGATCTCGCTAGCCGAGGCCACCTTTACGGCACGAGTCCCGACGCGATTACTGGCGGACGTCATACAAATCGCCTTTCATGAAAGAACTTTGGCCGAAGCGCTGGCCAGTGGCACATGCGGATCGGCCTTGACGCATCGGACTCATATCGCGAGAGCAATCGCGCTCATCCCAGTACTCCACTGCGGAATCGGCTCGTAGTACAGCACAGTGCCGCCGGCGTCGCCGGCTACAGCCGAGGTGAAGATCCAGTTTCGGATCTCCAGGCCACCGTTTCCCGCATTTTCCTCGATGAACTCGTTCGACCACTCAGCGGCACTCTTCGCCTGGCCGTTGCACAACAGCTCGAGGAAGTGATTATCGAATTCCTGGTTGATGCGACCCATTTCAGGTCCACCAACCCAGTGCGACAAGCCACCACATCCGATGACGGCGACCCGTTCACCTCGCGAGGCAATGTAATTCGCCAAGACCTGACCGAGTCGATGGCATCGCCGAGGACTTGCGGTTGCCTCGGCAACCATGGTGCCGATAATTATCGGCACGACTGGCACATCGATATCGGGAAGGGCCATTAATAGGGGTATCGACGTGCCATGATCGGCGCGAAAAATGTCCAGCGCCGCAATGTCGAATTCGTGGTCCGAGGCGTAACGAACGAACCCCTTTGCGAACTCTGGGGCCGCCGCTACCACCACTTTGGGTACATCCATGTCACCGAAAGTGGTGAAAGTCTCGCCCGTGCAGACAACGAAAGGAGGCTGCGGACCATGCGGAGGCAGCGTCGGCCCATGCTCGGACGAGACCAGCACGACGATGTCGGGCTTGGCAGCGCGGATGCGGCGGCCGATCTCGCGGAAGCCGTCAACAACCGCCCGCGCTTGGGACTCGACCCCGTTGCTGGGAAACATGACATGCGATGTGGCGAACGCTGCGACTAAGGTACCCATAACGTCACTGATCTTCCAAGTCCTGTGCATAGTCGGCGAAGTACTCGCCGGCGCTCATCGCCCGCGCCATGTCCGGATTTCGCATCACCGATCCCCACATCGCCAGCATTGGATGGACGCCATGCTCCGCCAGCTTGCTCGGAGTTGGCATCTCGAGAGCATTCCGCTCCTCCCCGGTCAGGTCGAAGGTCGCCACGAATGCGGGTTCCAGCCGGTGCACTGCCTCCCACGACTGGGGATTCCGCAGGCCCTCCTCGAACATTCGGTCCAATTCCTGCGAACTCAACTTGAAACCTGCTCTCTGATGAACCGTGTCGTAATTTCGGAGAATTCGATCGGATGCTCGATCATCGCCCAGTGCCCGCATTCAGGAATGGAGTACAGCGAGGAGTTCTTGATGAGCCGATGAAACTGTACCGACTGGTCCAAAGGGACCACCGCGTCTTCGCGGCCCGAGACGACTAGGGTCGGAACGCCAACGCCGGCAATCTCGCGTTCGTCGAAGTGCAGACCGCCGGCATCTCTGATCCAGTCCATCGCCGCGTTATACCCGCTCATCACCTTTTCGTTCAGAGTGAGGCGGTAGCGGTATTGGACCATCTCTGCAGAGGGAGCGAAGTTTTTGTTCGTCAGCACGTCGACGATCCGGCGCATCCCGTCTTGATCGGGTTCACGGTAGTTGAGGATTGTCTGCAACTCTGGCGAGAAGTGATAATTCAGGCCAGCCGAGCCCATTAAGGTCAATGTGTGCACGCGCTCGGGATGACGCATCGCCAGCCCCAACGCAGTGGCGCCCCCCATGGAATTACCGACCACGCTCGCCTTGGCAATTCCTTTGGCATCCAGAAATGCTCGGAGATGCTCGATACGCGCACTTTGGGAATAGACAAAGTCTTCCTGATCCACCACGGTCGTGCCGTAGCCGATCATGTCGTAGGCGATTACCCGGAAGTTGCCGCTGAAGGCCTTCCAGCAGTCCGCCCAGTTACCCCAGGCGTCAGCACCCGCGCCGCCGCCGTGAATCAGCACCACCGGATGACCGCCGCCACCGAATTCTTCCCAGTAGTGCGTCGGTACGCCATCCACGTCGATGAATTGCTCCGTTGCGGTAGCCATCGCTGTCACTGCAGTACTCCCCTCGCATGCTCATTCGCCAGTTGGCGCCATCGGACGATCGACACGTCTGGCGGGAACAGGCACTCTTCCTCCCAGCCTTTGCCGCTGCCATAGAACTCCTGCTGGCACTCGCGGGCCCACACATCGTCATCATTGAATCCGTGCAATGCCAGGTCTTTCCACGTTTCATCGAACTCTCGCCGGAATTCCTCGATGTCTTCCGGCGAATTGACGGTGCGCTGCAGCACTTGGAAGTACTCGTGCTCGGTCTCGTTAACTGCCACGTAGAATTCGTACTGGGTGAGCGTCGGGTCAGGGAACGGATAGACTTTCAGCACACCCGGGAGCCAAATACTGACCTTCGCGGCAACCAGTTTCGCATCCTCAGGAGGAACGTACTCGAGTACCTTCTCTCCGTCGAGTTCAGCGTGGAAAACCGGTACGTAATTCTGGTCGAAATGGTCGATCACACCTTTTGGCCAGTCGGCGGTATTGACGACCTCAACAGCTTCCCGGCCCGCCGGGACAAGACCATACGGGATCGCGAGCTTATTCTTCTCGATGAGCGGTGAATTTCGGTGCATGAAGATATGGGTGGAATCGAACCCGTTTTCCGCCCCCAGCCTCCAGTTCGATTGAACACGGCGACGTATACCAAGGGCATAGGTATCCGGGTCCAGAAAACCGGGAGGCAGATCGTTCTGCAGCGGGTGGGCCTCACCGTCGCCCACGAATACGAAAATTAACCCCTTGGCTTCCTCGGTTGCGAATACCGGAATATTCACTTGCCCGATCACGGGCGACCCGGGAGAGGTGAGAACATCGACGAGCTCACCATCCTGGAGGCTATAGGTCCATCCGTGATACCAGCAGCTGATCGTGCCCTTTTTGAAGCACAGCGGTTGAGCGGAAAACCGCACACCCCTGTGCGCGCACCGATCTGCGATCGCGCGGACGTGCCCGTCCGTACGTGTCAGCAAGATGCTCTTCCCGAGCAACGTCACCGGGACAAAACTGCCCTCGGTCACCTCGTCGGAAAATGCTGCCGGATGCCAGTGCTCGGGAAAACCTAGAGTAGCATCTACATACCTGGGCCACTTCGTGTTCGATTTGGTCGCCATACTGGGTTCGCTGACTGCGGCCAAGGTCGAATCGGGCGGTGTCATCGCACCCCTCCTATCAGTGGCTGAAAGGTTGGCCGAGCTGTTCAGGTCCGGATTCGGCCAGAGCTGACAACGTCGCCCGGCCGGTCCCGCGATCGGCCGGTGGTGCAACTATCACTGGTCGTGTTGTACGGATCAAGGCAGCATTTCGGTAAGCGAAACGGCCTACGTCGGCCTCGCGGGGGGAACGAGGCAGGGGTTTTCGGTCGGGAACAAATTATCGAAAGGCGGCGACTCAGCAATCGAGCTACTTCGACCTCATCGAGCCTGTAACTCAATTTCTCGACTGACGGTGTCTTTGGGTTCTAGTAGTCATTCGTAGCTGGACCGCGGGGTCGCGACGTCGATCTGCTCGGGTTCGAGCATCGGATGGTTTCGAACTCCGTGATCAGCCGGCGGTCATCGACCCTCTCGATAGTCACGTGCACGCTGAATGCGGCCGCTGCGGTCGGCGACCATCGCGATCAACGGGACCCGGCAGACCTTCCCACCCGAGATCGGCACCGACACCCAGGCCCTGCTCGACCGGACTTCAAGGTCCTGAACCCACGCACTAACGAAATGAGCCAACTCGGGGTTCACCTGCGCTCATCCAGCCATCACCGCGGCACCGGCCTTCTCCTGACGGCCCTGAACCGCCTACAACCAGGCTGACACCGGGAACCAATCCGAACCCGACCACGCCGGGACGAAGCCCCGGCGAAAGATCGAGACTAACGGTCATTTGCGGGAACCCGCGGCCGGGCAGACGGTGATCGGCAATGAGGCGAGAGCATGGATGGTGTTGTTCAGCGCGGGTTGGGCTTCGCCGGCTTCGAACCGTGTCACACGTTTGGCGAGCGACTCGAGTAACGCGTGGCCTTCCAGGCGCGCCAGTCCCTGGCCCGCACATCCGTGGACGCCGAATCCGAAGCCGAGCATCTCGGTGGCATCTCGTGTGACGTCGAAGTCGTTCGGGCGCTCCCATTTTCGTTCGTCGCGGTTGGCAGAGGCGAACATAACCAGTACCCGGGTCCCGGCTGACAGCGGAATTCCGCATAGCTCTGTATCGACGGTGACCTCGCGGGTGAAATGAGTGACCGGGCTTGTGAGCCGCACGATCTCGTTGAAAGCCGAGGGGATAAGCGACGTGTCGGCGCGCACCAGGTCCCACTGTTCTGGGTGTCGGGCGAACAGCTGGACCGCGCTACTCAGGGCGCTGATCGTAGTGTCGAGCGACGGTGTCATGTAATCGAGCAGAAACATGGGGCATTGCTCGATCGGCAGCTCGCCGCGGTGGGCGGCGGCCAACAGGTCGTCGACGATGCTGCCGGGAAGCACGTCGCCGGAGTCGACAATCTGGTGCGCAAATTCGTTGAGTGCGGCGAACAGCGGCATGGCCTCGGCGGAGCGGTCGTTGGGAGGTCCGAACAAGTTGAATGTCGCCGCAGCCCAAGGCAGCAGATTCTCCCGTTGTTTGCGCGGCCAGCCGATGAGATCGGGCACGATCGATGTGGGCAACGCGACCGCGAGGTCCTGAACGGCGTCGAACGATCCTCGTTCGACCAATTCGTCGACCAACGCGTCGGCGGCAACTTGCATTGCTTCGGCGAGCGGGCGCAGGTAGCGCGGGGTCAGCCGCTTCATCAGTACTGCCCGCAGTTGACGGTGTTGCTCACCGTCGGTCATGAGGACCGTCGAACCGGCGGCGAACTCGTTGAGCATCGGGTTGAGCGTGACGCCGCGTCCGGAGGCGAAGGTCTTCGGGTCTGCCAGTGCGGCGCGAACTTCCGCATAACGCGGCAGCGCCACGGCGTCTTCATGTTTGGCCAACCGAACTGCCGGACCAATGTCTCGCAATGCTCGGAAGGTGTCCCATGGATCGGCCAACACTTCATCGGAATACAGATCGTGTGGCCAAGAGGGCAGCTCGATATTGGAATTTGTCGTTTGTGTTGTCATGTCGGACTCCTGAGGTTCACATCGAACGGGGTGGTTGTGCGGCATGCGCCTGTTCGCGTTCTCATCGCGGTTGGCACGCGCGTTTTCCAGAGCAACTCAGTGCAACTAGTGGGTTGTCTGATCGAAACGATAGTGATCGACCCCCTCTCTGCCGAGTCTGTCGACGAGGGTGGACGACACTGTTGGCGGCGGTCATAGCGCGCGAGGCAACTGTAGTGCAGACACGGCTCTTGCGCACGCGACGCCGAACTTTTTGCGAGCGTCAACTGGGTTATCTCGTCAAGGAATTCGACCTCCCGCAGTTTTCTTGAAGGACAAACACGGTCGGCGGCTCATTGCGTCAACGCTTCGGTATCGACGGTACGGTCGGTGACGACGAACGTCATTGGGAATTCGCCTGCGGTGAGACGTGTGCTGCGTCCCCTGTGATCAGTACCCGGGTCGACCCGCCGACGCAGGGCGTGCAGTGCGCGGTACCCATAGATGTTGTGGTGCAGGGATTTCCACGTACTCAGTCGTAACACCGCACGACTCCGATCAAGCTAGAATGGTGTTGTGATGGAGACTACTGCGTAGAGGGGAAGTGTCAAGAGTCTCGATCTACTGACACTTCTCGTCGAAGGCCGGTGTGCTCAACGCGGTGAATGAACGTGGCGCAGTACAGTTCTTTGACCGACGGCACTGCCCGATAGCCCCGTCCGCTTCCCGGCTCGAGCGGTTCAATTGGGTCTTCGACAGAGCCGCATCGACAAGCATCCGCAGTTTCTCAGGTTGCTGATCCTGTTGGTGCTCAGCGCTCCCGACCGAGAAATAGACGACTCGATCATGCGGCTGCGCAACGACGGACGGGTGCGGCTGCGCGATCTAATTGCGTACGCCTACGCCGACCTCGGCAACAAGAAAACTTGGAGAAGAATTGTGTGGTTTTGCGCTCGCGGCGTTCGACGGCGCGTTTCTTGCGGCACAGACTAGTTCGGGAGATGTGTACAAGATCTTGCACCGACTTTCTATGGCGTTGCTTGATCAAGGCGATCGGATCGCCGCCGACCTAGCCCCCGAAGGTCCCAGTCGCGAACGAATCTATTCGGCGGCAGCCGACCCTGCGCGTACGGGCTGATCAAAGTGGGGAAGTCGCGCTCGGGAAGGCGATTACCGCACCATGACCTCCTCAGCGAGCCGTTTGGGTGGTGACTGCGGCACTGTGCGTCGAGAGCCTCTTCGAGGCGCGCGTGTACGGCATCCGCAACATTCCTGACGAGCAACGTGATTCGGTAAAGATGGACAGTGAACAATGTGCTCACCGCGTAGCTGCGTGCGACGGTCCGGGATTGTGATCTACCGACCTTCGACCCCGCTGCCCTGGACGAGCCCGGCGCTCTTGTCGCCCCGTTGCCGGAGCCCTCGCGCGGCGCAACATCAGAGGTGGTGGGCACCGCCGCGCACCGGGTTCGTCTCGGCCCGTTGGCGCGGCCGCCTGGAGACCGCGGCCGCAGATTACAGCGCGATGTCTTACCGGCACTACTGGGAGCTGAGTCATGCGTGCTCCTGGCCCTGTGCGGATGGGTTGGGCACCGAGGACATGCTCGTGCCGGGCTCACGGTGTTACCGCGAGCCGGCCGTGCACCAGGTCGATGACGGAGGCACGCAGTTCTGCGCTCTCCTGCTCGAACAGGTCGGGGTCGAAGCCGTTCAGCATGGGTGCGTCGTGCCATGCCGGACGGTTGCCGAAGAGGAAGGGCAGGTCGAAGCAATGACCACTACCCACCCCAGCGAGCGGGCTCGGTACTGTGAACTGCCGTAGTTGGGTGCGGATGCGCCGGGCCGACGCGGCCTCGGCCAGCCTTCTCGCATGGTTCCCGAACAACTCCGCACTCGTGGCCTCGACCAGTGCGAGATAAGGATCGGGGTTCGACGCCGTCCCGGTGGGCAGCTGCCGCAACTGTTCGGGTGTGACGTGTCGCTCCGGTGCGGCGAAAAAGAACGAGCCGGTCTCGTCGCGGGTCACGGTCACCAGTACGTCGGTGACGCGGAGTTCCGCGGCGACCGCGTGGGGGTCGGCCAGCCAGGAGGGAACCGCGCCGTCGATAGTGGGCATCAGGCCGACCGTAACTTCTCCAAACACCTTGCGGCGCAGGATCGCCTGCTGGTGACTCGCGAGCAGCTGCGCCATCGGGGCGGTCTCCGGCGACGCCCCATCCAGGCCGGCGATGACCTCGGCGCTCAGTTCCTCAGTGACGTCTCGTGGTGCTGGGGCAATGCCCGGGCTACTCATGAGCAGCAGTCGCTTGAACCCGTCTCGGGAGGTCGGCAGCACCCCGAGCAGTGTGCTGTAGAAGCCGCCCGCCGACTGTCCGCCCAAGGTGATCTCATCGGGGTCGCCGCCGAACGATTCGACGTTTGCCCGAATCCACCGCAACGCCTCTTGCAGGTCTCCTACTGCGCGGTTGGGGTTGTCATTGGAAGCGGAGACCAGATCCGCCTGCGGCCCGAGCCGGTAGTTGACGGTGATGACGATCATGTCGCCATCGCGGGCCAGTCGATGACCGTCGTACCAGCGGACTCCACTACCACCTGTGACGAAAGCACCCCCGTGCAGGAACACCAGCACCGGCAGCCCAGATCGTCCCACCGGTGCCCAGATCTGCAAGAGGAAAGCATCCTCGGACTGGGGGTGTTCCTCGAGTGCGCGACCCATCACTGCGCCCAGACGGCCCGGCAGCTGGGGAAACACCGCTGTCAATTGACGACGGTCTTGGACGGAGTCTCTAGTGGCCGGTGCGACGGGGTCGAACCGGCCACCCCCGGCCAACCTGCCATAGCGGACCCCACGAAACCGGGCCACGCCGTCGATAACCTCACCCTCGACGACACCGCTTGTGGTGCTCAGCTGCATGGTCTTGTCCTCCTATCGGATCCCAGCGATCTCACGGCGATCTGCCCCGGCCAGTGCTCACCGCACAGCGGTGCCAGCGGCGCCAGCGGTCCCGCTCGCGGCTCAGCCTTCCTCTTCCGGCCCGTCGTCGCGCCAGGCGCCCACGGCGGACGCTGACGCATGGGCGCGGCGGCCAGGCTCGGCAGCAGGCGCGCTTGGCGGAAGACGCGGGGAACCACGCAGGGACTCCATGAGATCTCACCTCCGCGATCGATGTGTCAGCGCCTCAAACGCTGTAACAATCTATCCGGAAAATGTGCAACATGCTAGCGTGCTAATGCATTGTTGGCACAACCTTGATCTCTTGAGGAGATAGAATGGCGAGCTTCGACGTGGCGGCGTCCCGGTTCAATGTGGTCGAGGAGGGGCTGATCAAAGCGGCCCGTGATCTGCGTCCGAAGCTGACCGAGCGCGCTCTGCTGGCAGAACGGGACCGTCGCTTGCCGCAGGAGACGATCGATGACCTTCATGAGTCCGGCCTGTTGCGGGGCGTGCGGCCACGGCGAGTCGGTGGCTACGGGATCAGTTGTGAGGCTCAGATCGAGATCGCCGCCGAGCTTGCCAAGGGATGCGGCTCCACGGCCTGGGTTTTCACGCTTTTGGGCGGTGTGAGCGCGTTCCCGTCGGTGCTGATCGGGGAAGAGGGGCAGGCCGAGGTTTACGAGGTGGCCGGTGATCGGACGCTTGTGTGCGGCGTCATCACGCCGGGCGGCACGGCGACGCCGTGTGAGGGGGGTTACGTCGTGAGCGGCGAGTGGGGCTTCGCGAGTGGATGCTTGCATGCCGACGTGATGGCGGCAACTGTGATGGTGCTCGACGCGGACGGCCAGCCCACGGAGCCTGCGACGGCGTTTTTTCCCCTGTCGGAGGCGTCGATCAAGGACACCTGGCATGTCGCCGGTATGCGCGGCACCGGCAGCAACACGGTCATCGCCAAGGACGTGTTCGTTCCGGCGCAGCGGCTCGGGCTGATGTCCACGCGTTTCGCGACAGAGCAGGAACTGCGGCCCGAGGCCGAGCCGATCGAGCGCTGGCCCCTCGCCCCGTTCCTCAGCCTCGGCCTGATCGGACCCAGCCTCGGCGCAGCCGAGGCGGTCCTGGAGCTGGTCTCGGGCGGCGTCCACAAGCGTGGGGTCACGTACTTCGATTTCGAGCGCCAGGCTGACTCGGCCGTGGTTCTCGAGCGCATCGGTGAGGCCTCGATGCGGATTGAGAGCGCCTGGCTGCATGTGCGCCGCGCGGCCCGCGAGCTGGATGAGCTGACCAAGGTGGAAGTGCTCGACTTCAAGACGCGCGCGAGGATTCGCGCCGATGCCGCTATCGCGGGCATCGACATGCGCTCGGCTGTGGACGCACTGGTGTCGGTCGCGGGCGCATCGGGTTTCGCGGAGGCGAATCCGATCCAGCGCCATTGGCGTGACCTCAATGCCGGGAGCAGGCACGCGTTCTCCAACACGAACGCGGTGCTCGAGATGTATGGGCGGGCCTTCTGCGGCGTCGAGCCGAACATCACGTCCTGGATCTAGGTGTGTGATCCGGACAGGTCGGTAACGTGGTCGACAAGTGCAACGCCGCGGATTCCGGTACGGGGCCGGTGGAAGTTGTACCCGTCGAGCCAGTCCCCGAACCCAGCCCAACCGTCGGAGTGTTCTAGCATTCCAGTGTGGTTAGAGTGTGGTGGCGATGGCGTTGAGTCGAAGCGAGCGCGCGTACGAGTTGCTGCGCGGTGATCTGCTGGACAACCGTTGGGTGGATGGCACGGTGCTGTCGGCGTATGCGCTTGCTGAGGAGTTGGCGATGAGCCGCACGCCGGTGAGTGTTGCGCTCAAGCGGCTCGAACGCGATGGGCTGGTGGAGATCGTCCCGCAGGTCGGTTGCCGTGTCGTGGGGCGCACGGCGGAGTCGGTGGTCGAGGCACTGCGGATCCGTGCGGCGCTGGAGGGGCTTGCCGCGGAGTCGGCTGCCGAATGCGTTACCGAGCAGCAGGTGCGGGGGTTGCGTGCGTTGCTGCTCGACTCCGAGCGGGCGGCGCGTGACTCCGATGAAGCTGGGTGCGAGGAGGCCGACCGCGCTTTTCACGAGGCGCTGGTGCGGATCGCCGGCCAGCCACAGCTCGAGCGGCTGATTCGCGATGTGTGGCTGCTCAACGACCATCACCTCGGCCAGCTGCGCAGGCGCTTCGTCGCTGCGCGGGTCTGCGCTTCGCTCGACGAGCACCGCCGGATCGTCGAAACACTCGAGGCGCACGAGCCCGCGGCCGCGCGGCTGGCCGCCGAGGGACACCTGCGTGCCGCCGCCGCTGATTTCGAGCGTCTGTTCCGCTCAGAACAGGCGCAAGCGCAGGCGCAGGACCGGGCCGTCGCCGGCCTCTGAGGCGCCGCTGCCCGGATGTTTCTCGTAGAATCGTTGCGCCTGAACGTTGCCGTGCTAGACGCCCAGCAGGATGTGTGAGCGTCCTTGGGGCCCGCGCGTCGGTGAGCGCGCGTTCCATCAGCACGAGACCCCGCCCGTCCCGTGGGTTGCGCCGTCGGCGGGTGCGAACCGGTCGGAAACGACGCTGTAGTTGGGCTCAGCGATGCCGAACCTGCGTGCATCTCGAACTCCCACCCTTGCGGCCCGCCGGTTGCCGGCCGGCCGCAGGGTGGAACTCCACGCTGAACCGCTTACGTGTCCTCGATGGTCAGCCTCGGTCGCTGTTGGTGTGCCTCGAAGAGGGCCCGTGCTGCCGCGTAAGGCACCGTGGCGGCCGTCTCACGACCCCACTTCAAAGCCCTCCGGCGGCCTTTGACCCCAGGCGCTGAAGCCCTGAGCCATTAGCGCTTCCCAGGCTCCTGGCTCCGCCTCGGGGTTTGCCAGCCGCGGCATCTCTGCGGAGAACTCGTGGCGGTTGCCGCCCGGCGCTTTGAAGTACGCGAAGAGGTTCGAGCCGACGCTATGGCGGCCGGGCCCCACCTCGATCATGTGGCCGTTGATCGCCAGCAGGTCGAGCCCGCGCTTGATGTGGTCCATCGACTCCAACGTCCAGGCGATGTGGTGGAGAGTCAGGTCAGGTGTTTTCGAGGCGACGATCGCGATGTCGTGATGATACTGGCCACAACGGGTCCATGCTGCTGCCCAGAAGCCGGGGGTAGGTTCGACGAAGTCGGAAACCCTGAAGTCGAGCGCCTCACGCAAGAATGTGGCAAGCGCGCGTACATCCGGCGTGACGAGCGAGATGTGGTCGAGATCGACCGGGTCGACCCCTCCACCGCGCCGGGCGTCACGCCTCCAATTCTTCACGTAGCCGCGGCCCTGCTCGAGCACCACGAGTTCGAACACGTGCCCGCTCGGCGCCGCGAAGGCGATCGACCGGTCGACGCCGGCGACGCTACCAGTGCGTCGCTGGACTGCGACGCCGAGCTCGTTGAGGCGCCGCTCAACGCGTTCGAGGTCCTCCGGGGAGGTGACATCGAGGGCGATCGTGTCGACGCCGGTGCCTCCGGGCGTCAACACGAGGTCGACGCCATCATCCAAGCCGCAGCCGAGGTGGACCGCGTCTCCATCGCGGGCTAGTTCAACGAGCCCGAGCACCTCGGTATGAAACGCGAGCGCTTCCTCCATGTTGTTGACACGCAATTTCGCATACGCCAATTGCTGAATCGCCATAAAAAATTCTTTCCTCTCACTTGAACGGAGCTACCCACGGGTCCATGACGCCCCGCCCACAGCACCGCCGGATTATCGTCACCTGCTACTTGACCGTGATCCCGCCGTCAGGCTCACCGGAACGCTCGCTCACCCACGCCTCTGCCTGTGTCGCTCGACATCAGTCCGGCTGCCCAGGCGTTGATGCCACAGCGGGAAGCAGGCCACGCGCTCGCAGCCACGCGACCACCCGCGCGGCGACCTGGTCGCGCACGTACCCCTCATAGGTACGCTCAAAGAAATGGCCGACACCTGGCAACACATCGACTTCCACGTCGGGGTGTCGAGCGCTCTCGAGCGCCTGCTGCATCCACAGCGTGTGATCGTGCGGAACGACGAGGTCGAGCGTGCCATGCACAAGCAACACCGGCGCAGTAAGCCCAGCAACATGTGTGAGCGGAGATGTCCGCCGGTAGAGCCCCGGATCCTGCTCAGGACTGGCACCACGCGACTCCACCATCAGCTGATAGCGCGTGGGTGCGAACGCGGCGAGTCCGCCGACCAGCCGGGCCTGGTCGCTTGTGGCCGCCAGCGCCGCGACAGCCTTCCAATCCGGTTGCGTGGCAGCTGCGAGCAGTGCAACCGTCCCGCCGCGTGAGTGACCAGCGACGACATACGGGACGCTCTCCGCCAGCTCCTCACGCAGCGCTGCTCGTCCCGCCTCGGCAGCGAGCGGGTCGTCCTCGCGATAGCGTGGACCGTCGCGATAGACCGCAGTTGTAACCGCAGCACCGGCGGCGGCGAGCGGTTCGGCCAGCCATTGCAAGGCACGTGGGTCTGCGTCACGACCGGGGCACAGCACGACGCCCAGACACGGGGCTTCCGGTGGCATCCAGCGAAGCGAGTCAATCGCCATCCGTAGTCCTTCCTCTCCTCTGCACGAGGACGCGAGACTAACATGCTAGAGCGTCAGCCGCCGAATGGGAATATGGTGTCCGTTGACCGCGTCCGGCCGCAGATGGTCCAGATACAACTGATCCCATAGCCACCGACTCGCCGTGGCCGCACGCCCCGCAACAGGCCGGACTCATGAAGGTCATCGATCGTCTCCTGCGGCAAGCGACGGTCCCGTTCTGCCTGCAGAGCGCGCTCGGTCAGCTTCGGACGCAGATCACGGGCCGCTTTGATCAGACCCTCCTCGACCGCATTGAACCGGGGCCGCCACGTCGAAGCTCGCCATTTTCTTCTTCTCGAGGGATCTAGGTCGTGTCAACACCGGTGCGCATTAGCACGCTAGCATGTCGAATACCCGGACAATTCGATACGACAAGGAGACCGCACATGACCTTTTACTTCTTCGGCTCGGCCGACCCGCTGCCCGGCGCGAATGTGACCTACCTGCTCCGAGCCGGTGAAGGCCACAACATCGCCACATCAGAGTTGGGCGACCGCGCGTCCATCAAAGCCAGCGGAGCCGAGTCCGAGGGCCGGCTCGCAATGCTGGAGTACACCGCGGCCGCTGGGGGCCGAGGCCCGGACCCACACACCCACGATCACCATGAGGAACTGTTCTACATCGTGTCCGGCGAGCTCAAGATGCTGGTGGGCGACGAGGTGGTCACCTGCGGGCCCGGCGACTTCGCCTATGTGCCCCGCAACGTCGTGCACACCTTCTGGAACGAAGGGGCAGACCCCTGCACGTTCGTCGGGGCGTTCTCCCCAGCGGGATTCGAACGGATATTCGAGTACGCGCAGGAAGCCGCCAAAGCCGGCCGCCGGCGGACTCCAGAGGAGATGAACGAAATAGCCCAAAAGTACGACATGAAGCTCGTAGCCTGGCCCCCCGGGACGGCACCGAACTTCGTCGACTGACGACGCGCTACTTGTGCCGAATGATACTGATGAAGTGACGAGCCACGCTTGTAAGTTCGCGGGCCCGCGGCGTGCCGACTGGCGACCGGGCTGCGCGCCGATCGATGAGCGACCCGGCCGCGCGCCCCGGACCGCGGGCGCTTCCTCACCGTGGTGGCGGGTCGGACACGCCTCAACGGTCTCGCTCGCGGGACTGCTTCGAGATCGATGTTTCCGGCCCGACCCGGCAGGCTGAGTTCCGGCGGCATGGGCACTGCGAGTGGGATTTCGCGCCACAGCACTTCGCCTCGAGGACACCGGCGAACCGTTGGGCATGCCCCCACCGCGCAGCAACAAGACAAGAACTGATCCGCATTCTTCAATCTAGTGAATTCTGTTGCTAGACCAGCTCTTTCCCTTTTGTTCATCGTAAAGCAGACCGTCGCACAGCGGTGAACCGAAGGGGCAGAGTTGCCTTCCGAAGAATGTCGATATCGTCATCTCGAACGTACCGGAAACACGCGAACCCATGTACTGGATCGGTGCGCGCCTCGATGCCGGTTACTCGCTGTCGATCCCGTTCGATGAGCAGGCGATGAACATTACGCCGACCTCCAACGCCGGCAACCTCGACTTCGGCTTGGCCGCCGCCACCGCAGCGTGCCGCAACTGCCCCGGCTGCTCAATCACCTGGCGGACTCCTGGCCGAATTGGAGCGGGCCGTGGCCCGACATCGACTCGGGTACTCCCCGTTACCTTTTTCGTGGGCCCGGAACCGGGCCCACGGTCGCCAGGCCCGGTATGACTTCTTGCCCCTGTCGTTCGCATGATCCGGGGGGTGGTGTCGCCGGGTCCTGGTGGCGTCGACGGACCGCTGATGGGGACAGGGCCGCTGGTAGGTCTCTTCGTAACGTGGGTGCCGGGCGTTGACGCCAGATCCGGCGACCGTCCGACTGGGCGTTTCGAGGCAATTGAGGACCGAGCAAGGTGACACAACCCTATGCCGTGTTCTGCGGCGTTGACGTGGGAAAAGGCGAACATCACGCGGTCGGGCTCGACCCGGCCGGGAAACGATTGTTCGACAAAGCATTGCCCAACGATGAGTCCCGGCTGCGGGCGGTGTTCGACAAACTCGCCGTTCATGGACGGCTGCTGATCGTGGTCGATCAACCCAACACGATCGGCGCCCTGCCGGTGACTGTGGCCCGCGCCTGCGGCCACGATGTCGCCTATCTGCCAGGGTTGTCGATGCGCCGCATCGCCGACCTCTACCCGGGCCAGGCCAAGACCGATGCCCGCGACGCTCACATCATCGCCGATGCCGCCCGCACGATGCCGCACACGCTGCGCCGCGTCGACATCGGCGACGAAACGCTCACCGAACTCGCTGTCCTGGCCGGGTTCGACGACGACCTGGCCGGCGAGGCGACCCGCACCAGCAACCGCATCCGCGGCCTGCTCACCGGCATCCACCCCGCCCTCGAACGAGTCCTCGGCCCGAGGATCGCGCACCCAGCAGTGCTGGAAATTCTGTCGCGATGCGGCGGCCCGAAAGGAATCCGGGCCGCCGGGCGGCGCAAACTCACCACCATCGCGACCAAACACGAGCCCCGCATGGGCGCCCGGCTGGTCGAGGAGATCCTGACCGCGCTGCCCGCGCAAACCGTCACCGTTCCCGGCACGAAAGCCGCGGAAACCGTGCTGCCGAAACTGGCCGATTCGTTGAAAGCGGTCCTGCTGCAACGCAAGCAGATCACCGCCGATATCGAGGAGATGTTCGCCGATCACCCTCTTGCCGAGGTCCTGACCTCGATGCCCGGCATCGGAGTCAGGACCGGCACCCGCATCCTGCTCGAAGTCGGAGACGCCACGGCGTTCGCCTCGGCCGGCCACCTCGCCTCCTACGCCGGCATCGCCCCGATCACCCACCGTTCCGGCAGCTCCATCCGCGGTGAACACCCAGCTCGCTCCGGCAACCACAAACTGAAACGCGCGTTGTTTCTATCCGCGTTCGCCGCCCTGCACGACCCGGCCAGCCGCGCCTACTACGACCGAAAGAGAGCCGAGGGCAAGAAACACAACGCAGCCCTGATCTGCCTGGCCCGAAGACGCTGCGACGTCCTGTTCGCAATGCTCAGAACCAAACAGCCCTACCGGACGCCGCAAGCAGCCGCGTGATGATCCAGCCCGCCCGATAGTCTGCGACGATGACCAGCCCAGCCCCGTTCGAGGAATCCGAATCGCTGAAGCTGGCGCGGCCGTTCCTCGGCCGAACCGTCGGCCTCATTATCGACCGACCCTACGGAAGCCGCCACCCGACCTGCGGATTTCTCTACCTGGCCAACTATGGCTACGTCCCCGGCACACTCGCGCCCGACGGCGAGGAACTCGACGCCTACTACCTGGGCCCTTCCGAACCGATGACCTCAGCACACGGCACCTGCATCGCGATCGTCCACCGGCTCCACGACGATGACGACAAACTCATCGTCGTTCCCACCCCCGCCCCGACGCTCGACGACGCGGCTATCGCCGCGGCCGTCGAGTTCCAGGAGACCGCCGGGCACTACATCGTCATCAGGCACTGACCCTGCCGTTGCCCTTGACGAAAACGATAGCCCCCCCCCCCCGAAAAATTAGAACATGTTACTGTCAAACCATGGTGAGGACCGGGTCGATGACGCGGCCGCCCGATTCATGGCGATATATGCGGATCGCGGCGTCATCGACGGACCGGCCGCCTACCCGACGCGCGACAATTATGTAACTCGTTCTATGCAATCTTCGCCGCGCCGCCAGCGGCGGAGCAGTGAGGGAGACCAACACCCCATGCGTACCGGAATCTGCGAACGGCTCGAGATCGAATTCCCCATCTTCGCCTTCACGCACTGCCGCGACGTGGCGGCCGCGGTCAGCAACGCAGGCGGGCTCGGCGTGCTCGGAGCGGTCGGCTTCACCGCCGAGCAGTTGGAGATCGAGCTGGCTTGGCTCGACGAGCACGTGCGCGGCGGCTACGGCGTCGATCTCGTGATCCCAGCGAAGTACGAGGGCAAGGGGATCGACGGCCTCACTCCCGAGCAGCTGGAAGCAAAACTGGCGGAACTGGTCCCGCAGGGTCATCGGGACTTCGCCGAGAAGATCCTCGCCGACCACGGCGTGCCCCAGCTGCCCGCGGGCGAGCACCACAACCAACTGCTCGGCTGGACTGCCACCACCGCGGATCCTCAGGTGGAGGTGATTCTGCGGCATCCGAAGGCCAGGCTGGTCGCGAACGCGCTCGGCACTCCGCCTGAGGACGTGATCGCGCAGGTACAAGCTTCCGGCAGGCTGATCGGCGCGCTGTGCGGTTCGGTCAAGCACGCGCTCGACCACCGGAGGGCGGGCCTGGATTTCGTGGTCTGCCAGGGCACCGAGGGCGGCGGCCACTGCGGTGAGGTTTCCTCGCTGGTGCTGTGGCCACAGGTGATCGACGCGGTCGGCGACCTTCCGGTGCTGGCCGCAGGCGGCATCGGGAACGGCCGTCAAGTCGCCGCGGCGATGGCGATGGGCGCCGCGGGCGCCTGGACCGGCTCGCTGTGGCTGACCGTCGAGGAGGCCAACGTGCCGCCCGCACAGATGCGGACCTACCTCGAGGCCACCAGCCACGACACCGTACGGTCGCGGGCCTGGACCGGCAAACCCGCCCGCATGCTGCGCAACGACTGGACCGATGCCTGGGAGCGGGCCGACACACCGGACCCGCTGCCGATGCCACTGCAGATGATGGTCGCACTGGACGGCGTGAAGCGCGGCCACCGCTACCCGGAGGCCGCGAAGGACGTCAACTTCAACCCGGTCGGTCAGATCGTCGGCATGATGAACCGGGTCGAGCGCTCCGCCGACGTGGTGAACCGGCTGATCGAGGAGTACGTGCGGGCGTGTGAACGTCTCGACAAGATCAACGGCGAACTCTGAGTCGTCCGAACGACAACGGCTATACGTAGGTCCGCAACCCCCTGACGGGCAATCGTTTCCAACTCATCAATGGCGGCCCGCCACTGCGCTGTTTCGATCTCCCGCTCCCCGCTGGCGCAGGCGGACCCTTCGGCGCACATCGGGTGCGGGCAATATGATCGCGGAGGGTCGGATCGGGAGGGAGAGATTGTGACAAGCGAGTCGGCGCTCGCGACACCCGCAGTTGCGCAGTGGTTCGCGGAGTTGTTCGCCCATCGGCGCTGGGTGCGCCGTAGCCAACCGTTTCCCCACGTGTACGCCCGCGACGTCTTCGTTCCGGAGTTCTATCAGCGAATGACCGACGAACTGCACCGTGTTCGCCGTGAGCGTCCCGAACTGTTCGTTTCGATCGCCGACGGTTACAGCGCGGACGGCGTCCGCCTGTCCGACCTGCGCGACGGACCGCTCGCGATCTTCAGTTCCCGGGAGTGGCACGACTTGGTCGCCCGGCTCGGCGGGGTCGAGGCGACCGGTGATATCGAGGGATCGCTGCACCACCACCCACCGGGCAGTCCGTTCGGCTGGCCGCACAACGACCTCAACCCGGCCTGGTTTCCCGGGCCGGCCCCTGGTCCCGACGAGGTGCGACTGCCCGACCGCACGGTCGACACCAAAACCGGGTCACGCGAGTCCGGCGTTGCCGCACGGGAGACCGTGCGTGCCGTCGCGGTGCTGTTCTATCTGGGTAATCCGGGGTGGCAGCCGGGCGACGGCGGGGAGACCGCGCTGTACGATCACGTCGCCGACGACGCCGCGCTGCCGTCGGTGACCCTCGTTCCGCCGCTGGACAATTCGCTGGTGCTGTTCGAGGTCACGCCGCGCAGCTGGCACACCTTCGCGGGAAACAACGCCAAAGACCGCAACAGTGTGGTGATGTGGGTGCATCGTCCCAGGGCGGAGGCCGAACGGCGTTGGGGAGGGGACACGATTGTCCACTGGTGAACGCCGCGTCTGCCTACTCACCGGCGCGAGCGGTACGCTCGGCGACGCCTTCTGCCGCACCTACTATCGCGACTACGACATCGTCGCCGTGTGCCACACGCGCACTCCCGCCGTGCCGTCGCAACTGGAGTGGTACGTCGATCCGCTGGACCCGGATGCCGCTGTGCCGGAGAATGATTCGCGCCTTTTCGTGGTTCGATCCGATTTGACCCAGCCGGGCGAGGTGGAGCGGGTCGTCGACCTGACGCTGGCCCGGTTCGACCACGTCGACCTGCTGGTGAACAACGCGGCGCAGCTGCGGCTACACCCGCGCGGCATCATCGACGGCGACGCGGCACTGGACGATTTCGACCGGCAATTCACGCTGAATGTGGCTGTTCCACTGCGCCTTTCGGCACGTCTGGCACAGCGATGCTGGTTGCACGCCGGTGCGGAAAACCGTGCCCGAAACCGCAACATCGTCAATGTCTCGAGCATCTCCGGATCGGAGGTGTATCCGGGACAGACTTTGTACTCCGCGTCGAAGGCCGCGCTGAATCAGCTGACCCGCAATATCGCTGCGGAATTCGCCGAGTTCGGCGTGCGCGCGAACGCCATCGCGCCCAACAGTTTTCCCGCACTCGTGCCTACCGAGCAGGTTGCTCGGGCGATTGTCGAGCTCGATGCGAGCGACCGGTCGGGTGCGGTGTACGGGGTTGGCGTCGAGGTGGACGACCCGGTGGGCAGACACTCCCTCCGACGCGCCGACGCCGAGCCGTGACACCGCTGGCCATTGTGCGATGGCGATGCCGGTGGCCTGCTCGGACAGTGTTCACAATCGCTGTGCGAGATCAGCGTAGACCGCCCGCTTGTTGCTCGGCGGCTCCAGCTCGACGCGGTGGAAGTACTGATCGTTGATCGCGTCGTCGTCGGCAGGCGTGGCCAAGCGCACCCGCGGTTCGGCGCCCTTTTCCGGGCGGATGAAGAACAGGCGCGACAGTGGGACCGGACGAACCAGCCGAGGCTGAGCGGAACGTTGCCGTAGACGCGGGTGGCGACCGCACCGAGATGGAAGGCCGCGGTGGTCAGGCCGGTAGCCGACTCTGTGAGCCGATCGTCTTCGGATCACCCGGATTCGGCAAGTGCAGACGCGCCCGCGTAGTGCTCGGCGATTGTCGAACTCGACACCCGATGTGAAGATCGAGATCAGGCATTAGTGATGTAGGACACATTAGGTCGCGGGACCTCACCGACCAGCCGATATCGAGAACGTCGCACAGTGCGGTGGGCAGTATCGTGCAGCGAACGCAACACCAATAACTCGTGGGGCACGCCCAGAACACGAGCGGCACCCAACGCAGGACCTGACCGCGAGTCCTGCGCCACCCGACCAGTACAGCCTGAAGACTCGGAGAGGCGGAAGAGCGGAGAGCGGAGGAGCACATGGGTAACTCGTCGGGTACGCCCAGTACACGAGCGGCACCCGATGCTGCGCCTGAACGTGGATTCCGGGTCACCCGGCTGGTACGGCCCGGAAATTCGGACCGGCGCAGGGGCGGGCGGGAAATCCCGGTCACGGGCAATCTGCTCCAGCCGCTGATCCGGCGGACCAGCGACATCGTCCGGGTTGTTCTCGCGATGCTGGGGGTGGCGATCGTCGTCGCGGCCTCGCTGATCACCCGACCGGAATGGCTGGCACTGGAACGTTCGGTCTCCAACATCGTGGGCTTCCTGAATCCCGCCCAGTCGAATCTGGTCTACCTGCTCTACGGCATGGCGATCCTGGCGTTGCCGTTCGCGATCCTGCTCGAGCTGATCATCGGCAGGCAGTGGAAGCTGTTGGCCGGTTATGCCGCCGCCGCGGTGGTCGCCGGACTGCTGCTCTCCATTACCGGCACCGGATTGTCCGCGCCGAAATGGCACCTCCAGGTGCCGGACCGGTTGGACACGTTCCTGTCCCAGTTCCTGGACGATCCCCGCTGGATCGCGATGATCGCCGCGACGCTCACCGTCTCCAGCCCGTGGCTACCCAACCGGCCGCGTCGCTGGCTGTGGTTGCTGCTGCTCGCATTCGCGCCGATCCATCTGGTGGTCAGCACCGTGGTACCGGCGCGGGCGATGTTCGGGCTCGCGGTCGGCTGGCTGGTCGGCGCGGTGATCGTGCTGGTGGTCGGCACACCCGCGCTCGAGGTTCCGCTCGATGCCGCGGCGCGGGTGCTGGCCAAGCGCGGCCACGCCGTCACCGGGTTCACGGTGGTGCGTCCGGCCGGTCGAGGGCCGCTGGTGCTCGCCGCCGCCGTCGAGGGGCCCGAGCGAGAACTGATCGTCGAGATGTACGGCAAGAACCAGCGCAGCTTCGGCGCCCTGCGGCAGCTGTGGCGCTGGCTCACCTTCCGCACCAGCGAAACCGCCGCCATCCACGGCTCCCTGCATCGCGCGGTGGAGCACCGCGCGCTGATGGCGATAGCCATCGGGGACCTCGGCCTGGCCAGCTGCACTCCGGTCGCGGTCGCCACACTCTCTCGCGGCTGGGTCCTGTTCGCGCACACCCGCCCACGGGGCACGCCGATCACCGAATTGGCCGACGAGGTGCTGCCCGGTCCGTGGCAGGCGCTCGACCGCCTGCACCGCAAGCAGATCTCGCACGGGGATCTGCGACCTGCCGACATTCGCGTCGACGCCGGGACGACAGTGTTCGGCGCCTTCGGCAGCGCCGAGTTCGGGGCGTCGGACACACAGTTGCAGTCCGATATCGCCCAATTGCTCGTGACCACCACCGCGGTCTTCGGCAAGGAGCCCGCGGTTGGCGCGGCCATCGGCACACTCGGCGAATCCCGGGTGCTCGCCGCGGCGAGCCGATTGACCAAGTCAGCGATACCCGCCGGGATTCGCAACTCCGTCCCGGACTGGAAACGGGCGCTGTCCGACGCACGCGATGAGGTGCGCAAGCAGACCGGGCAGGACCGGATCGAAGCCGAGCAGATCACCCGGTTCTCGCGCAACCAGATCATCCAGCTGGTGCTGCTGATCGCGCTGGTGTACGTCGCCTACCCGTTCATCAGCGCGGTACCGACCTTCTTCACCCAGCTGAGGACAGCGAACTGGTGGTGGGCGCTGCTCGGACTCGCGGTCTCGGCACTGACCTACGTCGGTACGGCGGCGGCGCTGTGGGCCTGCGCGTCCGGCGCGGTGAGTTTCCGCAATCTGGTGATCATGCAGATCGCCAACACCTTCGCCGCGACGACGACCCCCGCGCGCGTGGGCGGGCTCGCGCTGAGTGTGCGCTTTCTGCAGAAGGCGGGCGTCGGCGCGGTCCGTGCCACCGCTGCGGTGGCGTTGCAGCAGGCCGTGCAAGTGATCACGCACGTCAGCCTGCTGCTCGCGTTCAGCATTCTGGCGGGCACTTCGGCGAATCTCTCGCACTTCGTCCCCGACGCGACGGTGCTGTATCTGCTCGCCGGGGTCGGCGTGGGTATCGTCGGCACGTTCATGTTCGTGCCGACGCTGCGCCGCTGGCTGAACAACGCGGTCCGGCCGCAATTGCAGGAAGTCCTCGGCGAACTCGCCGATCTGGCCCGCGATCCCAAGCGGTCCGCGGTGATCATTCTCGGTTGCGCGGCGCTCACCCTCGGTTTCGCGGGTGCACTGTGGGCCAGCGTGGAGGCGTTCGGTGGCGGCACCACCTTCATCGCCGTCACCATCGTCACCATGATCGGCGGCACGCTGGCCTCGGCCGCGCCGACTCCGGGCGGCGTCGGCGCGGTCGAGGCCGCGCTGATCGGCGGCCTGGCTGCCTTCGGGCTGCCCGCGAATGTCGCGGTGCCCGCGGTGCTGCTGTATCGCGTGCTGACCTGCTGGCTGCCGGTGTTCTGCGGCTGGGCCACCATGCGGTGGATGACCGCGAAGGACCTGATCTGAGCGGCTGCCGCGGCTTCGCGTAACCAGATTTGCGAACATCGGGCAGCGAAAGCGATTGCGCTGTCCCGAGTTCGAATCCGCAGTTGATCGGGTCGCGGAGCGGGGTCGCCATCTGCGCCGGATCCTGGCGTAACCGGTGCGGCATCGCGAGCGCGGCATACGAGCGAAAACTCCTGGATCCCAACAGATACCGACCACATGGCGGTTGGGTACCGAGCGCGCCTGCTGGGCGCGATGTAGGTTCGAGTGGCTCCCGCGACAGAGCGGTCGGCCGCCCCCGGCGCCCGGTAGCGGTGTGGCTGGGGCAGCAGAACGCCGATGCCGTCGCCACGCCGGCGAATGGCAGACTTGGGTCCGTTTCCGGTCAAATGTTCAGAATCGCCGGACGCCGCGCCATCCACAGGCAAAGCGGCGGAAGCCATCCGCGACCGGACACGTAAGAAAGATTTGCCCAGGAGGAATCGTGCCGGACGGACAGGACACCGCGGACAACAACGATCGCCGGGTCCGGCGCACGAGGAACATGCTGCACCAGGCCCTGATCGAGCTCATGCTCGAAGGCGGCTACGACCGGATCACCGTCCGCGACATCTTGGACCGCGCCGACGTCGGCCGCTCGACCTTCTACGCGCACTACCGGGACAAAGACGATCTACTCCTGCACAGCAGTACCGATTACCTGCACGCGGCCATGGCAGCGGCGAATACCGATACCGACGCCGACGAACCGCTCGCGCCGGTGCGCGCCCTGTTCCGGCTGGCCGCCGACAACCCCGAGGTATATCGGGCCCTGCTCGGCCGCAAGAGCGGCACGGTGCTGCTGCGGACGACCAGAGTGATGGTCGCGCAGATCCTCAACGAGCGACTGGGCGACCAGCTCGCGATGCTGGAGGACGAATTCACCACCACCGTGACCTTTCTGTCCTGGGGCGTGGTCGGCATGCTCGGTGCCATCGCGGAACCCAACCCACCGCTTTCGGCCGAGGAGGCCTACCAGCACCTGCTCCAGCTGGTCGGGCCCGGCCTGACCAGCCGCGCCCGCGGCGTCCGCCGGCCTGTTCAGATGCGATAAGGCTATGGTCGCGGGCGCCTGAGGTGTCCGTGATCAGGCTCGGGGTGTCTTCGGGGGATATCCAGCGAGACATGCGGTTCGCCCTCGATTGCGGAGATGAATCATGGTTATCTACGGGATTGCGCATCCGACCCCGGATCGGCGTTGAACTGGCATTTCTACCCGGTATTTCGAGCAGAATGCGGCCGCATCTGAGCGCGGAGATGCTCCGGATGTCATCGCAAACTGCGAGAATTTCCACTCACTTATGAGTTGAACCGAACAGATCCTCGTGTCACTATCGACCCCAATGGGCGGACCGGCACGCCCGCATGAGATCGAGGAGAAGCCCCATGCTGCGGACCAGGTTCACCGAGACATTCGGGGTGGCGCATCCCATCGTGCAGGGCGGCATGATGTGGGTCGGGCGTGCCGAACTCGTCGCGGCCGTCGCCAACGCGGGCGGGCTGGGGTTCATCACGGCCCTGACCCAGCCGACCCCGGACGACTTGCGCCGCGAGATCGCCCGCACCAGAGACCTGACCGACAAGCCGTTCGGCGTGAACCTCACCATCCTGCCGTCGATCAACCCGCCGCCATACGCGGAATACGTCCAGGCGATCATCGACAGCGGCGTGCGGATCGTCGAAACGGCAGGCAGCAACCCAGAGCCGTACCTGCCCTACTACCAGGACGCGGGCATCAAAGTGCTGCACAAGTGCACCAGCGTCCGGCATGCGCTGAAGGCGGAGCGGATCGGCGTGGACGGCGTGAGCATCGATGGCTTCGAATGCGCGGGCCATCCCGGTGAGGACGACATCCCCGGTTTGGTGCTCATCCCCGCCGCAGCCCGCGAACTGAGCATTCCGATGATCGCCTCCGGCGGCATCGCCGACGCACGCGGCCTGGTCGCGGCGCTCGCTCTCGGCGCGGACGGCGTCAATATGGGCACCCGATTCCTCTGCACGCAGGAGTCCTCGATCGATCCGAAGGTCAAGGAGCGGATCGTCGCGAACTCCGAACGCGACACGCAGCTCATCTTTCGCACCATGAGCAATACCGCGCGCGTCGCGGACAACGAGATCAGTCGCAAGGTCGTCGAGATCGAAAAATCGGGAGGCACTTTCGACGACGTCCGGGACCTCGTCGCGGGCGCCCGTGGCCGGCGGGTGTTCGAGGAGGGCGATCTGGACGCGGGCATCTGGTCGGTCGGCCTGTGCCAGGGCCTCATCCACGACATCCCGACCTGCGCTGATTTGATCGGCCGAATGGTCACCGAGGCCGAAGAGCTGATCACCGCACGACTCGCCGACACCGTTGTCGGCTGACCTACGTACCCGAAAACGAGCGGCGAATTACTGAAAGCCATCTGTAGCGAAGATGTTTCAGGCGAACATCACTTCGGATAGCGCCGCCACATGCCCAGTGCGGGTGCGGCGGCGTTTTGTCGGTAGCCCCTGGGTAGATCTCGGCCATGTCTGTCGAAATCTGGATCGCGCGGCTGGCGCTGGACCAGGTAGCCGCCGAACTGGACGGCACAGCGCTGCGCAACCGGTTACCAGTGCCTGCGATTCCCTGCCACCAAGATCCGCGACGCGGGCCAGGCGTATGACACGACACTCGAAACCTCGCCAGAGTGACAGCGCCACTCGGGTGTTGGGCGCGTCGATTTCGTCTGGACGCTGGTCCTGGCCGGTACGGTTACCGTATAACCAGTGTTGAGGAGGGGTCATGTTCGCGCTCGTTGTGAGATTCGATCTCCAGGACGCCGAGAAGGCGGCCGAATTCGACAAGTTGGTGGCCGAAACCGTCCAGGCCATCGCGGAACTGGAACCCGGAACCCTGGTCTACGCCACCCACACTGTCCAGGACGAGCCGCTGTCTCGGGTGTTCTATGAGGTGTACCGCGACCGCGAAGCGTTCGAGGAGCATGAGCGGCAGCCCCACACAAGGCACTTCCTGAGCCAGCGTGAGAAGTACATAGCTTCATCCCGGGTGGAATTCCTTTCCCCCGCCGATGCGAAGGGCCTGTTTGCGGCAGGCTGATCGGCGGTCACAGCCGCGTAGCTACTGGCTGCCGGTCGGCCTATTTCGCCGCGCGGGCGGTGACGGCCTCGTAATCGTGGCTGGCGATGAGTTCGATGTCGTCGGGTAGCGCGTGCAGACGGTGGATCGTGGTGAAGGCGGCGTCCCGGTCGGAGTCGAAGAGTTTGCCCGGCATCGGTGCCTTCTCCCGCAGCAGGTCGACCTGCAGCTTGCTCCAGACGGCATCGCCCGCGAACAACACGCGGCTGCCGTCGTCCACCGCGAGCAGCACGCCGATGCTGCCGGGCGTGTGGCCCGCGAGATCCACCAGCAGCACCGAGCCGTCGCCGAAAAGGTCTTTGGTGCGCGGGAAGGTGAGGACCGGCGGCCCGTCCAACTCGAATCGGTCGAAGGTGCGGCCGCGCAGTGGCCCCCGCGCCACACCGGCCGGTGCGTGCGAACCGCCCATCGCCCATTCGTATTCGACCGCGGGCAACCGAACCTCGACCGAGCGCGGCAATTCCAGCAAGCCCGAGACATGATCCCAGTGCAGGTGCGTGGGCAGCACGAAATCGATATCGCCGCAGGCGATGTCGTGCGCGGCGAGCGCGTCGGACAGACCGAGCACCGGCTTGTCCGGCGCGACGAGCAGCGGGACCGGGAACGGCAACTCGGGCAGCACCCGGTGGTGCACGTCGGCGCACAGGGCCGGATCGACAAGGAAACGCGCCTTCGGATGCTCGACCAGGAACGCCGCCATCGACAGCGTCATCTCCCGCAGGCTGCGCACCCCCTCGGCCACGATGGTGGTCGGCGCCGACATGGTGGCCTGGGTCAGCACGGTGAGCCGGACCGTGGCGCGCACCGCGGGCAGCGGCCGCACCGCGAGATTCGCCAGCAAAGTGGTGTCGGGGCGGCGCGGGCGCAGTAACCGGACCGGGGTCGCGGCAAGCGCAGCGCAACAGCGCAGCAGCGTGGGCACAATCGGAGTGCGCTCAGCACGGGTGGCGGCACCGCTGTCCGGTTCGGTCACCATGCCACCGTAGGCGATTTGCCGTACTTCGGGAAAGGCTGAGCAGGCAGCGGAAATGCACCTTGCTCGCGGCGATTTCTCCGGCATAATCGCGTGGGTACCGTTCTTTAGTGGGTAACAGCAGCCGGGAGACGGGGAGGGAGGACGCGATGCCACCCAGTCTTCCGGAGGGGCACAGTGGTGCGCAGGGGAACAACGGTTCGCTCGGCTATCGCCGACGCGCTGTGTTGACCTGCGCCGCCGTCACGGCTGTTGCGGATCTACTCGGGGTCGACGCCGCCACTGTGTCGACCAGCTCGCCCTTTACCGATCTCGGCCTCAGTTCCACCCAGCTTGCGAGGCTGACCGCCCAGCTCGAAGACGCTATGGGAGTCGAGGTTCCGCTGACCGCGATCTACGACCATCCAGATATCGAACAGCTTATCGAGTATCTCGCGATGCGATGAGCAGCGCGCCTACTGACTCGGTCGGCACGCATCCACCCGTCTCCGTCATCGGCCTCGGCTGCCGACTGCCCGGGGCGGCGAGCGGCGCCGAATTCTGGCGGCTGCTACTCGACGGCCGGGACGCCACGTCCACACCACCCGCCGGACGGTTGGGCAGTCGACGCGGCGGATACCTCGACGATGTCGAGGCGTTCGACAACGACTGGTTCGCCATCTCCGAGCGAGAGGCCGCCGTCATGGACCCGCAACAGCGGCTGGCGCTGGAGGTCGCGGTGGAGGCGATCGATGACGCCGGTATCGGTTATCGCGCACGCGGATCCGGCGCCGCCGTGGTGTTCGGCGCGTCCGGGTACGACCATGGCATCGCGGTGCTCGGCCGGGCCGGCCACGACGCCCCCTACGCGGTGACCGGGTCGGCGCTCAGCATCATCGCCAACAGGTTGTCCTACGTGCTCGACCTGCACGGGCCGAGCCTGGTGCTCGACAGCGCGTGCTCGTCCTCGCTCGCCGCGGTCGATTTCGCGGTCCGGTTGCTCGCCGATGGCACGGTTCCGTTCGCGATCGTCGGCGGGGTCAATCTGGTACTGCTGGAACACACCTCGAACTACCTCGCCGAGAGCGGGTTCCTGTCGCCGGGCGGGCGAACGTCGCCGTTCGACGTCACCGCCGACGGCTATTCCCGCGGCGACGGCTGCGCAATGGTCATCCTGCAGCGGACCGCGGACGCGTTGCGCGAGGGCAACCGGGTGTATGCGGAGATCATCGGAACGGCCGTCGGATCGGACGGACGTTCCAACGGTCTGTACGCACCGAACGGCCGCGCGCAGCAGCAGACGCTGCGCACCGCCTGGTCGCGCGCCGGTGGTACGCCGCGTAGCGCTGGTTACATCGAATGTCACGGCACGGGAACGCCTTTGGGTGACGCCGTGGAGATCGGCGCACTCGCCGCCACGCTCGGCGAGGGCACTCGACGATCGAGCGAGCGAGCGGGTATCCACACCGACGATCCGATCTGGATCGGCTCGGTGAAGTCCAATATCGGACATCTGGAAGCCGCCGCCGGAGTCACGGGGCTGGTCAAGACCGCTTTGTCCGTCCATCACGGCGTGATCGCGCCGACGATCAACCTCCGCACCGAACACCCGCTGCTGCATCTGGCCGAGCGCGGTTTGCGTGTGCCGACCGAGCCGGTGGATTGGAGCCACGTGCCCGCGCCGCAGCGCATGGCGGGCGTCAGCTCGTTCGGATTCGGAGGCACGAACGCGCATATCGTGGTGCGTGGGGTTGCCCCGCCAAAGCACGTTTGGAGTGAGCAATCTCCGGTACTCATTCCGTTGACCGCCCGCGACGAGGGGGAGCTGCGCGAGCACGCACTGCGGCTGGCCGACGAGTTGGAGTGCGCGCGAACGCCGCTGCCCGGGTTCGCCGCGGCCTCGGCCCGGCTGCTTTCCGAGACGACCCGGGCCGCGGTCATCGCGCACGACCACCGCGACGCAGTGCACCGGCTGCGTGCCCTCGGCCGCGGCGACGCCGACGCGGCGCTCGGCCCGGTACGCCACCGACGTCCAGGCGGCCTGCTGCTGCTGTTCTCCGGACAAGGTGGGCAGCACCCGAGAATGGGTCGCGCGCTGGCCGCACGGTATCCGGTCTTCGCCGCCGCGCTGGCCGAGGCGACGGACGCGATCGTGGCGGCCGGAGGACCGCGAATCTGGTCACCGCGGCACGGTTTCGCCTTCGCCGGAAACGGTGCCGCGCAGGCGACTGAATTGGTGCAGCCGGCGCTGTTCGCATTCCAAGTGGCGGCGGTGCATCTGCTGGCGGCGTTCGGGATTCGGCCCGATGCTGTGGCCGGGCACAGTCTCGGCGAGATCGCCGCCGCCACCGTCAGCGGAGCGCTGTCGCTGGCCGACGCGGCGCGCCTGGTGGTGCTGCGCAGCGCGACCCTGTCCCACCTGGACGGTCACGGCGCGATGGCGGTGCTGGAGGCGGACCCGGACGAAGCGGCGAAGCTGGTCGAGCCGCTGCGCAGGGAAGTGAGCATCGCTGCGGTCAACGGTCCCAGATCGGTTGTCGTGTCCGGCACGCCGCGCTATATCGACACACTGGTGCGTCGAGCCACCCGCCGTAACATGTTCGCGCGTCGGCTCGCCGTGGACTTCGCCGCGCACAGCCCGCAGGTCGCCACCGTACTCACGCCGTTCGCCGTCGCGCTGAGCGAGATCACCCCGCGGGCACCGCGGGTGCCGGTGTACTCGACGGCGCGGCGCGGCGCGAAGATCACCACGGCGGCCATGGATCGCGACTACTGGGCCGAGAATGCCGCGGGCACCGTGGAGTTGGCGGCGGCGATGGAACGCGCGGCCGAAGAAGGCATCTCGACCGTGCTGGAGATCGGCCCGCATCCGGTACTCGGTTCGGCCGTGCGGGAATATCCGGAATTTCGCGCCGGCACGCACCCGGTGGCGTTGCGCGAGGACGAGGTGAGCGGGTTCCTCACCGGCCTGGCGCGGCTGTACCTGGAGGGGCGGCCGGTCGACTGGTCGGCGCTCGGCCCGTTCGGCGCAGCGGCGCCACGGCAGTGGCGACGGCGGAGGTTTCCGCTCCTGGTATCGGGAACGGCGAACGGGCAGACCCCCGAATCCGCCTTCGTCACCGACGATCTCACCGACCACGTGGTGCAGGGCGAGAATACGGTGCCTGCCGTGTTCTGGCTGCGCAGGCTACTGCACCTGGCCCGAACGACCGACGCGGCGACGAGACTGATGGACTTCGTCGTGCACGAGCGGACTGATTCGAGCACCCTGCCCGAGGTCGTCTATCGCGGACCGGGAACCGAGGAAAGAATGCGGGCGGAGGTCACCGGCACCGAGACGCTGGCTTCGGCCCGGCCCGCCGGCAACCCCACACCCGCGGATATCGTCGCATGGATGCGGGTGGTCGACGCAAACCGGGCCGCCCGCCACCACATGCGCGTCATCGCGACCGGCTCGTTCTACGAGGAACTGCGCCGCAGGCGGTTGGAGTACGGACCGCGCTTCCGTGCGCTGCGCGGCATCGCGGCGGGTACCGAACGGGCGCTGGGCCTGTTCGACGCCGCCGAATTGCACCGCACCGCAACGCTGGACGGGTGCCTGCAGGTGCTCGCCGCGGCCGTGTTCGACGAGTTGCCCGCCGCGGCGATTCCGTTGCCGATCGGCATGGACTCCGCCTGGCTGTCGAACGAACCGAATCGCCACGTGCTCGAGGTGCACGCGCTGATCCGGGAGCGGAGCGACAACGGACTGGTGGGCGACGTCATCGCGACCGATCAGCACGGCGTGCCCTGTCTTGCCTTCTCCGGCGTGCACATCCGCTACACCGGAGCAGGTGCTGCGAACGAGCTCGGCGCACTGCGAACGCCGCGCGCTGAACCGGACGCGCCGTTCCGTCAAGAGGTGTGGGCACCACACGATCGGGAGTCGCTCGAGCTCGCTGACGCGCCCGCAGCCAACCCGGTCGAACGCGCGGTAGTAGTCGGAACCTCCGACCTCGCCGTCCGACTCGCCCGGGCGTTGCATGCCACCTTGCCGACCGAACGAATCGCGCGCGACCCAGACGACGCGGGCCCGCTCGTCACCGCGGTCCTGACCGGGCGCACTACCGGTCGAAGCGCCATGGTGGTGGTCTGTCCGGCGAACGGCGGCGGGCGCGAAGCGAACGAAGCCATCGCATCCCTCGGCCGCGTCCTCGATCTGCTGCAACGGATCTCCACCGACGCCGCCACCGCATCCTTGACGGTTATCCTGCCGCAGCAGGATGCCGCCCACTCGCGGCTCGACGAACTCGCCATCGGCCCCGCGGCGATCGCCGGCCTGGTGCGCTCGCTGCAACTCGAGTCGAGCCTGCAGGTGCGCCTGATCTGGACGGATAGCGATCCCGCCAGCGTGCCGCTGCTGCGCCGACTGGTGATCGCCGCCGATCAGCCCGACGAGCTGCGCCTGACCGCGGGGGAGGTCGCCCTCCGTCGCTTCACGCCCGCGCGAGCGCGAGCGCTGCCGCCAACGGGCATCGACACGAACGGAACGTATGTCGTCACCGGCGGGCTGGGGACGCTCGGATCGGTCGCCGTCCGTTGGTTGCTCGACGCGGGCGCGCGCGACGTGGTGGTACTGACGCGCGCACCGCGCCCGGTGCCTGCGCTGCTCGACGGCTTGGAGGACCGTATCGTCGTCGTACGTTGCGATGCGGCCGACCGGGACGATCTGGCCGGCGCGCTCAGCGACATCAGGGCCTGGGGTTCGGCGATCCGGGGTGTCGTGCATGCCGCGGGCGCGCTGGAGGACGCCGCGTTCGACGCGGTCACGGCAAGTCAGCTGGCCCGGATGTGCGCCGCCAAACCGTCCGCCGCGAGCAATCTGATCGACCTCACCGCGGCCGACTCGACCGACTTCGTCCTGCTGTTCTCCTCGGCGACCGGCGCGCTCGGAGCACCGGGCCAAGCCGCCTACGCCGCGGCCAACGCGGCCATGGACGCCTTGGCCTGGCGCGCTCCGGGCAGGCGGATTCTCAGTATCGGATGGGGCCTGTGGGATTCCGGCCTCGCCGCGGCAGCGGGTGGGGCGAATCATTTGCGCCGAGCGGGCGTCCGGGCGTTCGACGTGAGCCGCGGAGGCGCGGTGCTGTCGGAAGCCCTCCGCTACGAGGGCCCGTATTTGCTCGCGCTGGACTACACCCCCACCGCCGACACGTCGTCGGTAGCGCAGCGGCTGACGAATCTCCTTGTGCTGAAGCCCAATTCGGTATCAGATGTGCGCCGAAACAGCACAGCGGAGTACCTGCTCGCGGCGCCGGATGCCGCCGAGCCACTGATCCCCACCATCCGCCGCGTACTGGCGAGCACACTCGGTCTGCCCGCCGAGCACATCGACCCCACAGCCGACTTCAACGACCTCGGCCTCACTTCCCTGCTCGCGATCGAAATGCGCCGCAATCTGGAAACCCGTCTGCGCGTCCGGATCGCCACCGCCGAGCTGTTCGAACACCCGACCGTCACCGCACTCGGCACCGCCCTGCTGGCCCGGGTCGCCGAGAACACCAGCGAGGTATCGTGACCGCGAGCATCCACCTGCCAGGCACCATTTCCCTGGCACCAGTGGCCCACTCGGCGGCCATCCGCCCGCACGAGCGCGCCTACACCGCACTGCGCCGGCGCATGCGAGAACGCTCGCCCATCGCGGTGCGGACCAGCGAGCCATCGTGACCGCGCAGGACCACACACCGGACAATATCCTCGCGATACAGGTGGCTCACTGGGCGGCGACACGACCGGACGCGCCCGCCTACACCGAACTGCGCTACCACATGCACGAACAGGTGCCCATCACGGTGACCTACGCGGGCCTGCACACCGCGGCGGCAGCGCTCGCCGCGCGACTGCGACGGGAGAGCGCGCCCGGCGACCGGATCGCCATACTGTGCGCCCACGGAATCGACTACGCGGTCGCCTTTCTGGCCTGTCTATACAGCAATCGCCCTGCGGTACCGCTCTTCCCCGCGAGCGGCACCCGCAACCGAGAGCGATTGCAGGCGATCCTCGCCGACGCCCGCCCCACGCTGACATTGCTCTCGGCACACGACGAAATCACCCCAGCATCCATCGGACCAGCACTCGGACGCGTACTGATCGTGCCGCCGGAAGCGTCCGCGTCCATGGCGGTTTCGGCCGCCGATCCGACCGCTTCGACCACGCGCCCCGCTCCGGCCACTACGCAACCCGCGCTGATCACTGAACGGGCGACGCGGCGAGAGCATTCCGATGAACCGGAACCGCAGTCGGTCGAACCAGCCGCATCAACTTCGGCAAGCCGGCCGGATCAAACCGGACAACCCACCGGACCGGACGCCGGAACAACAGCACCGAGAACGCATTCCGCCACGCCGGCGACGTACTCGGCCGCACTGTCGCCGACGTCTGTCACCGAATGGGCCGAACCGGGACCGCATGGCACACGGCAAACTCCGCCGGCAATGGTTCCGCTATCGCCGAAGACTCCGGCAGAAGGACCGAGTTCGGGTCCAGCCGCTCACCCCATCACAACCAATGGTGACCTGGCCGCGCCAACCATAGTGCCGCTGAGCCCGCCCACGCCTAGGCGAGACGCCGCCGCACAGCGTGCGCGACGAGGCATGCGGTCAGCAGATTCCGCGAGCCGGCATGGCGAGGCAACCGGTGGTAGGCATGCGAGCGCGCGGATTGTTCCCGCGACTGACGCGGATTCGCTCGTCGTCGAGCCGGTGCGGAGCGAGCTCGCCTATTTGCAGTACACCTCGGGGTCGACCAAGTCGCCGGCTGGTGTTCGGGTAACGCATCAGAATTTGGCGGCGGCGGTGGCGCAGTTGCGGGATGCGCTGTGTGCGTCCGAAGATCGCCCCATCGTGACATGGCTACCGCTGTTTCACGACATGGGCCTGATCCTGGGCCTGGCGTTGCCCCTCGCGCTCGGTGTGCACGGCGTAACCCTTGCGGCGGCGGAGTTCGTGAAGCGGCCGATCCGCTGGCTGCGGGCGCTGTCCGACTACGGCGCGGGCATCACGGGATGCCCCAATTTCGCCCTGACGCTCGCAGTTTCGGGCACGACTCCGCAGGAGCGGGCCGGTCTGGACCTGTCCACATTGGATGTCCTGCTCAATGGCGCCGAACCCGTCCGGGCCGGCGCGCTGTACGAATTCACCAGGACATTCAGCCCACACGGCTTCCGTCACCGCGCGCACACGCCCGGCTTCGGCCTCGCCGAGGCCACGCTTGCGGTCACCGTCTGCGACCCCGGCGCGGAACCGGTATGGCACCACTTCGACCGGGCCGCACTAGCGGAAGGTCGCGCGGTGGCGCTACCGGCCGGAACGCGGGAATCGCACAACGGCGTGGCGCTCGTCGGCTGCGGCGGCCCTGCTGGGCAGGAGGTATGCGTGGTCGATCCGACGACCGGGATGACGCTGCCCGCGGGGCGAGTCGGTGAGATCTGGGTGGCCGGAAACAACGTAGGCGACGGATATTTCGGTAGGCCCGACGCCACCGAGGAAACCTTCGGCGCTACCCTGGCCCACGCCGACATCCGCTGGCTGCGCACCGGCGACCTCGGCTTCCAGCACGAGGGTCAGCTCTACATCGCCGGACGCCGTAAAGACGTCATCGTGGTCGACGGGCGCAATCACTATCCCACCGATATCGAGACGACTGTGGCGGCGTGCTCGCCGAAAATTCGGCCCGGCCACGTGACGGCTTTCGGGCATGACGACGGGCTGCGTGAAGACCTGGTCGTGATCGCCGAACTGGTGACCATCGCCGCCGCTGAACCCGCCGAACTCTTCGCATTGGCCCGCCGCATCCGGACCGTGATCGCGTCCACGCACGACGTTATGCCGGGCACGGTGTTGCTCGTCGAGCGTGGGCGAATTCCCAAGACCAGCAGTGGAAAGCTGCGCCGGGGCGAGTGCCGGGCTCGCTACCTCGCAGGCCAGCTACGCCCCGTCGCGATGATCTGAAACTCTTACCGCCGCCGCCACACCCACATATCAGGTGCGAAATCGGCTGCAGTGGGCTGCGAGGATACAGTTCGAGCAGACCGGCCCAAATGCCTCGCAGGTGCTGGGGATCAGCTTGTCGCAGGATCATCCCGGCCCATCAGGCGGTCGGTCTCGCGCCGCTCACGCTTGGTGGGTCGCCCGGCGCCACGATCTCGGCGGGGCATTGCCGCCAGGATTTCCCGTGGCGGGGGAGGCGGACTGCGATCGATCAGGCACTGTGCGGCGATCGGGGCGCCGACGCGCTTGGTGACGATCCGCTCCACGATGACGATGCGCTCGAGGCCGCCTGCGCGAATGCGCACCTCGTCACCGGGGCGCACCGGCTGCGCGGGCTTGGCCGTCGAGCCGTTCACCCGGACGTGCCCACCACGGCAGGCTTCCGCAGCGGCGGATCTGGTTTTGAACAGGCGCACGGCCCAAGTCCACGAATCGACGCGTGCCTGGGTTGCGCTGCTCTGGATGCCGGTTTCGGCGCGGACCACTCGTTAGACGATACGGCGTGCGGTAACCACCATGTCGGGGCGCAGCGGGGTGTAGGACACCGGCTGACCCGACTGCACCGCGTTGAGCAGCTTGTTGTCGCCCGCGTAGATGCCGACATGACCGCCGCCGTTGGTGATGACGATGTCGCCCGGCTGCATCTCCTGGTAGGCAACCGGCGCACCGACATGCGACTGCTCGAAGCTGGTGCGGGGGAGCTCGACGCCCGCCTGGCGGAACGCCCACTGGACGAGGCCGGAGCAGTCGAACGTCCGCGGACCCGCTGCGCCCCAGGAGTACTGGGCGCCGACCTTGGTCTTCGCGGCGTCGAGGGCGACATTACCGGGGGTGCTCGGCTGGGCGAACAGGCCCGGCATCACCGGCGCGAGCCCCGGGAGCTGCGGAGCCACCTGCGCCTCGGGCGCGGGTGCGGCGAGCGCCTGCTGGATCTGCTGATTGAGCTGCTGGACCGGCTGCTCCCATTCCTGCGGAACGTCGAAGCTGCCGACACCGGGAACGTTGATGGTCGCGGCCATGGCTGGAATCGCGGGCATGGCGCCGGTCGCGGCTACCGCACCCATGACAATCGCACCCTTGACGGAATTCGGAACCCGAGAATCCCGTTGCAAGCTGTGTTTACCCACCGAGCTACGTCTCCGATCTTGCTGCGCTCCCGCCGACCGGGTTAGCTGACGGGCTCGGGCCGGGAGATCGGCCCTACCTGGCGACCAATGGCCGCGAGGATTCACCCCAGACGAACCTGTGGGTCCCCGGCACGACAGTCGAGACCAGTTGGTCCGACAGCCGTTCAGGCGGTAACTAGTGGCGCCGCTCCTCTTACGAAGCGCCTGGTTCCACTAAGTCACAAAGAGATTACGATGTCTGCGCGACGTTGTCCAGCGCACAGAGCTGGATGTTCTCCAGCACCGCTCGAACCGCAGCACGAGAGCGGAAACCGCACGCCTTGACGCGAGGTCACAACCAGATCTCGACGCAATCGGCGTGATCACCGAACGGACAATCCAACTCTCGGCAGCCACTCAGGATCGACCTTCGTGGATCGCGCGCTCCAGTTCGTCGATTCGGCGCCGCGCGTCGGCCAGCTCCACCTCCAGCCGCCCGAGCGCCATCACCAGCGGACCAACCGCGAGATCCGCGACCAGCCGGGGATCGTCGAAGCCGCCTTCGATCGCGAAGAGGATGTTCGATTTGATGCGCTGGGCCACTGTGGCGCCCACGGGAACATTCCACGACTCGACCACCTCGGCGGTGCCTGCCGGGGTTGGTTCGTCGGACGCCTGAGTTGGTTCGTTGGACATGGCCCTCCCTTTCCGCGCGCCGTCCCGCGCTGGGCGTTCTCGCGAGCCGCCGCCGACCGGAAAGGCCGACAGCGAGAGCCATAGTGCAATACCGGCCGCTAAGGCTCTCTAGGACACACCGTAGATATGCCCAGATTATGCGGACCGACGCGCTATGGTGTCGGGGCATGGACCCCGTGCGGAATCCGTATGCACCCGGAGCGGGACAGCGCCCACCCGAACTAGCCGGGCGCGACAAACAACTCACCGCCTTCGACATCGTGCTCGAACGCATCGCGCGTGGCCGGCCCGAACGCAGCGTCATGTTGACCGGCCTGCGCGGCGTCGGAAAAACCGTGCTGCTCAATCAACTTCGCTCGGCCGCGATCTCGCGCGGGTGGGGCACCGGCAAGATCGAGGCGCGGCCGGATCAGCAACTGCGCCGCCCGCTGTCCTCGGCGCTGCATATGGCGGTGCGCGCGATCGCCACGGCGCACCGCAATCCGGAGCGGGTGGACGATTTTCTCGGCATCCTGAAGGCTTTCGCGCTGCGGGCGACCGCGGACAAGGGCATGCGGGAGCGCTGGCAACCCGGCATCGACGTGCCGGCGGTGAGCGGCCGGGCCGATTCCGGCGACATCGAGATCGATCTAGTGGAGCTGCTGGTCGAGGCGGCGGCACTGGCCGGCGACATCGGCGTCGGCATCGCGATCTTTATCGACGAGATGCAGGATCTCGGCCCCGCCGACATCTCCGCGATCTGCGGTGCCTGCCATGAACTGAGTCAGGACGCCGCGCCACTGATCGTGGTCGGCGCGGGGCTGCCGCATTTGCCCGCGGTACTGTCGGCGTCAAAAAGCTACTCAGAGCGACTATTCAGTTATCACCGCATCGACCGACTGGACCGGAGCTCCGCGGACCAAGCGCTGATCGCGCCGGCCCAACGCGAGAACGTGAAGTTCACCGACGGCGCGCTGGACGCGCTTTACCAAAAAGCGGATGGCTACCCATATTTCGTACAGTCCTACGGCAAAGCGGCCTGGGACCAGGCGCCGGAGAGCCCGATCACGGCCGAAGACGTCGAGGTCGCCTCGCCCACCGCCGAGGAGGAGTTGGCGGTGGGGTTCTTCGGTTCCCGCTATGAGCGAGCGACACCTGCCGAGCGGGAGTACATGCGCGCTATGGCGGACCTGTCCGGCGACGACGGCCCGGTGGCCACCGCGGCGGTGGCCCATGAACTCGGCCGCAAGCCGGCCTCGCTGTCACCCGCCCGCGACGGGTTGATCAAAAAGGGCCTCATCTACTCGGCCGAGCGCGGCACGATCGGCTTCACCGTGCCGCACTTCGGCCGCTATCTGCGCTCGGTCTGACCGCCGCACGGCGGCGGGAGTCGAGCCCCAGCCGAGCCTCGATTGCGCACTATTCGCCTATCTTGCACGTTCAATAGAATTTCGAAGATTTCTCTCGACCAAGAGCCCTACCGACGGGTAACAAACTCTCCTACACTCGAATGTGATCCTGCTCACGTCCGAGGGAGGACAACATGGCGACAGCCGCGAAAGTCGACGCCACCGAAGAACAGGCCCGCGCACTGGTCGAGGAGTCCCGCGAAACAGGCTGGGCCAAGCCCTCATTCGCCAAGGAAATGTTCCTGGGCCGGTTCCGGCTGGATCTGATCCACCCGTACCCACAGCCCGGCCCCGAGGATGCCGCGCACACCGAGGCGTTTCTGACCCGCCTGCGGACGCTGTGCGAGTCCATGGACGCGACGGTGATCGAAACCGAGGGCCGGATTCCGGACGAGTACGCCAAAGCCATGGCCGAACTCGGCTGCTTCGGCCTGAAGATACCGCCCTCGTATGGCGGCCAAGGGCTTTCCCAATTCGGTTACAACAGAGCATTGATGCTGGTCGGCTCGACGCACCCGAGTCTGGGCGTCCTGCTTTCGGCGCACCAGTCCATCGGGGTGCCCGAGCCACTGAAGCTGGCGGGCACCCCGGAGCAGAAGGCGGAGTTCCTGCCCCGCTGTGCGGCCGGCGCGGTCAGCGCGTTCCTGCTCACCGAGCCCGACGTGGGCTCCGACCCCGCCCGAATGGCGAGTACCGCGACGCCGACCGAGGACGGCGAGGCCTACCTGCTCAATGGCGTCAAGCTGTGGACCACCAACGGCGTCGTCGCAGAGCTGCTGGTGGTGATCGCCCGCGTGCCCAAGAGCGAGGGCCATCGTGGCGGCATCTCGGCGTTCGTGGTGGAAGCCGATGCGCCAGGCATCACCGTGGAGCGGCGCAACTCGTTCATGGGTCTGCGCGGCATCGAGAACGGCCTGACCAGGATGCACAACGTCCGCGTGCCGAAGCGCAACCTGATCGGCCGGGAGGGCGACGGCCTCAAGATCGCGTTGACCACGCTGAACGCGGGCAGGCTCGCCATCCCCGCGATGTGCACCGCGGCCGCGAAGTGGTCGCTGAAGATCGCCCGGGAGTGGAGCGTCCAGCGGGTCCAGTGGGGCAGGCCGGTCGGCGAGCACGCGGCGGTCGGCGAGAAGATCGCATTCATCGCGGCGACCACGTACGCGCTGGAAGCCGCACTGGACCTGTCGGCGGCCATGTGCGACGAGGCCCGCAACGACATCCGGATCGAGGCGGCGCTGGCCAAGCTGTGGGCCAGCGAGATGAGCTGTCGGATCGCCGACGAACTCGTGCAGATCCGCGGGGGCCGCGGCTACGAGACGGCGGCCTCGCTGGGCGCCCGCGGCGAGCGCGCTGTTCCCGCCGAGCAGTTGGTGCGCGATCTGCGGATCAACCGCATCTTCGAAGGCTCCAGCGAAATCATGCGGTTGCTGATCGCCCGGGAGATGGCCGACGCGCACATGGCGGCCGCGGGTGCCCTGGTCGATCGCAAGGCCGAATTCAAGGACAAGGCGAAGGCGGCGGTCGGGGCGACCGGCTTCTATGCGAAGTGGTTCCCGCAACTGGCCGTCGGGGCGGGCACGGTGCCGGCGGCATACACCGAATTCGGCGTGCTGGCCCGGCATCTGCGGTTCGTCGAACGCAGTGCGCGCAAGCAGGCCAGGTCGCTGATGTACGCGATGGGCCGCTGGCAGGCGGGCCTGGAGTACCGGCAGAATTTCCTCGGCCGGATCGTCGATATCGGCGCGGAGCTGTTCGCCATGTCCGCGGCCTGTGTGCGCGCCCAGGCGCTGCGCACCGCGGGCGCGCCGGAGGCCAAAGCCGCCGAGGAGCTGGCGGACGCCTTCTGCAGGCAGTCGCGGCTGCGCGTACGCCGACTGTTCGACGCGCTGTGGGAGAACACCGACGACGACGATCGCACCCTCACCCGAGGCGTGCTCGACGGCCGCTACGAGTGGTTGGAGCAGGGCGTGCTCGATCCGAGCGAGGGGACCGGGCCGTGGATCGCGCAGTGGCAGGTGGGTCCGTCGACAGAGGCGAACCTGCTGCGTCCATTCATGCCTTCGACCCGCAGTCGCGCAGAGGCCTGATCGAGCCGGAGGGCTGCGCCGTCACGGTCGGGAGCGCGGGAGGCGACCGTGACGACGGCCCCACAGTGGTCTTGCGGCCCGGCCGGCACTACCTGCCGGGGCGCACGCCTGCGCGCTTGCGGGCGCGCTCACCGCTACCTGGAGCACCGGGATCCCGCGGCGGCTCTGGTCGAGACGGTCCGGCTGCGCCGCCGCGCCAGGGCCGAGCTCGCCGACGCGGGCGGGTGGCTGTCAGGTCGGCCCCTGCGCACCGATTCAGCCGCGCACTTCCGCCTGGTTGCGCAGTTGCGCGGCAACACCTGCGCCGGTCGTTTGCGCCGTCGCTCGGGCACTATTCGGCAGTATCGGATTATCCGTAGAAAGAACATGGCGGATTCTTCCGGCGGCTGCGCCGGATCCACGTGCGATAGCTTTGTCTACCGGAATCTAGCTTCAACCCAATTATTTCGTAGATTTTCCTGGCGAGCGCGACTCGACTACTGGATCGATCGGCAGCGTCGGTTGGGCAACGTGTAGATAACGGCAGGTATGGGCCGTTAACGCGGCGGAAATCCTGCCCGAAAACGGGGCAGGAGCGCGGAACTCGGCCCACGCCCACAGGAGGGTGCCATGTCCACGACTATCGCCCGCCGGACCGGCGATCACGGCGGCCGGCGCGTCACGGTGTCGGCCGAAGATGGTGTCCCTCTCGCGGTCCACGTCTTCGGCGCCGCCGACGCCCCCGCGACCGTGGTCTTCGCCCATGGCCATTGCCTGCGCGCCGAATCCTGGTCCTACCTGCGCGAGCAATTGCTGCGGCAATGGGGCAACCACACCAGGATGGTGTTCTACGACCACCGCGGCCACGGCGCATCCGGCGCGGCACATCCGTCGACCTACACCATCGACCAGCTGGCGCACGACCTGGACAGCATCCTGCGGACGCTCGTCCCGACCGGCCCAGTGATCCTGGTCGGCCATTCGATGGGCGCGATGGTCGTGCTCGCCTACGCCCGGCTGTTCCCGGCGGCGATCGGCACGCGAATCGTCGGCATCGCGCTGCTGGCGGGTGCGGCCAACGCCATCACCGAAGTGGGGCTCGCACGGTTGCTGAACCGGCGCGCGGTGAGCTCGCTACAGGCCGCCGCCACTCGCGCACCGCGCGCGCTGCAGGCGTCCAAGCAGCTGACCCGCCGCCTGGTCGCACCCATTCTGCGGGAGGCCGAGTTCGGCACCAGGAAGGTGAACCCGCGGGTGGCCGCGCTGGCCACCGCGATGCTGAACGACACCCCGCTGCTGACCATGGCCGGCTTCCTGCACTCGCTGATCACCTTCGACGAAACGGCGACCCTGCACCGTCTCGGCGCCATCCCGGCACTGGTACTGGCAGGCACGGCCGACATCCTCGTGCCGTTCGCGCACTCGGTGGCGCTGGCGTCCCAGCTGGCCGGTTCCGAGCTGGTTCGTCTGGAAGGGGCCGGACACAGCGTGATGCTCGAGCGCGCCGAAGAAGTCGCGCAGTCCCTCGCCGGGCTCGTCGAACGCGCCTTCGCCGCGCCGCACACCGCGACCGGCTACGCCGCCGCCGGCTGACTTCGCCGCCGCCGGCTGACCAGGGCTACCGATCGGCAACCACCAAAGCCCGACCGCGTACGAGCCAGAAACGGATTCTTTCTGTAGTGTGTTACAGATCACGTTGTGTGGTGGGTCACATGACTCGGGTAGCGCGCGGTCCAAGACTGACAGGCAAACCGCGCACTGAAGCCGAGAGCGCATGTCCGCCAAGGAATACAGGAGGTATCGATGACACGCAGCGAATTTGCGGAACTCCGCTACGCGGTCGGCCAGCTCCGGCAATCCATCGGCGTCCTGCGCGGCCACTACGGCGACGCCGGGCCGGTGCGCCGGCTGGAGAACGACCTCGAGCGCCTGGCCATCGACGCCGACGACCTCGAGCAGTCACCACCGCCCGAGGTGCGGCGCAAGGCGCAGGACGTCATCTACGTTCCGGACAGCAAGTCCGACGAGGCCGCCTGGATGGGCGCGCAGGACGAGGGGCTCGGCTTCCACTCCCGTCCGCGAACCACATAGGGCGCCGACCCCGACTTCGCGGGCCCAGCGATAACCGAGGCGGGCCCGCGAGTCGGTGTGCGTGGTCTATCGGCACGCGGGTGTCCCACTCGCCGCACCGAGGCCAGCACCGGAGGAGTCGCTCACCCGGCCCTCGACTCCGGGTCGTGGCGCCATCGGGCCGGGCGCAGATCCCGGCATGGCAATCCGACCGTACGATTCGGCGCCACGTCCTGCGCCGAACCCCCTTCCGCCCCAGCTGAGTTCGACTTGTCGCGGTCTATCAACCGCCCACGTCGTCCAGCCGATCCCAGTCCAAATGTGGCGTAAATCACTGGCATCTTTCCCGGGTTGGATTGCCGGGACTCTGTTCATGCCATAGCGGGGTTGTCGTATGGTGCTCAGCATCACATTCGATTGCGGAGGTAACGATGGCCACCCGCACACAAGATCAGCGAGGCATCCCAGTGAATGCCGCACCGGCCGCTGCCCCGGACCCGGGCACCGGCGTATTCAGCAAAACGAGAGCCCGAATCCCGGAACGCACGTTGCGCACCGACCGATGGTGGATTCCGCCACTGTTCACGGTGCTGGGACTGGCCGCGTTCGTCCTCTACGCGACGATCAGATCCTATGTGCGCACGGCATATTGGGTTCCCGACTACCACTACCTGACACCGTTCTACTCGCCGTGCCTGAGCACCTCGTGTGTCGAGGGTGCGAGCCATTTCGGCACTCCCCTCGGTGAGCTGCCCGCGATTCTGCCGCTCGGATTCGTGGCGCTGCCCTTCCTGCTCGGCTTCCGGCTGACCTGCTACTACTACCGCAAGGCCTACTACCGGTCGGTATGGTTCTCGCCGCCGGCCTGTGCTGTGGCCGAGCCGCACGCCAAGTACACCGGCGAGACCCGGATGCCGCTGATCATCCAGAACGCGCACCGCTACTTCTTCTATGTGGCCCTGGTGGTTTCGGTGATCAATACCTACGACGCCATCGCCGCGTTCCACGGCAAGACCGGCGGCTTCGGCTTCGGCCTCGGCAATATCGTGCTGCTGGGCAACGTGATCTTGCTGTGGGCCTACACGCTGTCGTGCCACTCGTGCCGGCACATCGCGGGCGGACGGCTCAAGAACTTCTCCGCGCATCCGGTGCGCTACTGGTTCTGGACGCAGGTCTCCAAGCTCAACACCCGGCACATGGCGCTGGCCTGGACGACCCTCGGCACCCTCGTGCTGACCGACTTCTACGTCATGTTGGTTGCCAGCAACACGATTTCAGACCTGCGGTTCATCGACTGACCGCCTCACCGAGGAGTTCTCTGCATGGCAGAAGTGGAACGGCACAACTACGACGTCGTCGTGATCGGAGCGGGCGGCGCCGGATTACGTGCGGTGATCGAGGCCAGAGAGCACGGACTGTCCGTCGCGGTGGTGTGCAAGTCACTGTTCGGTAAGGCGCACACCGTGATGGCCGAAGGCGGCTGCGCCGCGTCGATGGGCAATGCCAACGAAAAAGACAACTGGCAGGTCCATTTCAAGGACACGATGCGCGGGGGCAAATTTCTGAACAACTGGCGCATGGCCGAGTTGCACGCCCAGGAGGCGCCCGACCGGGTGTGGGAACTGGAGACCTACGGGGCCCTGTTCGATCGGACTCCGGACGGCCGGATCAGCCAGCGCAACTTCGGCGGCCACACCTACCCACGGCTCGCACACGTCGGCGACCGGACCGGCCTGGAGATCATCCGCACCATGCAGCAGAAGATCGTCTCGCTGCAACAGGAGGATTTCGCCGAGACCGGCGACTACGAATCGCGCATCAAGGTGTTCGCCGAGTGCACCATCACCGAACTGCTCAAGGACGGCGACCGGATTTCCGGCGCGTTCGGCTACTGGCGTGAATCCGGCCGCTTCATCCTGTTCGAGACCCCGGCGGTGGTGTTGGCGACCGGCGGCATCGGCAAGTCGTACAAAGTGACCTCCAACTCCTGGGAGTACACCGGCGACGGGCACGCGCTGGCGCTGCGCGCCGGCGCGACGCTGATCAACATGGAATTCCTGCAATTCCACCCGACCGGCATGGTCTGGCCCCCCAGCGTGAAGGGCATCCTGGTCACCGAGGGCGTGCGCGGCGACGGCGGGGTGTTGAAGAATACCGACGGCAAGCGGTTCATGTTCGACTACATCCCGCCGGTGTTCAAGGGACAGTACGCCGAGACCGAGGCGGAAGCCGATCAGTGGTTACGCGACAACGATTCCGCGCGCCGCACCCCGGACCTGCTGCCGCGCGATGAGGTCGCGCGCGCGATCAACGAGGAGGTCAAGGCGGGCCGGGGCACCGAACACGGCGGTGTCTACCTCGATATCGCATCCCGGATGCCGGCCGAGGAGATCGTGCGACGGCTTCCCTCGATGCACCACCAGTTCAAAGAGCTCGCGGACGTCGACATCACCAAGGAGCCGATGGAGGTCGGGCCGACCTGCCACTACGTGATGGGCGGCGTCGAGGTCGACCCGGACACCGGCGCGGCCACCGTGCCCGGTCTGTTCGCCGCGGGTGAGTGTTCCGGCGGGATGCACGGGTCGAATCGCCTGGGCGGGAACTCACTGTCGGACCTGTTGGTGTTCGGCCGCCGGGCCGGTCTCGGCGCCGCCGCTTACGTGGCGGGCCTCGCCGGCCGGCCGTCGGTTTCCGAGGTCGACATCGCGAAGGCCGCCACCGCGGCCCTGGCACCTTTCGACCCCGCCACCGGCGGTAACGGCGAGAACCCCTACACCTTGCACACCGATCTGCAGCAGTCGATGAACGACCTGGTCGGCATCATCCGCAAGGAACACGAGGTGCGCGCGGCGGTCGATAAACTCGCCGAGCTGCGCGACCGGTTCCAGCACGTGACCGTGGAGGGACATCGCCAGTTCAACCCGGGCTGGCATCTCGCGCTCGATCTGCAGAACATGCTGCTGGTCAGCGAATGCGTGGCAAAGGCCGCGCTGCTACGCACCGAAAGCCGCGGCGGGCACACCCGGGACGATCACCCCGCGATGGACCCGGACTGGCGGAACAGATTGCTGGTCTGCGCGGTGGATCCGGGCACAGCGGGCGACCAGATCCCCAGCGTCACAGTGACGCGCCAGGATCAGGCGCCTATGCGGCCGGACCTGCTCGCCCTTTTCGATCTCGGCGAGCTCGAAAAGTACTACACCCCGGCGGAACTCGCCGGGCACCCGGCCGCGGCCGGTAATTCGACGGAGCGAGAGGCGTAACGATGGGTTACGACGCCAAATTCCGAGTGTGGCGTGGCGATCTCGACGGCGGGGAACTCCACGACTTCACCGTGCTGGTCAACGAGGGCGAGGTGGTGCTGGACATCATCCACCGACTCCAGGCCACCCAAGCGCCCGACCTGGCCGTGCGCTGGAACTGTAAGGCAGGCAAATGCGGTTCCTGTTCGGCCGAGGTGAACGGGCGGCCGGGTCTGCTGTGTATGACGCGGATGTCCACCTTCACCGAGGATGAGGTGATCACGGTGACGCCGATGCGTACGTTCCCGGTGATCAAGGACTTGGTCACCGATGTGTCCTTCAACTATGAGAAGGCGCGGGAGATCCCGTCGTTCACGCCGCGCGAGGATCTGAAGCCGGGCGATTACCGGATGCGGCAGGTGGATGTGGAACGTTCGCAGGAGTTCCGCAAGTGCATCGAGTGTTTCCTGTGCCAGAACACCTGCCACGTGGTGCGTGACCACGAGGACAACAAGAAATCGTTTGCGGGGCCGCGTTTCTTGATGCGGATCGCCGAGTTGGAGATGCATCCGCTGGATGTGGCCGACCGCCGGGATCTGGCGCAGGACGAGCAGGGGCTCGGCCTGTGCAACATCACCAAGTGCTGCACCGAGGTCTGCCCGGAGCACATCAAGATCACCGACAACGCCTTGATCCCGCTCAAGGAGCGGGTCGCCGACCGGAAATACGATCCGCTGGTCTGGTTGGGCAACAAGCTGTTTCGTCGTTGATACGCGATCGGCGACCGGCCGGACCACCCGGCCGCTCGGCCACCTCGCCAGTTCTGCCACGACACCGACGGACACGATCCATACCAGTAGGCCGACGAGCAACGCGGTCGGCCCGGCAGTTCTTCGCCTCGCTGCCGGGCCGCGCGGTGCTTACTTCGGTCGATCGAACTCACCATCGTGCACACCGGCGGTGAAGGCCGCCCATTCTCCCGGCGTGAAAATCAGCACCGGCCCGTCCGGGTCCTTCCCGTTGCGTAGACCCACGTGCCCCTGCGCGAGCAGAGCGACCTCCACGCTGTCGTTGCCCGAGTCTTCTCCTGCCTTTCGCCATGTGGCGCCGGTCAGGTCGATGTTCGCGTTGCCTTGAACGCTCACGATGGGACTCCTTCGCTGTCTACCAAGAGCCGAGGTCTGGGGACCGAAAATCTCGATACATCGCGCTCGACGCGCGCGGCGATCGTACCGCCGACGCCGGCATAACCGGCGTACAACTGGATTTCGGGCACGGTGGCACCCCTTCGGACGAGCGGTCGCCGCTAGCCGCGCTCCGAGCGCCTACCGTCACCGACTGCGCCGGTCCGGGGGCGCCCAAGCGCGGATAGCCGCGACAACCACCTGGCCCGAAGGACGAAAATGATTGCGAGGCGGCACTATCCAGCGGCGGATCGCGGCGGCCGTCGACGTCGGAGACGGCAACGCGATCGTCGAGCCGGTGCGAGCGACCGCGACATTCAGCCGGAACAGCTCGGCGAACAGTCGCGTATCGCTTTCGGGCAGGTCTGGAGCGATCAGGAACGTCCATCGGTTCGAACGCGGATGCGCGAGGATCGGGCCGAGCGGGATGCTCCGGTTCTGCATATGCACCTTGACCGCTTGACCCAAGCTGCTCGGCATGGTCAATGCCCACACCGATCCGGCGCGCATCACGATCCGGCCGAGTTCGGGTGGGTCGACAACGGCGGGCAGATCACACTCCCGCCGGTAGAACTGGCACCGGGACCGTGGTGTATCGCCGAGTGGCATCTGATCCACTGACAACCCCCTGCTGTTATGTGGTTCGACAATGCGCACCGACCCTCCCGAACCCCGCGGCGGCTCCGTGCAATGCATCGGTGCGGGATTACTGCGGAGGCCGGAAAGTGGCGCGCGCCTCACTCCAGTGTCCCTGCGCCCAGAGTCGGCGGAAATGATAAAAGGGGGGCAAAACTGAGGAAAATGAGGGACGCCGGGCGGCAAAAGACGTGGCTCAGTGCCAGCTATGGTCGGTCAGGGGAGTGCGAGGGCCGAACTTCGGTTTGTGGAAGTGGCCGCTGATTTCGAGTAGGCGGATCGCCCGATAGCGATGCGGGCGTAGCGGTTCCAGGTATTCGACCATCGCGTCGTCATCAATCGGTCGGCCGAGCAGGGTCCAGCCGACCGTGGCGGCGAGGTTGTAGTCGCCCACCGACAACGCGTCCGCGTCACCGAATGCCCGCTGCGCGATCTCGGCGGCGGTCCACACCCCGATGCCGGGGACACTGCGCAACATGCGCGTCGCCTCGGCCGGATCGACCCGCGCCGCACGCTCGAGCGAGTCGGCGACCCTGGCCGCACGCACGATGGTCTGCGCCCGCTGCGGGCCTACGTTCGCCTGGTGGTAGGCCCAAGACGGAATCCGGCGCCACGTGTCGGCGTCCGGTGGCAGCCGCAGTCCCTCGGGTGCTGGGCCGGGAGCGGGTTCGCCGAACCGCCGCACCAGTTTCCGCCACGAGGCGCGTGCGGAGATACTGTGCACCTTTTGTTCCAGCACGGCGGGCACCAGGGCCTCGAAAACCAACCCGGTACGCAGCATGCGCAGACCCGGGAAACGACGGTGCGCGTCGACGAGTTTCGGATGATCCGGCGCGAATGCCGAGAGGTCCTCGTCCAAGCACAGCATGTGCTCGAGACCGTCCAGGAACTCCGCGGCGCCGGGCCCCCAGGCGCGGGCCTGCACGAGGCGCGGACCGGATTGGGTCAATCGGTAGGTGACCGGCCCGGTCGGCAGCCGGGAGACGTGCCAGTACACACCGTCACCGGTCGCGCGGTGACACGGGTCGCCGCTGCCACGGCCCAGCGGAGCGAGCGTGCTCGCCAGGTCGATCGGCCGATCCGCCGACACGGTCCGGCTTGCTCCCGGCTCGGCCATCGCAGTGCGCACGGAATCATTCTGCCCCGGTGCGGCGCGCCTGTCGGCGTCCACCGCTATGTAACGCTTCTGCAAGCGAGTCGATACTGATTCCAATCGGCAAATAGCTGGCAGCGCCATGATGGAGGTTTTCCGATGATCACCAACGTACTCAACTGGTTGCTCAACGCCTGGGGCGGTGTTTCCGCAGGTAGCTCGGGTTACCAGATTCCGCCGGGCGCCCTTCCGTTCGGCAGCTGAGCACAGCGGCGCACCTGGACCGGTTCGGCGGACACGCGAAAGTCTCACTGCCCCAAGAGAAATTGCGCGAGATGCCGACCTTGCCGCCCGGCCAGGGCAGCGGTCTGGGTGCGACAGGAAAAGCCGTCGGCGAGGACGATCGCGTCCTCGCCCGCGGCGCGCAGCGCGGGCAGCAGACCGTTCTCGGCCACCGCCACCGAAATCTCGTAATGGCCGGACTGCATGCCGAAGTTTCCGGCCAGGCCGCAGCATCCAGTGCTTTCCGTCACGTGAACACCCATACTGGCTAATAGTTGGCGATCGCGCTCGAACCCGAGTATCGCGTGCTGATGACAATGCGGCTGGACCACGACGGGCACTCCGGTCCGCGCTGGTGGGCGCCAGTTCGGCTGCTCAGCGAGAAATTCGGCGAGCGTGCGCACCGCGGCGGCGACCGGGGCCGACCGCGGGTCGTCCGGCAGTAGTTCCGGCAGGTCCGCTCGCAAGACCGCGGTGCAGGACGGTTCCAGTCCCACGACGATGCCGCCCGCGGCGACGTGTTCCTCCAGTACGGCCAAGGTGGCGCGCAGCCGTGCGCGGGCGCCGTCGAGCTGCCCTGTGCTGAGCCAGGTGAGGCCGCAGCAGACCCGGCGTTCGGGAATCCGGACGCAGTAGCCGAGAGCGGTCAGCAGCCGTGCCGCGGCCAGCGCGATCTGCGGATCGAAGGCATCGGTGAAGGTATCTATCCATAGCATCACCGCACCGGAGCCGGCCGGTTCCTCGGGCGCGTACGCCGACTCGGCGAGCAGGGCGCCTTCGTCCAAGTCACGCCAGATCCGGCGGAACGTGCGCTCGGCCAGACGCGGCACGGCGCGGCGCGGGTCTACGCCCGCTGCTCGTAAGCCGACGCGACGCACCGCGGCGCGAGCGGTCAACGCGTTGACCAGGCGCGGCATCCGACTCGCGACGGCCAGCCAGCGAGGCAGCCAGCCCAGCGAGTAATGATCGATCGGACGCAGCCGACGACGGTAGCGACGATGCAGCGTCTCCGATTTGTAGGTGGCCATGTCGACCCCCGCCGGGCAATCCGACCGGCAGGCACGACACGAAAGACAGAGATCGAGGGATTCCGCGACGGCCTGTGACGACCAGGGCAGCGCTCCGCGCACCACCTCCTGCAGCACCCTCGCGCGCCCACGCGTGCTGTCCTTCTCATCCCGGGTGGCCTGATAGGACGGACACATGAACTCACCGTCCGCGCGGCATTTGCCGACGCCGACGCACCGATGGACCGCGACACCGATATCGCCGTCGTCATCCGCGAGGGCGTAACCGTCCGAGCTTCGAACCCGCGGCAGTCCGGCGAGCCGAAGGTCGGCGTCGACCGGACGGGGCGCGACGAGCACACCGGGATTCAATATGTCGTCGGGATCGAACAGCGCCTTGTACCCGGCGAAGACATCGAGCGCCGCGCGGGAATACATCACCGACAGCAGCTCCGAGCGGGCCCGGCCGTCACCGTGCTCGCCGGAAAGCGAACCGCCATGACCGACGACCAGCTCCGCCGCGTCGAACAGGAAAGCACGAAACCGGCGCGGCGCGTCGGCGATCGGGAGATCGAGCCGGACGTGGATGCAGCCGTCGCCGATGTGGCCGTAGAGCAATCCGTCCAGGCCGTGGTCCCGGGTCAGCTCGGCGAAATCGCGCAGGTAGGCGCCGAGCCGCTCCGGCGGAACAGCCGCGTCCTCCCAGCCGGGCCAAGCCGGCCGCCCATCGGGGGTGCGGCCCGCCAGCCCGGCGCCGTCGGCACGGATCTGCCACAGCGCGGCGGCGCTACCTGGGTCGGTGACGATCCTGCTGTCCAGCGCGCCCGCCGTCCGGCACAACCGCTGTGCGACGGCCACCGCGTCGGCCTGCGTCTGTCCGGCGGTCTCCACGAACAGCCATCCGCCGCCACGCGGCAGGTCCGGGACGAACCCTCGCTGCGCGCGGACGACATCGACCAGCCGCGCGTCGATGCCTTCGACCGCGATCGGCGCACATGCCAGCACCGCGGCCACGTCATCGGCCGCGGTGGCGATATCGGGGTAGCCGAGGACCGTCAACACCGTCGCCGGCGGCAGCGCGACCAACTCGACAGTGGCATCCAGCAGCAGGCCACACGTGCCCTCGCTACCGACGAACGCCTTGGCTGCCGACCCGCCGCGCTCAGGTAGTAGATGCTCCAAGCCGTAACCGGACGCCTGTCGGTCGAACCGCCCCAGATCGGTGCGCAATACCGCCAGCCGCGCCCTGGTGAATTCCGCGAGTCCCGGCACCACGGACAAATCCGCGGCCAGCATGCGCTCGGTGCCGGTGCCATCCAGGATGCGCAATGCGCGCACGGTGTCGGCGGTGCGGCCCCAGGCGACGGCTCGCGGTCCGCAGGCGTTGTTGCCGATCATGCCCCCGAGCGTGCAGCGACTCTGGGTCGAGGGATCGGGGCCGAAACGCAGGCCGTGCGGACGGGCCGCGCGCTGCAACCGCGCGAGCACCACGCCCGGCTGCACCGTGACGACGCGCGCGACCGGGTCGATGACCCCGATCCGGTTCATGTGCCTGCTGAAATCGAGCACGAGCCCGGGACCGATCGCGTTTCCCGCCACCGACGTTCCACCGCCGCGCGCGGTCACCGGCAGGCCATGGTCGCGGGCGAATTCCAGGGTGACCGCGACATCTTCGTCGGCACGCGGGAAGACGACCGCAGCCGGCGGAACGCGATAGTTCGACGCGTCCGTCGAGTACTCGGCACGACGGCGCTCGGAAGTGTCGACCTCACCCGCGATGCTGCCGCGCAGTGCCGCCATCCGATTCTCGGTCACATCGCCCAGCCTAGGGGTACGGGCGCAGCGGTTGGCGGTGACGAAGACCCACAGGTGCGCGAGATTCGAGTCGCTGGAGATGTGCTGGACACCGACGAAGTTTCCGCCGCACCGCAGCAGCTCGCCGTCTGCGCGCGACGAGTGAAACAGTGCGGCGAAATCTCCTTGAACTCAACCATTGTTGAGGTCTTAATGTCGGTGGCCGAGTCTTCGATGGGTCGGGGAGCGAGAGGGAGAACAACGTGAGCATCGAGTCCGTGGCGTGGAGCCAGATGTACCGGCGGGCGAACGCGCCGCGGGAACAACGGCCGTTCCGGCTGGCCACCGCCGAGCGCATCATCCGGTTCGCCGCGCCGCAGCACCGCCGGATCGGCGCGTTTCTGCTGTTCAGTGTGGTGTCGGCAATACTCGCGGTGGCCACGCCGGTACTGGCCGGCCGGGTCGTCAACGACATCGTGGGCGGTGCGGCGCCGCGGGTCGTGGTCCTGCTCGCGCTGCTGATCGGCGTGCTGGCGGTGTTCGACGCCGGGCTCGGGTTGGCGATTCGGTGGATGTCGGCGCGGATCGGCGAGGGATTGATCCTCGACCTGCGCACCGCCGTGTTCGACCACGTGCAGCGGATGCCGGTCGCGTTCTTCACCCGGACCAGGACCGGTGCGCTGGTCAGTCGCTTGAACAACGACGTGATCGGCGCCCAGCGCGCGTTCAGCGACACACTGTCGGGCGTGGTGGCCAATCTGGTGACTCTCGCGCTGACGCTCGGGGTGATGGTCAGCATTTCGTGGCAGATCACGCTGCTCGCGCTGGTGCTGCTGCCGGTGTTCGTGGTTCCGGCGCGCCGGATGGGCAACCGCCTCGCCGACCTGCAGCGGGAAGCCGCCCAACTGAACGCCGCGATGAGCACCCAGATGACGGAGCGGTTCTCCGCGCCGGGCGCGACGCTGGTCAAACTGTTCGGCCGGCCGGAGCAGGAATCCGATGAATTCGCGCTGCGGGCGCGCCGGGTGCGGGACATCGGCGTGCGCACCGCGATGCTGCAGACCGTGTTCGTCACCTCGCTCACGCTGGTGTCGGCGCTGGCGATCGCCCTGGTGTACGGGCTCGGTGGCTGGTACGCACTCCGCGGGCAATTGGACGCGGGCGCGGTGGTGTCGCTATCGCTGCTGCTGACCAGGCTCTACACACCACTGACCGCGCTGGCCAGCGCTCGCATGGAAGTCATGTCCGCGCTGGTGAGCTTCGAGCGGGTCTTCGAGGTGCTCGACCTGAAACCGCTGATCGAGGACGCGCCGGATGCGAAACCGGTTCCGGCGGGCCCGGTTTCAGTGGAGCTGGACGCGGTGAGCTTCGGCTATCCGGCGGCCGACAAGGTGTCGCTGGCCTCGCTCGAAGACGTCGCCACGTTGGATACCCGCGGCGGGGTGGAAGTGCTGCACGGCGTCTCGCTGCGCGCCGAGCCGGGCCAGCTGATCGCCCTGGTCGGCTCGTCGGGTGCCGGCAAATCGACCATCGCCCAGCTGGTTTCCCGACTCTACGATGTCGACGACGGCGCAGTACGGTTGAACGGCACCGATATCCGCGAGCTGAGCACCCGGTCGCTACGGGAGACGGTCGGACTCGTGACCCAGGACGGTCACCTGTTCCACGACACCATCCGGGCCAATCTACTGCTCGCCCGGCCGGAAGCGGCCGAGGACGAACTCTGGGACGCGCTGCAGCGCGCACGGCTGCGCGAGTTGGTCATATCATTGCCAGACGGGCTGGAGACGGTGGTCGGCGAGCGCGGCTATCGGCTCTCCGGCGGCGAGCGTCAGCGCCTGACGATCGCGCGTCTGCTGCTCAAGCAGCCGCGTGTCGTCATCCTGGACGAGGCTACGGCGTCGCTGGATTCGACCTCGGAAGCCGCTGTGCAGGAGGCGCTTTCCGAAGCGTTGGACGGCCGGACCGCGCTGGTGATCGCCCACCGCCTGTCCACCGTCCGCGCCGCCGATCAGATCCTGGTGCTGGAGGACGGCCGAATCGTGGAGCGCGGCAAGCACGCTGAGCTGCTGGCCGCCAACGGCCGCTACGCGCAGCTGTACCGGACGCAGTTCGCTGACGAGACGGTGCCCGCCGCGGTCTGATCGATCCGCTGACCCGGCAACGAGCGCCGGGTCAGCGTTGCGGGCTAGGGGGCGGACCGATCCGGGTAACAGGTGATGTCGGTGGACGGGAGAGTTCCCGCACCGAAGTAGGCGTTGATCGCACTGTTCACACAGCTGCTCAATTCGGGCCGGAAGGTCATGTGGATACGAACGTCCTGCAGAGTGACCATCCGCGACTCGGACAGATACTGATGCAGGCGGACGCCGTGCGCGTAAGGAGTCCGCGGATCGCCGCTAGCCTGCACGATGAGCGCGGGAACCGAATTCCGGACCACCGTCGGAGGTTCGACGGGCCGGGGCCAGAACGCGCACGGCTGGATATTGCCGGCCAGCGCGCCGAACACCGGTTGGGTGGCTCGGGTCTGTTCGATGTTGCGCCAGTACCAGGTCGGATCGATCGGTGCGCCGACATCGCCGCAGGCGATCTGTGCCAGCGCCGAGTTCTCGTCGTCGCGCAACGCGTGCACGATCGCACCCAGCCGGGGCGTGCGCGATGCCGTCGGTGGGCCGCCGGCGGCCTCGGCGATCTCGCGCACGGTGTCGGCCAACGCTTCGTTGAGCCGGAAGTTGGTCAGCAGGGCGTGCACGATGAACGGCAGCCAGTGATCATCGATCGCGAACCCGTCGATGACGATCGGCTGACGGGCGGCGAACCGCACGAGGTCCTCGATCTCGGCTCGCACCTGCTCCGGCGTCGCCCCGAGCCGGAATTCGTCGTCCCGGGCCGCCGCCCATCCGGCCCAGTCGTCCAGCGCGATCTCGTCTGCCGCGCCCCAATCCTGTACCAAGCCGGTCCAATACCGGTCCGGGTCGATCGCGCTGTCGAGCACGACCCGATCACTGCGCTCGGGAAACATCTGTGTGAACACCGCACCCAGGTAGGTGCCGTAGGACAAGCCGTAGAAATTGATCGTGCGCTCGCCGAGGGCCGAGCGCACGACGTCGATGTCCCGTGCGGTATTGCGCGTGGTGAACTGCCGCATCGTGAACGGATCGCGGATCAGGCAGGACCCGGCCATGCCCGCGGACTGCACCGTGTCGTGGACGAACCCCAGCGGATCCAGCCCCGCGGACCGAATCATCTCGCCGACCGGCCACCCGCACCGCGGACTCCGGCCGGACGCGCCGACTCCCCGTGGATCCATGCCGATCAGGTCGTAGCTCGCCAGCACCTCTGGCGACAGCACGTCACCGAGCAGATCCACACTGTCCAAACCCGGCCCACCCGGGCCGCCCGGATTGGACAGCAGAATGCCCCGCCGCCGCGCCGGATCACCGGCCCGCACCCGCGAAATCGCCACGGTCATCGTGCGGTCCTCGGGCTTGCCGTAGTCGAGGGGCACCAGGACGTTCGCGCACTCACCACCGGTCTTGTCCAGATTCTCGATATCGCAGGGCTTCCACTCGAGCCGCTGATGATAGAACCGGTCCAACCCGATCGGAGCCGCTTCGTCGACCGGCTCGGCCTGGCCGTATGCGGGCACCGTCAGTAGCACGGCCGCCGTCAGTACCGAAATCGAACGCCAGAACACCTTCGCTGACAACAAATTTCGCCTCTCGGCCGGAGCGAACACGCGGAATTATTGCGCAGTGAACCGTATCGGATCAGGGCCGCAGCGGTCGCGATCCATTCCTATTCAGGCAAAGCCGCGTGTCGAAGTCAGCGGTTCCGGCGCGCGTCGAGCCCCGCCCAGTCCACGGGCCGGGGATGGCAATCTCGACGCACGCAGCGGGCCAATGCGATGGCTCGGGTGCCGTCGGCGCTCAGAATTCGCCCGCGACACCCAGAACCGTTCGGCCCCGGTGGCCGCCATCCAGGATCGAGCGCAGCACTCGCTCCGCATCGGTGACCGGCGCGTAGCTCTGGAGAGTCGAAAGATGCTGTGGCCGAAACTCATTCGCGAGCCTGGTCCACAGCTCGGCACGCCGCTCGATGGGCAGGTTGACCGAATCTATGCCCAGCAGCGCGACTCCGCGCAGGATGAACGGCAGCACCGTGGTGGGCAGTTCGGACCCACCGGTGAGGCCGCTGACCGCGACCGCGCCGCCGTAGCCGATCGCGCTGAGGATGTAGGCGAGCGAAGTGCCGCCGACGCTGTCCACCGCTGCGGCCCAGCGCGCTTTGGTCAGCGGCCGCAGCTCGGCGGTCGGGTCCTGCGGCAGGCGGCCGATCACCTCGTTGGCCCCGAGTTCGCTGAGCAGATCGGCCGCGTCGGCCTTCCCGGTCGAGGCGATGACCTCGAAGCCGAGATGCGAGAGGATGTCCACGCTCACGCTACCGACGCCGCCGGTCGCGCCGGTGACCAGCACCGGGCCGTCGTCCGGGGTGAGTCCACGGTCCAGCAGGGCCTGCACGCTCAATGCCGCGGTGAAGCCCGCGGTGCCGATCGCCGCGGCCGTGCGCGGGCTCAGCTGGTCGAGCTTGACGAGCCAGTCCGCGGGTACCCTGGCGTACTCGGCGAAACCGCCGTTGTGCGAAACGCCGATTTCATAGCCGTGGGCGACCACCGGATCGCCGGGCGCGAAATCGTCGACAGACGATTCGACGACCTCGCCCGCGAGATCTATGCCCGGCACGATCGGGTAGCTGCGGACCACGCCACCACCCTTGGTGATCGCCAAACCATCCTTGTAGTTCGCGCTCGAGTAGTGCACTTTGATCGTCACGTCGCCCCGGCCGAGGAATTCCTCGTCCACCTGCTGCCGGGTCAGCACGATCCCGCTAGCCGATTCCTGCGCCACCATCGCCCAGAACTCCATGCCGACGAGCATACGAGCGTCCGGCCGGGTTCGGGCGTTACCGCGGCAGCAGTTCCAGGCGGACACCGAGCAGACGTACCGGCCGGTCGAGCTCGAACCGGTCGGCGATGCGCACCGCGGTCTCGGCGATCCGCGCGACATCGATGGTCGGCTCGGGCAGTTTCTCCTGTTTGCTGCGGGTGTAGAAGGTGTTGGTGCGAACCGTCACGGAAACCCGGGTGCCGATCCGGCCCGCGGCCGCCATCTCTTCGGCGACCTCGATGGCCAGTCGCGCCACCTGAGCACGGATCTCACCGGGATCGGTCAGGTCGTGCGGAAATGTCTCGGATTTGCTGCGGCCCAAGGGAATTCGTGGTTCCGTGGTGACCTCGGTGTCGCCCTTGCCGTGTCCGAGCACCCAGAGGTAGGGACCGGTGTTCGGACCGAACTCGGCGGCGAGCCGATGCCGGTCAGCCGCCATCAGTTCGCCGACCGTGTGAATGCCGAGTTCGGCGAGGCGGGCGGCGATCCGATTCCCGATGCCCCACAGCGCGTTGGTCGGGCGGTGCGCCATCACCTCGCCCCAGTTCGCGGCGGTGAGCCGGAAGACCCCCGTGGCGGCGCCCACGTCCGCGACCGGCTCGGCGGACGACTTGCCGGCCGACTTGGCGAACCCGGTGGCCAGTTTGGCGGTGAGCTTGTTGTCGCCGACGCCGATCGAGCAGGTCAGCGTCAAGCCGGCGACCGCGGTGCGGATCTGCTGCGCGAGGGTCTCGGGGTCGTCGGTGTCGGCGGCGAGGAACGCCTCGTCCCAGCCCCACACCTCGACCCGCCCGGGGAACGTCCGCAACAGCGACATCACCTCATCGGAAGCGTCCTCGTAGGCCGCCAGGTCCAGGGGCAGGAAAATACCGTCCGGGCATTTGCGCTGGGCGATGCGCAGCGGCATTCCGGCCCGTATTCCGAACGCTCGCGCCGGGTAGGACGCGCAGGTCACCACTTTGCGCGGTTCGGTCGGGTCACCGTGGCCGCCGACGATGACCGGCAGCCCCCGCAGTTCCGGATGACGGCGGAACTCCACCGCCGCCTGGAACTGATCGAGATCGACGTGCAACAGCCATCTGGCCACATGCCGTTCTTACCGCACTACTCCGACACGCGGCCGGAATTCCGCAGCGATGGGCCGGGTGTTCCCGCCGAGCCGCAGGTCGTCGGCGCCGCCTGGCCAGCGCTCCCGCTGCGTAGCGGCCGGTGCGTCGCGCACGATGAGCGCCGCGAGGCCGTGGCTGCGATCCCGCATCCAACGTCATGTGCGCCGGTCTCTACATCACCGAGTATCGGTTCCGCGTTATTGAGATGCGACAAAGATCGATAATCGGCGGCGGCAACGCAGCCGTTCGCTGACAACACCATACATGCGCATGACATTCGCATGTATGGTGAAGGCATGGTCGTTGCGATTCAGATCAAGGATGTGCCCGAGGAGGTGCGCGACGCTATCGCCGCACGAGCCGCCGCCCGTGGACAGTCCACTCAGGTGTACCTGCGCGCCCTGCTGGAGCGAGAGTTGCGTGCCGAGCGGAACAAGCATCTGCTCGAAGCCATGACCGGGCACCGTAGCCTCGGCATGGGCGCTGAGGACGTCGTCGAGGAGATTCGTGGTGGCCGCGAGGACGACGAGTGATCGTCGTTGATGCGAACGTCATGGTGATGGCGTTGTCCAGCCCCTCGACGCAGGGCGACACGGCGCGAGCGGCGATGCTCGCCGACGACGACTGGATGGCTCCCGGACATATGCCATTGGACGTACTGCGAACTCTCCGCAAAGCCGTACTGGGCGATCGCATGACCGCCGCCGACGCCGACGCCGCGTTCCGAGCGCTCGCCGCTATGCAGATCGTCTACGTAGGAACCGATGTCTCTCTGCTGCATACGATCTGGGCGATGCGCCACAACGTCTCGGTATATGACGCGGCCTACCTGGCGGTCGCCGCTCTGCACGACGCTCCGCTCATAACCTTCGATGCCCGGCTCGCCAAAGCCACCGAACAGACCAAACCGGACATCCGCGTCACATTGCTTTGATCCCGAACAAACCGCAGGCCACGAGTGACGCGGCACTGCCGGACACGCCCAGAACGTTGGTAGACCCAACGCAGGATCCGAACGCGCGTCCGGCGGCGCTCCGTTGTATGGCCTGAAGCCCCACCGAGGCAGCGCAGTCAGGCGGTCGCGGCCAACGCCCGGTCATCCAAGGCCGGTTCGGCGACCGGCTCGATGGCGTAAGCCAGGATGTCGGCCACGTCGGCGACCGGGCGGACATCCAGCGCGGCGAGCACTTCCGCGGGGACGTCGTCCAGATCCGGCTCGTTGCGCGCCGGGATGAACACCGTCCGCAAACCGGCTCGCTGGGCAGCGAGCAGCTTCTGCTTCACGCCGCCGATCGGCAGCACCCGGCCGTTCAGCGTGACCTCGCCGGTCATGCCGACGTCCGAACGCACCTGGCGATCCAGAGCCAGCGAAACCAGCGCAGTGACCATGGTGACGCCCGCGGACGGGCCGTCCTTGGGTACCGCGCCGGCTGGGAAGTGGATGTGGATATTGCGATCCAGCACCGTGGGCTCGATACCGATCTCCTCGAGGTGCGACCGCACATAGGTCAGTGCGATCTGCGCGGATTCCTTCATGACGTCACCGAGCTGGCCGGTGAGGGTCAGCGAGCGTTCGCCCTCGGCGGCGTTGGCCTCGATATAGAGGACATCGCCACCGGCTCCGGTCACGGCGAGGCCGGTCGCCACACCCGCCACGGCGGTGCGTTCCACCGAGTCGGGGGTGAAGCGCGGGCGGCCGAGGTAGTCCTGCAGGTCGCCCAGACCGATCGTCAGCACATCGTCGGTCCGTCGGGAGCGGCTCGGCTCGGGGTCGTAACCCGATGCGGCGGGCACTGTTTCACGCTCCGACAGCCGAGTCGCCGCCTTGCGCAGCGCCTTCGCGATCAGCCGCTCCATCTGCCGCACCCCGGCTTCCCTGGTGTAGTCGGCCGCGATCTCGCGCAGCGCCTCCTCGGTGACGGTCACCTCGGCGGCGGTCAGCGCGTTGCGCTCCAGTTGCCGCGGCACCAGGAAGTCGCGGGCGATGGCCACCTTGTCGTCCTCGGTGTAGCCGTCGACGGTGATCAGCTCCATCCGGTCCAGCAGCGGCCCCGGGATGGTCTCCATCACATTCGCCGTGGCGATGAACAGCACGTCGGACAGGTCCAGATCCATATCGAGGTAGTGGTCGCGGAACGTGTGGTTCTGCGCCGGGTCCAGCACCTCGAGCAGGGCGGCGGCCGGGTCGCCCCGGAAATCCGAGCCGACCTTGTCGATCTCGTCCAGCAGCACGACCGGGTTCATCGAACCGGCCTCCTTCATGGCGCGCACGATACGACCGGGCAGTGCGCCCACGTAGGTGCGCCGGTGACCGCGAATCTCGGCTTCGTCGCGCACCCCACCCAGAGCGACGCGCACGAACTTGCGGCCCAACGCCCGCGCTACCGACTCACCGAGCGAGGTCTTGCCCACACCGGGCGGGCCGACCAGCACCAATACCGCTCCGGAGCCACGCCCGCCGACGACCTCCAAGCCGCGGGCGGCACGGCGGGCCCGAACCGCCAGGTATTCGACCATGCGGTCTTTCACCTCCGCCAAACCGTGGTGATCGGCGTCGAGGACGGTGCGGGCGGCGGAAACGTCGGTGCTGTCGGTAGTTTTCACCGTCCACGGCAGTTCCAGCACAGTGTCCAGCCAGGTTCGGATCCAGCCGGATTCCGGGCTCTGATCGCCGGCCCGCTCCAGCCTGCCGACCTCGCGCAGCGCCGTCTCGCGCACGGTGTCGGGCAGGTGGGCCTGCTCGACGCGGGTGCGGTAATCGTCGGCCCCGTCGGGCTCATCCTCGCCGAGTTCTTTGCGGATGGCGTTGAGCTGCTGGCGCAGCAGGAACTCGCGTTGGCTCTTCTCCATGCCCTCGCGGACGTCTTCGCTGATCTTCTCGGTGATCTCGGCCTCGGCGATGTGCTCGGTGGTCCACTCGATCAGGATGCTCAGCCGCTTGGCCACATCAGGAGTTTCGAGTAGTTCCCGCTTCTGCTCGAGGGTGAGGTAGGACGCGTAGCCGGCGGTGTCGGCGATCGCCGACGGATCGGTCAGCTGGTTGACCGTGTCGATGATCTGCCACGCCTCGCGGCGCTGCAGCACCGAGACGACCAGTTTCTTGTACTCGGCGGCGAGTTCTCTCGTCCGGCCGTCCGGTGTGGGTGTCTCGACCGGTTCGGCCTCGACCCACAGCGCGGCGCCCGGTCCGGTGACCCCGTGCCCGATCTTGGCGCGCCGCTCAGCCTTCAGGACGGCCGCCGGAGCGCCGCCGCGCATCCGGCCGACCTGTTCGATGGTCGCCACCACGCCATAGGTGGCGTAGCCCTCGGTCAGCCGAGGTGCGAGCAGTACGGCGTCTTTGTCGGCGGCCCGAGCGGCGTCGATCGCGGCCTGCGCGGATTCATCCAGCCCGATGGGCACGACCATGCCCGGCAGCACGATCGGATCGGTCAGGAACAGCACCGGCAGTTTCTGTGGTGTAGTCACGTCTTCGACCCTTCCAAAAGTTGAGCGATACCTACTCAACCCGGGGGTAATGGCGTTTGTTCCGCGCAGCTCGGGTCGTTCGCTGCGGGCGAATTCTCGGCCTCGGCACCCACGACGAAAGGAAGACCGGTACCGAGGTCTCGTTCTCCGGCGTTCCGGTCGAGATAAAACAAGCATGTTTGCCTTCTTCTGTCCCCGCTGCGATGCTGATCGCCAACGGCACCGGAGGCGATGCGTCTGGGAGGGCAAGGAAACCGATGGCTGACCTCGAAGTCTTGCTCGGCGATTTGACCGAAGAATGCGCGGATCTGGAACGACTCGTCAGCCCGTTGGCGCCACCGGAGTGGGCGCGCGCAACCCCGGCACCCGGTTGGAGCATCGCCCATCAGATCGGACATCTGACCTGGACCGATGAGATCGCGACGATCGCGGCAGCTGACCCGGAGGAATTCCGGCGTCTGGTGACCGAGGCCGGGCCGCGTGCGCTCACTTTCGTCGATGAAGCGGCCGAGCAGGCCGCGACCGCGACGCCGGCCGACTTACTCGACCGGTGGCGGCGTGGACGCGCGTCCCTGGTCACGGCGCTGCGCGCGGTTCCTCTGGGCGTCAAGCTGCCGTGGTTCGGCCCACCGATGAGCGCGGCCTCGATGACCACCGCCCGCGTCATGGAGATCTGGGCGCACGGGCAGGACGTGGCCGACGCCCTCGGCGTGCGCAGGACGCCCACCGCACGGCTGCGCACCGTGGCCCATATCGGCGTGCGTACCAGGGACTTTGCCTATGCGGGGCACGGAAAGACCCCGCCGTCGGCGCAATTCCGCGTCGAGCTGACGGCCCCTGACGGCACGATCTGGACGTGGGGTCCCGAGGACGCCGTGCAGCGCGTCACCGGACCCGCACTCGACTTCTGCCTGCTGGTGACGCAGCGCCGCCATCCGGACGACCTGGCGATCGCGGCGCAGGGAGACGACGCCACGGAATGGCTCACCATCGCACAGGCTTTCGCGGGGCCGGCGGGCGCAGGAAGGTCAGCGGGCCAGTTCACCTGATCCGCCGCCACCCGGCCCGCCGGAGGATTCGAGAGCGGGCGAGCGCCACACTTGGGTGCGCCTTTTTCGTGTCGGCCGGACGCCGTTGGCCGGGTGCTCGATGTGGCAGTCGAGAATGACGCTCGCCAGCTACCCGCATATCTACCCGCTGATGTATCGACAGAAACATGACGGAAACATGAACGCCCACCGGCCGCGGCCGGACAGGCGGTAGTCACCGCATACCCTTGCTCGACAATGAGCGAGCGAAACGAGCGAACCATCGACACGGCAACCGAGGCGTTCGGGCCCGAACCGAACCTCGGCGAGGTACCGGTGTGACCGCCTACGACTTCTGCGTCATCGGCGGCGGGATCGTGGGCGTCGCGACCGCGCACCAGATCCTCACGCGCAACCCCGGCGCGCGACTGGTGCTGCTGGAGAAGGCGTCCGAGCTGGCCGCGCACCAGACGGGGCACAACAGCGGCGTCATCCATTCCGGTATCTACTATCCGCCGGACAGCTTGAAAGCCACACTGTGCCGCCGCGGCGCGCGGTGGACGAAGGACTTTGCTGCGGCACATGACATTCCATACCGGGTCTGCGGCAAGCTGCTGGTGGCGACCGACGATGCCGAATACGCGCGGATGCTCGCGCTGCACGAACGGTCGATCACCAATGGGGTGGCCGCCGAACTGATCGACGCCCCGGAGCTCGCTCGGCGCGAACCGAAAATCGCCGGTGTAGGAGCGCTTTTCGTGCCCGACACCGGGATCATCGACTTCACCCGGGTGACGACAGCGCTGGCCGAGGAAGTCCGGGCAGGCGGAGGTCAGATCGTACTCGGCGCCGAGATCACCGCGCTCACCGAGACGGCCGACGCGGTGAGCGTCGCGGGCCCGACCGGCGCCTGGAGCGCGCGCCGCTTGGTGGTCTGCGCGGGCTTGCAGTCCGATCGAATGGCGCGAGCAGCCCGGCTGCGCACGGACTTTCGCATCGTTCCGTTCCGGGGCGAGTACTACCAGCTGCCGCCCGAACGAGCCGAACTGGTCCGCACGCTGATATACCCCATACCGGATCCCGAGTTGCCTTTTCTCGGCGTGCATTTGAGCCCCATGATCGATGGCGCGGTGACCGTCGGCCCGAACGCAGTGCTCGGATTGTCGAGAGAGGGCTATCGCAAGGGCAGCTTCGATGCGCGGGACGCACGAGAAGTGCTCGGGTTTCCCGGATTTCACCGAGTTGCCAGCGCCAATATGCGGACCGGGCTGCGGGAACTGCGCAACTCACTGTTCAAGCGCGGATACCTGGCCCAGTGCCGCCGCTACTGTCCGGAGTTGACGCTCGCCGATCTGCATCCGCGCGAGGCAGGTATTCGCGCGCAGGCGGTTCTGCGGGACGGAACCTTGGTGCACGACTTCATGATCGAGCGCACCGAGCGCTCGATTCACCTGCTCAATGCCCCGTCACCGGCGGCGACCTCGGCCATGCCGATCGCGGAGTACATCGTCGACCAGCTCTGAGCGTCGCCGAACGGCGCCGACTCCCGCGCAACCGCCCGGTCGCGATCTGGCAGTACGACACACCAAATCACGCCACCTCTCGAATAAAGAGGAGATCTGTAGTATTTTTGACGGCAGTCGTGAACAGGGAGGGCCTATGGGCCACATCAAGTACGCGAGTGACGTCGGAGCGCCCGTCGAGGTCGCCTTCAACTACACGGACAACCACCTATTCGTACCGGAGTGGATGTTCGGCATCACGGATTTCGTACCGATCGGCGACGTGGACCGCGGGCTCGGCGCCGTCTTCGAGACCAGCGCCCGCCTCGGACTCTGTCGACCGAGTTCGACCACCTGCGAGATCACCGAATACCGGCGCAACGCGGTGATCGGATATACGCTCCGTGGACGCTTGTCCGGGACGCTGACATTGCGCTTCGACCCGCTCGGCTACGGGCGTTCGGTGCTGACGTCGGAGGTGGAATACGACCAGCTGCGCCGCCCGGTCGGACGCCTGGTGGACGCCGCGGTCAAATCGGCGCTGCGGCGCACCGAATCCCGATTACGGATGGAGATAGAGCAATTCCACGGTACCGATCTTGTCGGCCGGATTGCGTAGGGTGCCACCCATGATCATCGTGAGCACCGACGGATCCTGCCTGCGTAATCCCGGCGGCGCCATCGGCTGGGCTTGGGTCAATCATCAGGGCTCCTCCGCCAGCGGAGCAGCGGTATCCGGAACCAACCAGATCGCGGAGTTGCGCGCGGTGCTGGAGGCGATCAGCTCCCATCCGGGCGCCGAACCCCTTCTCATCGAAAGCGATTCGCTCTACGCGATCAAATGCGCCTCGGAATGGGTGGCGGGCTGGCGGCTCAACGGATGGCGCACGGCCACCGGCGGCGCGGTGAAGAATGTCGAACTCGTCCAGCAGATCGATCGAGCCATCGCGAGCAGGCCCGGTCCGGTCCGATTCCGTTGGGTGCGAGGGCATGTCGGCAACTACTTCAACGAGCAGGCCGACGCGCTGGCCGGCGAAGCGGCTCGGCAGGCCGCGGCCACCGCGGCTGTCGCCGAGGCGAACACCGTGGAACTGCCTGCGGTGACTGTGCCGGCGGCGCCGGAAGCGCCGATGGACAAGGCCGCGGGGAAGGCAGCCGCGCCGTCGGCGCCACCGGCATTGACACTGTTCTGATCCGCTCGCGCAGACTGCCCGAATGGCCTCCGGCGGTGGTGGCTCGGCCCACCGCCGGAGGCGCCCGGCTAGCTACCCGGTCGCGGCCCGGGCGGACCCTGCGGTGCGGGCTGCGCGGGGCCGCCCTGCGGTGCGGGCTGCGCGGGGCCGCCCGGCGATGCGGGCTGCGCGGGGCCGCCCGGCGGTACGGGTTGCGCGGGGCCGCCCGGCGGCGGCGCACTCGGCAGGCCGGTGCCCGCGCCCTTCAGCATCGGTGAGTCGAGTTTCTCGACCAGCCATTTGTCGCCGGACTTCTGCAACTGGGCGATCACGACGACGAACTGCCGCTCCGGGTTGGCCTGGGTGAAGTTGGTCCGATACTGCGTGAGGGTCACCAGCACCTTCGCCGAGGTCTTGTCACCGGACTGGTAGCCGCACTGCACGTCGTCGGCCCAGGACTTGACCCGCGCCTGCACCATCGCGTCCTCGAGCGCCTTGGTCGCGTCGTCGAACTCTTTCAGGAACTCGCCGGTCGATCCGGCCTTCACCGTGGTGAAGTAGTCATCGAGGTTCTTCGAGTAGTCGTAGACCGACACTTCCTTGCCGAACTGGCATGCGGCGCTGGTCGAATCGCGAATCGCGTCGAGCTTGTCACCGCGGTCGGCGCCCTGCAGGAAGAACACGACGACGGCGGTGATCGCCCCGACCGCGAACACACCGGCGACGAACGCGGCCACCAACGAAAGCGTTGCGGATCTCGCGGAGGCGTCCGCTTCGAGACCGCCCTGCTCCGCCACCTTGTGGTCCGTCTTCGGCTTGTTGTCCGGCTTCGGCTTGTCTGCCTCGTCCGCCTTGGACAGGTCGGGCTTCGCCGCGCGGTCGGCGTCGTCCGATTTCTCGGTCACCGCGTCGGTGTCCTCGCCGCTCGTGGCGGCCGTGGTCTCGGTGTCCTTGTCGGTCTCGGCGTCGTCGGTAGACATCGATACAAACCTGCACTTTCCCGGCGCGCCTCGTCGCGGGCCGATTGACTACGGCCCACGGCAACGGGCCTTACGGGTTCTAGCGGCGAGTATGCCCGGGCAGCGGGGGAGCCGCCGGACCGGGTGACTCACCGCACCGGAGGAAGGGTCCGCTCGTTCGGATCCACACCCGGTGGCATGTGCGCGCCGTTGTTCGGCACGTCGGGTCGCGGCGCGTTCGCCGCACCACGGATCAGCTGACCCGGCGGCGGGTTCGCACAGTAGTTCCACTTCGGAATCGTCCCGTCCTGGACGACCTCGTTGCGGATCCTCGGGGTCTCGTACGCGCAGAACGGCCGGGGCCAGATGTCGATGATCGCGTGGAACTCGCCGTCGTGCGCCGGGATGCCGAGTGCTTCGCCACCGAGCGCGAGTGAGGGGAACAGCGCCCGCAGCGCGGGCAGCCGCAACTGTGCCGCCTTGGTGATCGCTTGGAAGTTGGTCACCAAACTGGTGATCGGATCGGCCGTCCGGTCCAGCACGGCACCGAGGCCGGCGAGCTGGCCGGGCGCCTGGTCGAGCACCCGCTGCAGTTCGGCGTTCGCGTTCTCGAACTGCGCGAACAGTGTGCCGGAATTGCGGGTCAACGTAGCCAGGTCCGGCTGTGCCATGGAGCTGGTGTTCGCGATGGTGCGCAGGTTCGTGATCAGATTCGTGGTCTGCGGCAGCAACGAGTCCAGTCCCGCCATGGCCAGGCTGATCCCGTTGACGATGCCGCGCAGCTGATCTGGTCCCGCGCTGAGCGCGATGTCCAACTCGTTCAGGATGACCTTGAATTGGTCCGGGTTGATCTGCGCGATCAGGGCGCTGGAGTTGTCCAGCACCGCCCACACCGGCGTCGGCGTCTGGATCTTCGCCGGATCGAACGCGAGCACCGCGCCATCGGCCAGGAACGGACCCTGCTCGGAGTTCGGCCGGAAGTCGATGTACTGCTCACCCGCGCCGGACAGGGCCTGCACCGCGATCCGGGTGTCCACCGGAATCTGGTATTTCGCCTCGATCCGCGCGGTGGCGGCGATGGCCTGGCCCCGGTCGATCAGCTCGATCGAGGTGACCTTGCCGATCCGCCAACCCCGCAGTGTCACATCGTTGCCCGGTTGCAGACCGCCGGAACGGTCCAGGTTCACCGTGACCGTGTAGTCCGAACGCAGAGGGTTGACCCGCATGACGTTCACCATCAGGTACCCGCCGCCGACCAGCAGCACGAGCACCAGGCCAAGGTTCGACAGCAGCACCTTGCGTCCGGTCAGGTTGCGCAGGAAGGTCACCGGTGTCCTCCCGCCACCCGGCCCTGCACCACTTGCAGCACCTGGATCAGGCTGCCCGCGAAGTCCTGCAGATCGTTCAGATCCTGCATCCTGCCGTGTTGCGGATCGGTGAGCGCGCTGATGTCGAGGTTGGTCACGGTCGCGTACACCGCGAAACTGCTGCCCCGGAAGGTCGCGTCGACCTTCGGCCGCACCACCCGCAGCCGGTCGAGCAGCACGCCGAAATCGTCGCCGGTCCTGGCCAGCGCGTCCATCAGCTGACGGGTGTTGTCCAGCAGGCTGCTCAACTGGCCGGTGGAGGTGTTCGCGTAATCGCCGAGCGCGGCACTGGCCACCGACAGCTTGGTCAACAGATCACCGACGGCCCGGTTGTTCTCCGCGACCGCGCCGATCATCTGCGGCAGCGTGTCGGCCACCTCGCCGAGCTCCGACCGCCGCGACTCGAGGGTAGCGGCCAACGTGCTGAACTCGCTCAGGACGCTGTCCACCCGGGCGGTGTTGGCATTCAAACTGCCGACCACACCGGTCATCTCGGTGATCAGCTGAGCCAGTTGCCCGCCGCGGCCGCCGAGGATGGAGTCCAACTCCGCGCCCAGCTTGGACAGGCTCGCGATGCCGCCGCCGTTGAACAGCAGGGAAACCGAGATCAGCAATTGCTCGACGGTCGCACCCGCGGAAGTCTTGTCGAGGGTCAGCGTGTCGCCGTCGCGGAGCATTTGCGCACCGGCTTCGGCTCTGGGCTTGGACACGGCGACGAACACATCACCGAGTGGGGTGGCCTGACGCAGTTGCGCCGTGCTGCCCTTGGGCAACTCGATGTCCTTGCGCAGGGTCAGATCCACGATGGCCTGGAAGTTCTTCGTCTTGATGCCGGTGACCACGCCGACATCCGAGCCGCCGATCTTCACCTTCGCCTGGTCGGGCAGGTTCAGCGCGTTCTCGAACACCGCGTGCACGGTGTAGGTGTCACCGTTCGGGCCGGGTTGGGGCAGCGGCAGCTTCTCCACGGTGACACCGCAGCCCCCGGTGACCGCCACAGCGGCCACCGCGACGACCGCGACCAGTGCCCTGCGTACCTTGACCGTCATCCGGTAGGTCATTTCGTCAGTCCGAGCAGCGCGGCGGTGAGCCCGTAGTCGGGTCCGAAGTCCTGCATATTCCCGGTGCGGCAGCCGTCGGCCCGCATCTGGACGCGCTCGCAGAACAGGCTGACGATCTCGCCCGACAGTGCGGTGCCGATGATCGCGTGCAGCCGGACGTATTCATGCTCGCGGTTCACGATGCCGTTGATGTTCTGCATGGCCAGCGGCGCCACGTCGACGACCTCGGTGATCCCGTAGGCGTTGTCCCGCAGCTGCCGTGTGACGTTGGTCAGCCCGATCATGGTGCCGGCCAGCTGATCCTGGTACTGCGTGAGCGTGCTGCTCGTGTTCCGCAGGAAGGCGCTGAGCTGGTCGAGCGTGGCCTGCAGGCCGGGGGACTGCTCGGCGAGCAGGCCGGACATCCGGGTGACCCGGTTGCTGAAATCGCGCACCGACTGGTCGTTGTCGGCCAACATCGTGGTGAGCTCGTTCAACTTGATGATGATGCTGGAGATCGCGTCCTTGTTGTCCACACCGACCTTCAGTGCGCCGGACAGAGCGCGCAGGGTGTCGCGGATCTTCTCGCCGTTGCCGTTGAGCATCGGGTAGAGCACCCGGCCCGACAACGGGCCGATACCTTCCTGCCCCGGCGCCGGCGCGAGCGCGGCGGCGAACTGATCGATCGTCTTGATCATCGTGTCCAGCTCGACCGGCGTGTGGGTGCGTATCTTGGGCAGGTGCGCGCCATCGGCCATGGTCGGGCCGCCGGTGTAGACCGGGGTGAGCTCGATGTGCCGGTCGGTCACGATGGACGGCGAAATGATCGCGGCCTCCGCGTCCTTCGGGATCTTCACGTTCTTGTCGAGCGACATGTGCACCTCGACCAGGGTGCCTTTGGGCACGACCTTGTCGACTTTTCCGACATCGAGCCCGAGAACCGTGATCGGATTGCCCTCATAGATGCCCGCGATGTTCTCGAAGTCGGCGGTGATCCGCATGGTGGCGCCCACGGCGTCGTTCACCGAACTCGGCAGCAGCGAGCAACTTCCGACCGCCAGCGCCGCGGTGCTGATCAGGAACGTCTTCGCGACGGTGGTCAACGGAAAAGCCGGGCGGAATTTCATCCCTGGCACCCTTCGATCGCTTGGGCGAAGCACAACCAGTTGTCCGGGAACAGCCACGGCAGCCCGACATCACCGTACGGTCCGCTGCCGCCCCACGAGTTCGCCAGGTAGCGCACGGTCGGCGGCATGAGCGACAGCAGCCGGTCCAGGTTGTCCTTGTTCTTCTGCAGGCCCTCGGCCATGGTGTTCAGCTGCTGGATGGTCGGGCCGAGCTGATCGTTGTTCTGCGCGCCGATCTCCTGCAACTGCCTGGTCAGCGTCGCGACGCCGTCGAGCAGCTGGCGCAGCAGGGTCTGGCGCTGCATCACGCGATCGGCGATGGCATCGCCCTGCGTGATCACCAGCAATACGCTGTTGCGGTTGTCGGCGAGGATCCGGGTGACCCGGTCCAGGTCTTTCAGCAGCGTGTCCACCTCGGCCTTGCGGGCATCGACCACTTTGGCCAGCGCGCCGACGCTGTCGAGTGCTTGCGCGGCCAGCTGCGGCGAGCCGTTCATCTGCTCGTTGATCAGGTTCAGCGCCTGCGCCAGTTTCTTGGCGTCCAGCGCCTCGAATTTCGGCGTGCCGACTTGCACGACATCGGCCAGATTGTAGGGAACGGCGGTGTTGGACAACGGGATTCGCTTGCCCCTCGAGCCGGAGCCGTCGCCGGGCTCCAGATCGACGAACCGGGCGCCGAGCAGGGTGGCCATCTTGATCGAGGCGCGCGCGTCCGGACCGAGTTGCACGTCTTTGCGCACGCTCAGTGTGAGCAGCACGTGGCTTCCCTCGAGTTCGGCGCCGACCACCCGGCCGGAGGACACACCCGCGACGTTCACTTTGTCGCCGACCTTGATGCCGGCGGCCTGCACGAACTCGGCCTCGATCGACTGCTCGCCGACCCCGACGAGCTTGTAGACACCCGACACCAGCAGCAGCACCACGATGAGGACGCCGCCGAGAATGCCCACCCAGAAGTGCCGGTTGCGGTCGAACCGGGCCGCGATTTTCGTCATCATGGGCGGCACACCGCCGAATGCGAGGTCCCACCGATCTGAGCGAACACGCCGCGCGGGAACAGGACTCCGTAGAGCGAGACATCCAGACCGCACAGATACGCATTGGCGTAAGCGCCCTCGGAGGTGTGTCTGCCCGCATCCGACAAGATGTTCGGCAGATCGATCGCCGCCTGGTCCAGCTTGGCGCCGTTGTCCAACAGCAGGGTCAGCGCCGCGCTGGTGGAGTTCTGCGCGGTCCGCAGCTTCGGCTGGATCTGCCCCACCATGTCGATCAGCGACGTGGTGGCGCTCGTGATCTGCTCGGTCGAGGCGAGCAACGACTGCCCCTGTTCGTACAGCCCGCCGATCAACGCGCGGGTCTGGGTTATCAGGGTCTCCAACTCATCACCTCGTTTGGCCAACCCCGCCATCACGGCGGAGAGGTTGGTGATCACATCGGACAGAATCGCGTCCCTGCGCTGGAAGTCGGTGGCCAGTTGCGCGGCCTGCACGATGAACGCGCTCAACGAGACACCGTCACCCTGCAACGCCTGGATGAAGGTCTCCGACAAGCGGTTGACCTGTTCGGGCTGCAAAACTTGGAACAGCGGCTGGAAGCCGTTGAGCAGGGCCGATACATCGAACGACGGCTCGGTCCGTTCGATCGGGATCGTCCCGTTGTTCTGCAGCGGTGCCGGGCTCGACGCCGTACCAGCAGCCAGCGCCACATAGCGCTGACCGATCAGATTCTGGTAGCGGACAAGGGCTTTGGTGTCGTTGTAGATCGCCTGGTCGCGCTGCACCACGAAGGTGACCTCGGCGACCGACTTTCTCAGCGTGGCATCGCGCGCGAGCTCGATCTTCTCCACCTTGCCCACCCGTACACCCGCCATGCGCACGTCGTCGCCCTCGTGCAGCCCGAGCACGTCGGAGAACGTCGCGCTGTAGCGGTAGGTGTCCCCGGTGACGGTGCGCGCCAACGTGTTCCACACCACCACGGTGACCAGGATCGACACGAGGGCGAAGATGCTGAAGCCGATCAGCGGCTTGCGAATGCTCATCGTCGGGCACCATTGTCGGACACCTGCATGGTTCCCCCCTTCAAAATCGCGCTCAGCAGCAGATATTCGGCGGTGGTCGGCTTGCGGCCGAGCAGCGCGACGATCGCCGAGTCCCCCTGGTAGGAGATCGGCGCCGCCGCCGGGGTGCCCTCTGGTGCGGCAGGCACAGCAGCCGGTGCCGGCGCGGCAGGCGGAAGCAGACCGGGCGGCAGCATCGGGAACAGGCCCTCGAGCGGCGTGCCCGCGAAAGGACCGATCGGCCCGCCGTTCGGCGCCGCCGTGGTGGCCCGGTCCGGGTCCGGCGTGGTGACACCCGGGACCAGCGGCAGACCCGGCATAGGCAGCACCGGCGGCAGTCCCGCAGCCGAGTCGAGCGCGCGCGGCCTCAGCTGAGGCGGCAGTTCCGGAAGGTCGGCGACGGCGGGGGCGGAGGAGCAGCTCGGACCGGCCAGCTCACCGTAGCGCGGGCAATCGGCCACGGTGTAGGGCCGGTACGGCGTCAGCGTGGCACCCGCGTTCCAGACCTGCTGCTGCTGCGGACCCCAGGTGAAGGTGGTGTCCAGCCGGCGCGTGGTCTCGCTCAGGTTGAGCAGACTCCTGGTGATCGCGTCCGGGTCCGCCGCGAGGGCGCCGAACATGTCGCTGGTCCCGGCGGTCACCTCCTTGCCGGCATCCGGGCTGCGGGCGAACAGATCGTTCACCGTGTCCACCGTCGCGCCGGCACCCGTGATCAGCGCGACCAGCTCACCGCGCCGGTCGGCGATGGTGCGCGCGGTCTGCACCGAGCTGCCCAGCACGTCGACCAGCTCCGGCGCGGACTGGTTGAGCGCGTGGAACGACGCGGAGAAGTCGCTCAGCAGCACCCCGAGGTCGGGGATCGACTCGTCGACGGACCGCAGCCAGCGGTCGAACCGCTCCACGGTGGAGCCGGGCATCCGGCCGCTGCCGTCCAGTGCCTGCGACAAGGTGCCCAGCACGCGGCCGAATTGCACCGGGTCGATCTTGTCGAGGATGTCGCGCACGGTGGTGAGGGTGTCCTGCAGCGCGATGGTGCCCTCGCTGCGGTCCTCCTCGATGACGGAGCCCTCGTGCAGGTACTGATCGGCGGGCCCGTTGAAGACCAATTCGACGGTGGTGACCGCGAACAGGTTGCTTGGCACCACGCGAGCGGTCACGTTGGCCGGGATGTCGCCGGCGAATTCCGGCTTCATCTCGATCCGGACCTGCTGTAGCTCGCCTTTCGCGGCGACGTCGACGTTCTGCACAGCGCCGACGAGCACGCCGCGGAACTTCACATCGGCCTGCTCGGGCAGGCCGTCACCGGTGGTGGTCAGGTTCGCGGTGACGTTGACCTTCTGCTTGAAGTAACCCTGGTAGCGCAGCATCAAAAAGGTCAGCACCAGCGCGAAGACGAGCAGACCGCACAGGCCCGCAACGAGCAACTGCCGCGTCGTGGGCCCGCGCCCACTGGGATCGATGATCATCTGGTGGTTACCCCGAGATCCGGATGCCGGGGTTGACACCCCAGATAGCCAACGTCATGAACAGGTTCGCGAAGACGACCGCGATGATGCACATCTTGATCGCGCGGCCCGCGGCCACACCGACGCCTTCGGGACCACCGGAGGCGAAGAAGCCGTGGTAGCACTGGATGAACGTGGTGATCGCGACGAACAGGATCGCCTTGATCAGCGAATAGATCACGTCGACCGGGATCAGGAACTGATAGAAGTAGTGCTGGTAGGTGCCGGCGGCGGTGTCGCCGATCAGCTGCACGGTTACCGAGCAGGAGATGTAGGCCATGGCCAGCCCCAGGCAGTACAGCGGGATGATGGCCACCATCGCCGCGAACATCCTGGTGCTGATCAAATAGGGCAGCGGCCGAATGGCGATGGACTCCAGCGCGTCGATCTCCTCGGAGATCCGCATTGCTCCCAGCTGCGCGGTGAAGCGACAGCCCGCCTGGGCGGCGAAAGCCAACGTCGCGAGCAGCGGTCCGAGCTCACGAGTGGTCGCGAACGCCGAGATGGCGCCGGTGATCGGACTCAACCCGAGCAGGTTCAGCGAGTTGTAGCCCTGGATGCCGACGGTCATGCCGCCGAAGGCGCTCAGGATCGCGACGACGCCGATGGTGCCGCCACCGACGACCAGATTGCCGTTGCCCCAAGTGACGTCGGAAAGTAGTCGCCAGACTTCCTTGGGGTAATGCTTGAGCGCCAACGGAATGGAACCGATCGAGCGCAGCAGGAAGAACACCTGATGGCCGAGCCGGGCGAGCATATCGACTGGCGCCTGAGCGGATTTCCGGATCGTCCGGAGGGGTCGCAGCAGCGGAGGTATATAGCTCGAGGACACCGGCTCAGACCACCTGCGACGGGAATAGTGCGTTGTAGACCTGGGTGATGATGAGGTTCACCCCGAACAGCATGATGGCGGAGCTCACCACCGCGGAATTCACCGAGTTCGCGACGCCCCCGGGACCACCCCGGGTGTTCAATCCGGTATCGCAGGCGATGATCGCGGCCAGCAGTCCGAAGATCAGCGATTTGACCAGCGCGACAAGCAGATCGGTGGTCACCGCGAACGAGGCGAAGGTGCCGACGTAGGAACCGGGCGTGCCGTTTTGCGCGAAGATATTGAAGATGTAGCCGGTCAAGAATCCGACGAAGACCACGAAGCCGCACAGCAATACGCTGACCAGCATCGCCGCGCCGAGCCGCGGTGCGACCAGCCTGCGCATCGGGTCGACGCCCATCACCTTCATGGCGTCGATCTCCTCCCGGATGGTGCGGGAGCCGAGATCGGCGCACACCGCGGAGCCGACCGCGCCGGCGATCATCAGCGAGGTGACCAGCGGGGCGCCCTGCTGGATGATGCCGAGGCCGTTCGCGGCTCCGAGGAACGAGGTGGCGCCGACCTGACCGGCGACCGAACCGACCTGAATGGAGACGATCACGCCGACCGGGATGGCGACCAGCAGCGTCGGCGCCGCAGCGACATTGGCCATGAACGCGCACTGCCGAACGAACTCCCCGAATGGGAACCGTCGACGCAGAATTGCCATGAACAGTTCGGCTATCGCGGCGAAACCCATGGTGATCTGCCGGCCGAATGTTTCCAGCGAGCGCTTCGGATGATCTCGCCAGTACGACTCCGTCCAATCGACCGCGTCACGCAACCGTGACCCTCGGGGTGGACTCTCGGTCGACTGCACTGGCTAACCCTCCTCGACGCCGGTTGGGTGCCCCGACGACTCGTTTGCTTGACGCACCCTACTACGGGGTAGTGCATAACACAGCGCGGACTTGTGATTGCTGTCATAGATGTTGCCCACCGTTGACCGAAAGCAATAACAGAAGTCGATGAACATTGGGGTACGGCCCGATAGCACCGATCTGATCGCTGCGACAATTGATAGTCCCACCTGCGTAAATACCGGCCTGAGCAGATCGAAGCGGAATTAATATGGAGAATATTCATCGAAAATCCCAGCTGGAAACGGACGACGAACACATCTACCTCTGGGCGCACCCCCGGCAACAAACGCCCATGAGATTTTCACTATTGCGATAGCCGAGCACTATTGTTCAAATAAGATACGATTCGATCGTTGTGTACGAAATGAGGTTGAAACACCTCGCGGTGGGGACAACCCGTAGTGGGTGACGCGCCCAAGACCGATTACTGACACGATGGGTGCGACAGATTGATATCGTGCGGGCTTCCGACGTCTGGAGGGACATGTTCAGCAAACTCGCCAAGGTGGCCAACGCCGCCTTCGCCGTCGCCCTTGGCGCGGCGCTGCTCGGCACGGGCGCAGGGGCCGCAAACGCCCAACCGGGCCCGCCGATCGTGGGCGGTGGATCCGGGATCATCATCGACAACCAATTCGAGTGCACGGTCACCACGGTCGGTCACGACAACGCCGGCCGTCTGGTCGGATTGACCGCTGGACACTGCGGCGATCCCGGCTCGCAGGTCTACGCCGAATCCGCCCGGGACGCGGGTGTGATCGGCCGGTTCGCCTACTCCAACCATGACCTGGATTACGCCGTCATTCAGTTCGAGCCGGGCAAGATCACCCCGGTGAACCGAGTCGGTAACGTCACGATCACCGGGATCGGTGGACCTGCCAACTTCCCGCAAATCGTCTGCAAGGAAGGCCGGACCACCGGCAACACCTGCGGTATCGCCTGGGGCGACGTCTTCCGGACCAATGTCGAGACCTGGAGTCAGATGTGCGTGGTCGAAGGCGACTCCGGCGCGCCGGTCGTCGTCGGCACGACACTGGTCGGTATGGTGAACGCCTACCTGGCCGTCGCTTGCTTCGGACCAGAGGTCGGCACCAACCTGAGCGCGATCATGGGTGACCTCAACACGCGCGGCGGTGTCGGTGCGGGTTTCCTGCCGATCTGATCGAACCCCGACCTGATCGGCCACCGACCTGATCAGCCACCGACCGAGCGGCCCGAACGGAGCGATCCGTTCGGGCCGTTTCATTTCTCGTCCAGGTCCGGCGCCAACGCGGGACCGGAGACCGCAGCACACTGCGGTAGGCAATCGACATTGTCCAGGACCGGCACGTGCCGCTCGGGACGCAGGAGAACGGCGGCGAGCACCGAGCCGGTCACGAGCAAGCCGACGCACAGCCACATCGCGGTGGTGAAGCCGTCATCGAACGCCTTCGGGTCGCCCAACGCACCCGAGATGCCCGCGAGTCCGGGCAGCGCCGCCACCGCGAGCAGTTGCGCTGTGCGCGCGACGGCGTTGTTCACCCCGGAGGCGATGCCCGCCTCACTGCTGGGCACCGCACCGAGCACCGCGCCGGTCAGCGGGGCGACCAGCACCGAGAGCCCCAGCCCGAAGACGAGTACGCCCGGTAGCACGTCGACCAGGTAGGTGGTGTCGGGACCGATGCGCAGCAAGAGCACCAAGCCCGCCGCCGCCAGCAGCGGCCCCAGGGTCATCGGGATGCGCGGTCCGTGCATCTGCGCCCAACGCCCGGCCGGAGCCGACAGAGTCAGCATGATCAGGGTGACCGGGACGGTCGCGACACCGGCCATCAGCGGCGAATAGCCCGCCACCAGCTGCAACTGCAGCACCAACAGGAAGAACACGCCGCCGAGGGCGGCATAGACCGCGAGCGTCACCAGATTGGCCGCGGTGAACACCCGGGAACGAAAGAGCGCGGGCGGCACCAGCGGATGATCGCTGCGCAGCTCGATCGCGACGAAAACGGCCAACAGCACGACACCGATGACGATGAGCGGCGCAATGGTGTCGATCAGTCCCAGAGTCAGCGCGCCGAGGCCGAGCGCGACCACCACCGCGCCCGGCAGGTCGAGTCGCGTCGCCGCGTTCGGGTCGCGGCTCTCCGGCACATGTCGCAGCGCGACGAGCACCACGGCCAGGGTCAACGGAACATTGAGAAAGAAGATGGACCGCCAGCCCGCCACCTCGATCAGCCAGCCGCCGAGGAAAGGTCCGAGCGCGCCCGCCACGCCACCGAAGCCCGACCAGAGTCCGATTGCCGCGCCCTGGTCGCGTTCATCGATCGAGGAGGAGATCAAGGCGAGGCTGCCCGGCATGAGCATCGCGCCCGCGACACCCTGCAAGATCCGGGCCGCGACCAGCATTTCGATGTTCATCGCGGCGCCGCACAGCACGGAGGAGATCGCGAATGCGACGGTCCCGCATACGAAGACCTTGCGCCTGCCGAGCTTATCGCCCAGCGAACCGCCGAGCAGGATGAACGAGGCCAGGGTCAGCGTGTAGCCGTTCAGCGTCCACTGCAGCCCCGCGACGTCGGTATCCAGCGACTCCCCGATTCGCGGTAGCGCGATGTTGACGACGGTGGTGTCCAGCGACGCTACCGATGATCCGAGGATCGTGGCCAGCAGGATCCAGCGCCCGGTGCCCGACCCCAGGCGAGGAAGCTCGGTGGTGCTCACCGAACCAACCTAGCGCCAGAACCCGGATGAGCGATGCCGAAGCAGAATGGGCCGTCAGAGCGATTGGACGCACACGACGAAGCGGCGTTTGTCGTAGACGTATCCGGTGCCGCTGCCACAGACGCTCACGTCGTCGGCGCTCTGCTGGATTTTGACCACCTTCACGCCTTTGGCCGGGTTCGCACCGGTGCAGTCGATACGCTTGGGCTCATCGCCGCCGACATCCATGCAGCCGCCGACCACCCAGTCGATGTCCAGGCACAGGGCGCCCTGCTCGATACCGTTGAGGGTCTCGGCGTAGTAGTTGTCGGCGTCGCTGACGCACTGCGAGCTCTTCGACTTCTTCTCGATCACCTTGTAGTTCGATGCGCGGCTACCGCACGACGCCTTGTCGATGGTGGCGTTGGTGGTGGTGCCGCCGAGTGTCACACAGTCACCGACCTCGGCCTGGAAGTCGGTGTTGCCGGCCGACTTGGTCGGCGACGGCTTGCCGCTGCTCGGAGCAGGCTTGCTCGGGGACGGTTTCGGCGTATTGGTCACCGAGACCGCGTTGATGGTCCCGTTCTCCACAGCCGGCTGCGCGGTACCACGGATCGTGGAGCTACACCCGATCAGCGACAGACCCGCCGCGATCGCGAGTCCGGCGAAGACGAGACGACCCCAGGTCGGTTGACGAGACACGTACAGTCCTCCCGAGCTGTAGCGCTCCGAACTCACACCCCCGTAAGAATCCGAAGTTTGCCATGGCTGTGCTTGAAATACCACGCCATGAATACACCATCGACCGAGCGCGCGTCGAGCCAGGGACGGAAACGGGCGCTCTCGGCCGCTCCGGGTAGCGCGGCGAATTCCGTTGCGAGAGCAGTTATCCGTGGGCCGATCAGCTCGATCATCTGCTCGAACGCCCCGATCGACGCCTCCTGATGCGGTACGCCAGTGGCTTCCCGCTGCCGAGACACGTTGCGAATCGGTACCCCGGAGCCGATATCACCCTCGTGGACGCAATGACCAGCCTGTCGTGCCGCCGGCGAAGCCCCCGAGGGTGGCGACGGAGTCGGGACAAGCGCGACAGGCAGCAAAGTGCCGGGGCGACTCCGGTCTCGCTCGATGGACCGCGCGCCGGACGACGCCCGACGAGCAGACGGTGGTGATTCGCCGTGGTGGTCACGGAAAACGCGATATTCCGGCGAAATGTGCCCGACCACGGCTTTTGACCGCCGGCCGACCGACTGCGCGAGTTACCCTGGTTGACCGGCGCGACTAACGGGTGGTCAGGAGGTGACCCCATGGTTTCCGCAATGGCGGCGGACGAATTCGAGCCCGCCGATACGACGGGCAAGAAACCGGCGCCACCGCGCGAGATGCTGGTCGACCCGCGATTCATCCGGCTGGCCGATCAGTTCTTCGGCATGTTCGCCCAGCCCGCGCGCGGTGGTGGCGCACTGGCGGTCTACCTGGACGGCAGGCCGGTGGTCGATATCTGGGCGGGCTGGGCGGACAAGGAGCGCCGCTGGAACAGCGAGACCGTCGCACTGACCTTCTCCACCGGCAAGGGCGTGGCCTCGACAGTGCTGCATCGGCTCGCCGAACGCGGTCTGATCGGCTACGACACGCCGGTCGCCGAGTACTGGCCGGAATTCGCCGCGCACGGCAAGGACGACATCACCGTGCGCGACGTGCTCTCACATCGAGCGGGTCTGCATCGGGTCCGCGGCTTGGTCCCGGGACGCGAGGGCATTCTGAACTACGACGCCGTGGTCCGCGCGCTGGCCGACAGCCCGCCGGATCCGCGCCGCATCCGCACCTCCGGTTACCATGCGATCACCTTCGGCTGGCTGGTCGCCGAGATCGTGCAACGGGTGACCGGCGCGCCGTTCACCGACGTGGTGCGCAGCGAAATCGCCGAGCCGCTCGGGTTCGACGAGTATTGGTTCCAGGTGCCCGAATCCGAACGATATCGAATCGCCAAGATCTTCCGGCCCCTCAGCCCGCCGGGGATCCGCTGGAACACCGCTTCCTCGGTGCTGTCCTGGGTGCGGCCCGTGCGCGGGCTCGCCGAGGCGGGTATGCCGGAGAGCTTCGATGAACTGGTCCGGGACCCGCGGGTGCACGACGCGGTGATGCCGGGGTGGAACGGTGTCTTCTCCGCACGGGCGCTGGCGCGGATGTACGGCGCGCTGGCCAACCGCGGCCTGGTCTTCCCCGACCAGTCGGCGTGGGGCGTGCACGGCGTCGGCACATCCCCCGCGGAGCACGTGGTGCGGTTGCTGGCTCCGGAGACGATCGAGATGATCAGCGAGGTGCAGCCAACCGTGAGCCGCGACTATGTCCTCGGCGTGCCGATCCGCTTCACGCTCGGCTATCACCGCCCAGTTGTGATGGCCAAGCAGCAACCACGAAACGCGTTCGGTCACTACGGCATGGGCGGTTCGGGTGCGTACGCCGATCCGGATCTCCGCATGTCGATCGCGTTCGTCACCAACGGTCTCGGCAGCATGGTGACCGCGCTCGGCGACGCCAGACTCGCCCGGCTGGCGGCGACAGCGCAGGGTACGGTCCGCAAGTACAAGCAGGCCGCGCCGTAGCGAGCCGTCAGGCAGCTCACCAGGACGATCGAGCGAGTCGAACCCGTCCGATGGCGAACTCGTATTTCTGAGTATGTACGTGCGTATGCCTTCGACCCGCGCGAGCGCGGATCACGCCGGGCCACACGTCCCCCGGCTGACCGTGCTGCACGCGCTGGCCGCGGGAATCGATTTCGACCGATACTTCCGATGGCGCAGGGCCCGCGAGGGTGACCCCTTCTACGTTCGTTTCCCCGGATTCGGTGCGGCGTTGTTCACCGGGACGGCGGTCGGCGCCCGCGAGATATTTCGCGCACCGGTCGAGTTCACCCAGCCACCACGTCCGAATCCGATCGAACCGATGGTCGGCGCGGCATCGCTGATCCTGGCTTCGGGCGAACGCCACCGGCGCGATCGCGCGGTGCTCGCCCCCGCATTCCATAGCGTGCGGATTCGCGAGTACGGCGAACTCATCCGCGACTCTGTCGTGCGGGAGATGTCCGGGGAGAGCGGCCAGGCTTGGGTCGTGGGCGCGCGCGTCGACGCACGAGCAGCCGCACGGGCGCTGACACTGCGGGTGATCTCGACAGTGGTGTTCGGGGTGGACGACCCGCAGCGCCGGGCGGAGTGCACTGCCGCCGTCACAGACTTCCTCACCGCGTTCTCCGGGTCGCTGATGCTGGTGCCCGCACTGCGGCGCGGTGTGCTCGGGCATGGTCCTTGGGACCGGTTTCACGCCGCCCGCACGCGGCTGGACATGCTGATCCGCGCCGAGATCGCGCGTCGGCGCCATAGCGACGGCACACCACCGACCGACATCCTGGGCATGCTGCTGTCCGCGGATGCCGACCTGCTGTCGGCGGATGCCGACGAACCTGCCGCGAGCGCCGACGACAGGCTGTGCGAGCAACTGCGGACGCTGCTGGTGGCCGGCCACGAAACCACCGCGACCGCGCTGGTGTGGGCGTTGTTTCGGCTGCATCGCGCACCGGAGGCGCTGGCCCGGCTGCGGGCGCAGCTGCGGGACGCCGGTTCCGACGCGACCGCGCTCGAGTTGGCCGGACTGCCCTACCTGGACGCTGTGTGCCAGGAGACGCTACGTCTGCACCCACCGGTCCCGATCGTCCTGCGGCGGCTCACCGAGCCGTACACGCTGCGCGGCGTCGCGCTCGCCGCCGGCGACACCATGGGGATCGCGCTGCCATTGCTGCACTCCGACCCGGATGTGTGGACCGACCCCGAGCGCTTCGATCCGGGCCGCTTCATCGAGCGCCACTACCGGCCGTTCGAGTACGCTCCGTTCGGCGGTGGCCACCGACGTTGCGTCGGGGCCGCACTCGCGGACTACGAATTGCGGATCGCGCTGGCGACCATCCTGGGGCGCAAGCACCTGCGACTCGCACCACCCCATGCGCACGGACGCATGCCGGTCTCGGTGCCACACAACATCGCGACCGGTCCACGTCGCACGATTTCGTTCGACGTGCTGAGTGACGTTTCTCACTGAGACGTTTTGCGCCGAACCTCCATCCCTTCGCGCATCGGACACCGGCCGAGACCTCGAGATCCGTCGTGACCGGGTCATCATCAGACTGATACCCCATCGCAATCGCTTGTGATGCACAGCACATTCATTTCTACAATGGCATAACTCTGAAACGCAGGTGGCTAAGACCCGCGCCGGGACGGTAGGAATGACCACGGGTCGGGCTGTCATATCTGTGGGGCGCTCTGCTGGCTCCGCGCCGAATGAAAGATCTCGCTACGCGCGCGAGCAAGAGATGGAATGGACGAGAAACCTATGCATGCCGCTTTGCACACCGGATCGTTGCCTGCTCACCGCAAGGGAGCTCGGCTGACCCGCCGGTTGCGCGAGGGCGTCCTGCTGTCCGCCGCGATCGCGGCGGCCGGGGTCATGCTCGTCGCGCCCGCGCAGGCCGAACCGATTGCGGGTGTCGACACGGGCTCGGCCACCGCGGCCACCGATCCGGGATCGCCGGCGAACTTCGCCCCACCGTCGATCAACATCGCCGATGGCGAGGTCGTCGGTGTCGCGCAGCCGATCATCATCACCTTCAAGGAACCGGTGACCGATCACGCCACCGCCGAGCAGGCCATCAAGATCACGTCGTCGAAGCCGGCGCCCGGCCATTTCTACTGGCGGGGTGACAAGCAGGTGCGCTGGCGTCCGGAGGAGTTCTGGCCGGACAACACCGACGTGCAGGTCCAGGCGGGCGGCACCACCAGCTCGTTCCGGATCGGCGACGCGTTCGTCACCACCGCCGATGACGACACCCACACCATCACCATCACCCGCAACGGCGAGGTGGTGAAGGAAATGCCGACCTCGATGGGCAAGCCCAAGCACGAGACCCCGAACGGCACCTACATCGTCGGCGAACAGCAGCGCAAGATGATCATGGACTCGTCCACCTACGGCGTGCCGACCACCGACCCCGAGGGCTACAAGCTCGAGGTCGAGTACGCGACCCGCATCTCCAACAGCGGCATCTTCGTGCACGCGGCCCCGTGGTCGGTCGCCCAGCAGGGCGTCTCCAACGCCAGCCACGGCTGCCTGAATGTCAGCACCGAGAACGCCAAATGGTTCTTCGAGAACGCGCGCCGCGGCGACCCGGTGATCGTGCAGAACACCCAGGGCGGCACCCTCAGCACCAGCGACGGCCTGGGCGACTGGAACTAGCCGCCCCGCTGCCCCGCCTCTCCGGGTCTTTAGGCCGTACGAACCGAAGCTTCCCTCTCCGAAGCGGAGCCTCGGTGGTGTCACCGCGCAACATCTGTCGGTCTGAGGCAGCCGCCTTGGGCTGCCTCAGACCCAGGATCACCAGATCTTTACCCGGTCAGCGGGATCCAGGTAGAGCGCGTCGCCAGGATTGACGTCGAACGCTTCGTGGAAGCTGTCGATATTGCGCACGACCGCGTTGCAGCGGAACTCGGGCGGGGAGTGCGGGTCGACAGCCAGGCGGCGGATGGCCTCTGCTGACCGGACCTTGGTGCGCCACACCTGCGCCCAGCCGTAGAACACCCGCTGCAGACCGGTGAGTCCATCGATCTCCGGCGCGTCGGCTCCGTTCAGCGAGATCTTGTACGCCGCCAGCGCGATCGACAGGCCGCCGAGGTCACCGATGTTCTCGCCGATGGTGAACTCGCCGTTGACGGTGTGCTCATCCGGCAGATCCGCGGGCGAGAGCACACTGTACTGGGCGATCAATGCCTTTGTCCGCTTGCCGAATTCGGTGCGATCCGCGTCGGTCCACCAGTCGACCATGTTGCCGTCACCGTCGTACTTCGCGCCTTGATCATCGAAGCCGTGCCCGATCTCGTGGCCGATCACGGCACCGATGCCGCCGTAGTTGGCCGCGTCGTCGGCGTTCATATCGAAGAACGGTGGCTGCAGAATCGCGGCCGGAAAGACGATCTCGTTCATGCCCGGGTTGTAGTAGGCGTTGACCGTCTGCGGGGTCATGAACCACTCGTCCCGATCGACCGGGCCACCGAGCTTGTTCAGATCCCGATCATGTTCGGCGGCGTAGCCGTTGCGGTAGTTGCCGACCAGGTCGCCCGGATCTATGGCCACCGCCGAGTAGTCCCGCCACTTGTCCGGGTAACCGATCTTCGGCGTGAACTTCGCCAACTTCGCCAGCGCCGCGGACCTGGTGTCCGGCCCCATCCAGTCGAGTTCGGCGATGTTATGCCGGTACGCCTCCTGCAGGTTCTCCACCAGTTTCACCATCCGCGCCTTGGCCTGCGGCGGGAAGTGTTCGGCCACATACAGTTTGCCGACCGCCTCGCCGAGGAGGTCTTGGACCAGCGAGACGCCACGCTTCCAGCGTTCCCGGTTCTCGTGGGCGCCGGTAAGCGTGCGGCCGTAGAAATCGAAGTTCTCCTCGACCAGCGCATCGGTCAGATACGGGGCGCGCGCCCGCAGCACTCGCCACGCCGCCCACGCCTGCCAGTCCGCGAGCGGCTCGGCGGCCCAGACCTGCGCGAACGTTCGCAGGTAATCCGGCTGGTAGACGACCAACTCGGCGAACAGGTCGGGTCCGTTCCGCTCGACCCCCTCGGCCAGCGCGCAAGTCCATGCGGTCCAGTCGAATTCGGGGTTGTCCGCGGCCAGCGCGGCGAAGGTGGTCAGGTTGTACCTGAGTTCGGCGTCCCGGCGGCGAACCACGTCCCAGTGCCCGGCTGCCAGCTTCTGCTCCAGGGTGAAGACGCGCTGTCCGACCGCGTCCAGCTCCGCGGGCAGCAGATCCGCCACCTGGGGGTCGGCGGCGGCCAGGGCAAATATGCGGTTGATGTGCGCGATGTACTTCGCGCGGATCTCGGCGAACTCGTCCTGCCGGTAGTAGGACTCGTCGGGCAGCCCGATCCCGGACTGGGTGGCATGCACGAGGTAGCGGCTGGAGTTCTTGTCGTCGGTGTCGATGAAGATCGCGACGGCGCCGCCGACGCCGGTGCGCTGCAATCGGCCGAGCAGCGTCGCGAAAGCCTCCTTGTCGCGCACGTCGGCGATCGCAGCGAGTTCTACGGCGATCGGCGCGAGCCCCGCGGCGGCCGTGGCGGCAGTGTCCATGAAGCTGGAGTACAGGTCGCCGATCTTGCGTGCGTCGCTGCCCGGCTCGGCGCCGGCCGCCGCGGCATTCTGGATGATGGCCTGGACGTCCAGTTCGGCCTGGTCGTACAGCGCGCGGAAAGCGCCGTCCACCGCGCGGTCGGCCGGTATCTGGTAGTCGGCCAGCCATTTGCCGTTGACATGCGCGAACAGGTCGTCCTGCGCCCGCACGCCCTGGTCGAGGTGGGACAGATCGATACCGGAAGGGCGGGTCAGCTCGGAAGTCACAGTCTCCAGTATGCCGATACGCGCGAGAGTAACTCCCGGCCACGCCAGGCCGGGAGTTACCGCGCGGGGGAATCAGGCGAACGCGACGATGCGGTCGAATTCGCCGTCGTGGGCGCCGAGCAGGAAGGCGCGCCACTCCTCAGGGGTGTAGGTGAGGGTGGTTTCGCCGTGGCGCAGTGTGGTGTGACCGTTCGCGGCGGTGTGCGCGCTCAGTTCGCTATTCGATCGCCCGCGGGTGCGCAGGACATCGAGGAACGCGGTCCATTCGGTGGCGGTAACGGTGATGATGGGCTCGTCGACGGAGCGGTTGGCCGGGTTGCGGCGATATTTGCTGTCACGGATGAGTACCGCATCACCATCGAACCGAATCTCGACGCATTGGTTGCCGTTGTTCGATCTGGTCGATGTGAACCAACCGGTGCTCGCCGGCTGTGCGGTGGTGGCCATGGGCAGGATTTTACACGCGGGAATAGTGCCTGATCAGGGCCAATGACTCGGTACGTGAGAGCGATTGCTCCACGGCGCGCAGGTAGGCGAAGCTCAGGTCCCGGACCAGATCCGGGTCTTCTACGGCGCCGCCGAATACCGCGCTCTCCGCCCAGCCGAAGGTGGGCAGTTGCTCGCCGGCGAAGTCGATGAGATGGAAGCTGGACCCGCCGAGTACCGCGCCCGCCGTGGCGGCGAACGGAATCACCCGCACTTCGACGGTGTCGAGTTCGTCGATCAGCCCGGCCAGGTAATTCAACTGCCCCCGCAGCACCTCCGCCCCGCCGGTCTGCTGCAGCAGCGTGCCCTCACCGAACACCGCGGTCAGCTCGACCGGGTCGTCGCCGCGCAGCCGCTCTTGGCGCCGCATTCGAATCGCCACCAACTGCTCGACCTGTACCGGCCGGATCATCACGTCGGCGCTGATCAACGCGCGGGCGTAGTCCTCGGTCTGCAGCAGCCCCGGCACGAGGAGGCTGTCGTAGCTGCGGATGCTCTGCGCGCCATATTCCATGCCGTACAGGCGCTGCAACTCTGATCCGATCAGCGCCGACGACTTCGCCCACCATCCGCGCTGCTTGCTGGCCTCTAACAGGGCGAGGAGTTCGGCGCGTTCCTCGAGTTCCACCTCCAGCAGCTCGAGCACCGGGCCGATGGTAGTGGTGGTGAGCACGCGCCTGCCCTTCTCCACATGCGACCAGTTGGCCGGAGTGAACCCGACCCGCTTGGCGAAACCCGCCGAATCGAAACCGCGCTGTTCGCGCAGTTCGCGCAAGCGAAGCACCAGCTCCCAGCGGGCAACGGTTGGCGAGACAGGTGCCATGCCGGCTGATGCTACGCCCACGGCGGCGCACCGCCGTGGGCGCTCGACCGGCGGTGCGCTCGCCCTTTGTCGCCGCGCGGGCTGCTCCGAGCCGGACACTCGCCCAAGTGACTATTGTCAACCAACTTGCCCGGAGCTAGGGTCGATGCAAGCGGTTGACTTTTCCAGTACACGATCCACCCGCACCGAGGCGAGGTTGTTCGTCATGAGTAGATCCCGCATCGAGTCCGGCAGCCGTCTCACGCCAACGGATCCGCCGGCGATCCAGGACGCATTCGCTCGCTGCCGTAGCTACCGCCTGGACAATGGGCTGTACGCCAGAGTCGACGGGGCGTTGGGACGCATCATGCTGGAAGTCGGCTCGGTGGGTGCCGTCGTGATGCCCTCCGCGTTCGGCCGCCGGGTGCGGGAGCGTTTGATCGCCGGAGCCGAGGCCCGGCCAGGGCCGATCATCGCGCATCCGCGCTCGGACCGCTGGACCTTCCTGACCGGCCCGACCGACAATTCGTATCTGGACACCGAGTTGTTCGCCGCCCTGTTCCGATACTGTGCTTCGATCGCCTTGCCGGGCAGCCACATCGTGCTGCCTTCACCCACCGACGAGCACGGCGGCTACCGGATCTGGGTCGCGGTGCCGGATGGCGACTTCCGCCGCGAGTTCACCGAAGTGATCGCCGCGACCAGGGCCTGCGGCGCGGCTACCGTGGCGTCGGTGGCGCCGGTGGAGTAAGCGTGACACTGAGCTTGTCCTGCAGCTTCTGATTCCATTCGCGTTCGCACTGCTCGACCTTGGACTGATCGTTGCCCGCCTTGTTCAGACAGTCGACGAAGTCTTTGCCACCGGAGTCGACGAAGAAGTTGTATCCGACGATGGTGAGCAGGACCGCGCCGATGAGACTCAGGACACCGAGCACCAGACCGGTAATCGCCATGCCGGTGCCGCCCGCGGTGCCTGCGCGGGCTTTGACCAGCGCGATCACGCCGAAGATGACGGCGAAGATACCGAACAGATAGCCACCGACGATCGTCCAGAAGCTCAGCAAGCCGACGATGCCGAGCACCAGGGCGGTGATCGCCAAGCCCTTGCCCTTCGGTGACTCCTGCCAGTAGGCGGACTGGCCGGGGTACTGCCCGGGAGGCGGCGGGTATTGACCCGGCGGCGGATACTGGCCGGGGGGCGGATACTGGCCGGGGGGCGGATACTGCGACATGGACTTCCTCTCCGTCGGTGCCTCGCGATGCTCGGTCCGCCACGAGGTGGGTCCGGTGGGCGCGCCGCGATCGCTTACTGATCGCGCTACCTACGGACGGATGTTAATGCGATGGCCGCAACCGGCTACTGGGCGCCCAAGCGCGCATGCATCTCCCACACCAGAATTTCCGACGGCTGGCGTGCGGTCACGCGCTGGCCTCCGCTCCTGGTCAAACGCACCGCGTCACCCGCGTAGAGCGGGCCGACCCCTTCCATGTCCACCTCGCCACGCGCGACGAACAAGTGCAGGTATGGCGCGTCGGGCAGTTCGATCACCTGTCGCGCACCCGGCTCCGCGCTGATCATGCGTGCAACGTGCAGCGCCGAATGGCTACTGTTGATGGCGATGGCAGTTCGGTCGCGGTATCGGGGCAGGCCCGACGCGACCGTCACCAGCCCGCCGCCGGCCAGCTCGGCATCGATCTCCAGCTGTTCGTAGCCCGGATTCAGGGCCGCCTCGTCCGGCACCACCCACATCTGCACGAAATGCACGGCCTGGTCGTGCTCCGGGGTGCGGCCGTCCAGCCGCCACGAGTCGTTCTTCTCCGAGTGCAGAATGCCGGTGCCGGCGCTCATCCGCTGCGCGAGCCCGGGATAGATGACGCCGCTGTGGCCCAGGGAATCCTGGTGCACCAGGCTGCCGCCGAGCACCCAGGTGACGATCTCCATGTCCCGGTGCGGGTGGGTATCGAAACCCTGCCCGGGGGAGACGATGTCCTCGTTGTTGACCAGCAGCAGGCCGTGGTGGGTGTTGTCGGGGTCGTAGTGCTCCCCGAAGGAGAACGAGTGCTTCGAATCCAACCAGGAGACCCGCGTCTTCATACGGTCGCCACCACGGTGGACGTCGATGTGTGGTGTCGTGAGTGTGGACATCATGGTCCTCCTCTCGGGACCGTGCACCGATCGCCATTTCAGGGTAGGGGCACTTCCGCTGCGGTACTCCGCATTCCTAGTAAATTGAGCTGCACTCGGCATTTTACGCGAGCGACCGGAAGGTGAACGGGAGGCGAGCAGAACCAACCGGTACGTCGAAATGTCGAGCCGCCGCGTCGGATATCGACGCCGGTACCTATCGCAGAGCGCCACAATGCCGACCGGAGGTAACGACGTGCTGGGTTCCGATGAGCTGGCCCGGATCGAACAGCGGCTCCGCAGTGAAGCACAGCGGGACGGCATCGCGCATTTCGTGATCGGTATCGCAGTGTTCCGCGCGGGCAAACTTCTGCTGGTCCGGCGGACAGCCGGCGACTATCGCGGCGGATTATACGAACTGCCCGGCGGCGGCGTCGAATCAGGGGAGACATTTGCCGAGTGCGTGGCCCGGGAATTGCTGGAGGAAACGGGGTTGCACGTACGCGTCATCACCGAATTCGTGGGTGGATTCGATTACGCCACCCGAACCAAGTCGAAAGTGCGTAAATACAGCTTCGTGGTGGAGGCGCAACCCGGTGATGTCGCGCTGGCGCCGGGCGAGCATGACGCGTTCGCCTGGATAGACGCACGCGGACTCGACGAACTGCCGATGGCGCCGGATACCCGCAAAGCGGTCAGCACACTGGTGGATCGGGTCTGATTCGCGCACCGCGGCTCAACGGGTGGCGCTGCCGCAGAAGCAGTACCCTCGCGGACGTGTCGACAGGTCACGCCGAAGGCCACACCCCCGCGCAGCCACGACCGGTTGGGCTGCGCGCGGCACTGCGGGAAAGCCCGGGTGTGTCGCGTCTGGCCCTGGTGCGGTTCGCCGGGCAATTCGGCGACGGCATGTTCCAGGCGGCGTTGTCGGGCGCGATTCTGTTCAATCCTGAACGGGAGACCGATCCACTGGCGATCGCGGCGGGCTTCGCCGTGCTGCTGCTGCCGTATTCGCTGGTCGGGCCATATGCGGGCGCGCTGCTGGATCGCTGGGACCGGCGCACCGTGCTGCTGGCGGCCAATGTCCTGCGCGGGATCTTGATCGCCATGCTGAGCGCGGGACTGCTCGCCGGGATCGGCGAGACGCCGCTGCTGCTGCTGGCATTGGCGGTGGTCGGGGTCAGCCGTTTCGTGCTCGCGGGTGTGTCGGCGGCGCTGCCGCGGGTGCTCACCCAAGCGTGGCTGGTGACGATGAACTCGGTGTTCGCCACGGTGGCTTCCGGCTGCGCGGGGCTGGGCGCGGCCACCGCGGTCGGCGTGATCGCGCTGATCGGGGCAGGGGATTTCGGCTCGGCGGTGGCGGTCGCGTTGAGCGGCGCCGGATCCGTGATCGCGGCGGCATTGGCGGCCGGCTTCGGTCGGGGCGTACTCGGCCCCGCCTCCGACGCGGTGGCGCGGGAGAACACCGTGCACGCGATCGCCACCGGACTGCGCACCGGCGCCACGGCGGTGTGGGAATCTGTGCACGTCACCACCGCGATGCTGGGGATCGGGACGCACCGGATCGTGTTCGGGGTGAATTCGCTCATCATGGTGCTGGTGCTGCGCCAGGCTCCGCTGGACGGCTCCGGGCTCAGCGGTGGTCTGGTCGGTTTCGGCGTTGCCATCGCCGCCACCGCGGCGGGCATGCTGGTGGCCGCGGTCGTGGCGCCGCTGCTCATCCCCAGGCTGGGTCGCCCGCGCACCGTGGTCGCCGGTCTGATCACCGCCATGCTGGTACAAGTCACGCTGGTCACGCCGATCGCGTTCGCCGACTCGGGTATTACGTCGCAGCGGGCGCACCAACTCCTGCTGGCGGGCGCGTTCCTGCTGGGGCTGGCCGGACAGACGATCAAGCTGACCGGTGACGCGACTATGCAGATAGAGATCGACGACGCGCGACGAGGTCAGGTGTTCGCGTTACAGGACACCGTCTTCAACGTCGCGTTCGTGCTGGCGATCGCGGCTGCCGCACTGGTGATTCCGGACAACGGTCGGTCGCTGGCAGTGGTTCTCGCCGGCGCCGCCATCTACGGTGCCGGCATCGCGGCCATCGCACTGAACACCCGACGCGGCACGCTCGCGCGATGAACGGATCGCCGCCGAGATTACGTCCGTTGCGACTCCCCAGTGCACCAGGTGCTCGGGCAGTGCCTCGACCTGCGCACGATCGAGCAGTGCGGCGGGATCATCGGAGTCCGGGAACGCCGACGACACCTCCGGCGGCTGCGCACCGCCGATGAGGCGATCGGGCACCTCATGCTCCGTACGCACGATCCAGCCCAGCGGCTCGCTCGTTGTGTCGGCGGGCAGACCGGTGATCTGGTGATTCCAGCTACCGAGGCCGGTGGGGTCGGTGAAGAAGTGGTCGAGCACACCGTCATCATCGAGATCCAGCGCCGCGATATCGGCGATCCCCGAGCCGGACGAGTCCCATAACGCGTCGTCGGCGCTGCCGTCTCCGTCGAAGTCCAGCCGTACCGCATCGGCCCCGCCCGTATCACCGAGTTCCAGATCCGCCTGACTGGTCCAGACATGTACCAGCCCGTCGCCCGTGCCGAAGACGTACTCGATGTCACTCATATACTCCTGGACGCGCGTAGGGCGGCGCCGGTTCCACTATCCCGGCGTTTTCCGATTCCCCTCCCACGTTCGTGGGGCAAATTCCGGTATGTTGAGCCGTCGCCGGCCGACCGATAGGAGGCAACACGACATGGGTTTTCCAGTGAAAAGGCCCAGTGCGGTGCAAAAACCGATGGGCGCGTGGAAGACCCGGTCCGCTGCCGCCGGCCCGACCGTCGGATAGTCCACCGCCGAGCCGACATGATGCGCGAATCCGGAATCGAATCCCGTTGTGCACCGGCATTGTTCGGCGCACTACTCGCCGCGGTGCTCATCCTGCCGATGCCCGCCGCGCAGGCCGCGCCGTTCCCGTGGGCGCCGCCGCCGGTGAACAGCTGCGGTGAAGTCGGGTTCGATCCGCTCGACCGCGAGCCCGATCCCAGGCAGCCGCCGCCTCCGCCGCTGCCGCCACAAATCGACATTCCGGTGCCGATTCCGGAGATCACACCGGTTCCGGTACCCGACCCGCCGCAGGACAATACGCGGATCGTCCCCGACCCGCTGCCGGCGAATCCATGCGACAACCCGTGCCCGGACATCAGAGACAACCCGAAACCACCGGAGCCGGATGCCGATCCGAGTCCGAATTCCGGCAACGGGTCCGATCCCGAGACCGGCAGCGGTCCCGGCTCCAACTCCGGGTCCGCTTCGGGCTCGGGCAGCGCTTCAGGCTCAGGCTCGGGCAGCGGCTCAGGCTCGGGCGACCCGGTGAAACTGCCGCGCATCGAGTTCAAGCCGGAGACCGAACCGATTCCGATTCCGGTGCCCGGCGGTCCCGGTGAACCGCCGCAGCCCGCCCCGCCGAACGTGGTGCATCCGGTCGAACCGGGCCCGCTCGCCGCGCCGGTAGTCGCACCCGACGTCGAGTCGGTCCAGCTGGTCGGTCAGGTGACCGGGCATGGTTCGCAGAACCGCACCGATATGCGCTGGCAGGTCGACGGCACCGACCTCGGACTGATGTGGGAGACGACGCCAGGTGAGGTCGCCGTGGTTTTCGGCGACACCTTCGGCAAGGGCTGGGGCGGCGGTGGCGCGGGCAACGACGACCAGGACTGGCGCAGCAACGTCATCGGATTCAGCACCGATCGCGACCTCTCCGATGGCCTGACCTTGGATACCTTCGCGCAGGACAGCCGCTGCCACGCCGCTGAGATCCTGGGCAGTCGCAAGGTCAAGAATTGGGAGACCACCACCATCCCGACCTCTGGATTCGCCATCGGGAACCGGCAGTACCTGAGTTACATGTCGGTGAATCGGTGGAGCCGCATTCCGGGCCTGTGGTGGACCAACTACGGCGGCATCGCCTACTCCGACGATCACGGCCGCACCTGGCGCAAAGACCAGCATGCCAAGTGGGAGAACTTCTTCGGACTCGGCAGATTCCAGGTCGCGGCGATGGTGCCGCAGGGCGACTATGTCTACATGTTCGGCACGCCGAACGGGCGCATCGGCATGATCGGGCTGGCCAGGGTGCCGAAGCAGCAGGTGCTCAACAAATCCGCCTACCAGTACTGGGTGGGCGGCAGCTGGGCGCCCGCGGCCGAGAACCAGGCCACCCCGCTGGTGCTCGGCATGGCCAGTGAGGTGTCGGTGCGCTACGACCGGGAGACCGAGCTGTGGCAGATGGTCTACCTGGATTCGGCGCGGGGCGCGATCGTGCTGCGCACCGCGTCGAGCCCGCAGGGCGCGTGGACGGACGCGGTCCCGCTGGTGTCCACCGCCGATTACCCGAAGTCCTACGGCGGTTTCATCCATCCGTGGTCGACGAGCAAGGATCTGTACTTCACGCTCTCCGCGTGGGACAGCTACAACGTGTATCTCATGCACGCCCGGCTGGACGCCCGCCGCTGACAACGACGTCACCGCGCTCAGCGGACCACGATGGCGCTGGTCAACTGGCCGAAACGACCGTTGGTATGGTGCGCGGTGTGAGCGACCGGCGTGTATGCACTCGAAACGGGAGACTCTGGTGACCGAGACGGGCGCGACGATATCCGGCGCGGCTGGAACAGGCTGGCAGTTCTGGATCGACCGAGGCGGCACATTCACCGACGTGGTGGCTCGGCGCCCAGACGGCACGCTCGTTACACACAAGCTCCTGTCGGAGAACCCGGCACGTTACGCCGACTCCGCGGTTGCGGGCGTCCGGGAAATACTTGCTGCCGCCGGCGGTGCAGAACCCGGCGACCAGCCGCGGATCGATGCGGTCCGAATGGGTACTACAGTCGCCACCAATGCCCTGCTGGAACGCAAGGGCGAGCGCACCGCTCTGGTCATTACCCGCGGCTTCCGAGATGCCCTGCGGATCGCCTATCAGAACCGCCCGCAGATCTTCGCCCGGGAGATCGTGCTGCCGGAGCTTCTGCACGAGCAAGTGATCGAAGTGGACGAACGGGTTATGGCAGACGGCACGGTGCTGCAGCCACCGAACCTGGGCGCGGTCGCGGCCGAACTGAAACAGGCGTACGAGGGCGGTATCCGGTCCATAGCGGTGGTGTGCATGCACAGCCACCTTTATCCCGAGCACGAACAGGCCGTCGGCCGGGTCGCAAGCGACATCGGGTTCCCGCAGATCTCGCTGTCCAGCGAGGTGAGCCCGCTGATGAAGCTGGTGCCGCGAGGCGATACCACGGTAGTGGACGCGTACCTGTCACCGGTGCTGCGGCGCTACGTCCAACACGTCGCCGACCAGCTCGAGGGCGTGCGGCTGATGTTCATGCAGTCCAACGGCGGACTCACCGAAGCCGGAAAATTCCGGGGTAAAGACGCTATCCTGTCCGGACCGGCCGGCGGCATCGTCGGCATGGTCCGGATGTCCCAGCTCGCCGGGTTCGACCGTGTTATCGGCTTCGACATGGGCGGAACCTCCACGGACGTCTCGCATTTCGCGGGCGAGTACGAGCGGGTGTTCACCACGCAGCTCGCCGGCGTGCGGCTGCGCGCCCCGATGCTGGATATCCACACCGTCGCGGCGGGCGGTGGTTCAATCCTGCATTTCGACGGCAGCCGCTACCGCGTCGGACCCGAATCCGCGGGCGCCGTACCCGGACCGGCCTGTTATCGCGGTGGCGGACCGCTGACCGTGACAGACGCCAACGTGATGCTCGGCCGCATCCAATCCGCCCATTTCCCGCGCGTTTTCGGTGCGGACGGAGACGAGCCGCTCGATGATGAGCTGGTTCGTACCCGGTTCGCCGAGCTGGCCGCCGAAATAGCCGAGAGCACCGGGGACAATCGCACCCCGGAGCAGGTCGCCGAGGGTTATCTGCAGATCGCCGTCGCCAACATAGCGGCCGCCGTCAAGCGGATCTCGGTGCAGAAAGGCCACGATGTCACCCGATACGCGCTGACCACCTTCGGTGGCGCGGGAGGTCAACTCGCCTGCGCGGTAGCCGATTCCCTCGGCATCCACACCGTTCTGGTCCCGCCCATGGCAGGTGTGCTGTCGGCACTCGGCATCGGGCTGGCCGACACGATCGCCATGCGCGAACAGTCCGTGGAACTTCCACTGCGACCTGGGTCGATGCCGCGCGTCACAGATACCGCCGATGCACTCGAGGCCGCCGCCCGTGCCGAGCTGGCGGCCGAGGGCATCCCGGAGCAGCGAATCCGCGTGGTACGGCGAGCCCAGCTGCGCTACGACGGCACCGACACGACCCTGGCCGTGCAGCTCACCGAACCGGGCAGGATGACAAGGGAATTCGAAGAGCGCCACCATGCCACGTATTCGTTCACCCTGGACCGCCCGATCGTCGTCGAAGCCCTCTCCGTCGAGGCGACCGGTCGCACCGAACCACCCGAGTTGTCCGGTCTCGCACAATCTTCCGCGAACGGAACAGGACCAGGAACGATTCGCCTGCACACGGGTGGCGTCTGGCGCGATGTGCTCCTCTATCGACGCGAGGAGTTGGTGCCCAGTGCGACCGTACGAGGGCCCGCCGTGATCACCGAAGCCAACGCCACCACCGTCGTCGATGATGGCTGGCAGGCGGCGGTGAACGACATCGGGCACCTGATCATGGAGCGGGTGGCCGTGGTCGCGGGACCGGAAGCGGGTACCGAGGCGGACCCGGTCCTGCTGGAGGTCTTCAACAACCTGTTCATGTCGATCGCCGAGCAGATGGGAGCACGTCTGGAATCGACCGCCCAATCGGTCAATATCAAGGAACGCCTGGATTTCTCGTGTGCACTGTTCGATCCCGACGGCAATCTCGTCGCCAACGCCCCGCACATTCCGGTCCATCTCGGCTCCATGGGCACCAGCGTCAAGGAGGTCATCAGGCGACGAGCGGAGCGGCCCGGGGGCGCCGATCGGGCAGCAGCCATGCGTCCCGGCGACACCTACGCGGTCAACGACCCCTATCACGGCGGCACCCACCTGCCGGACGTCACCGTGATCACGCCGGTGTTCGACCCGGCGGGAAGGCGCATCCTCTTCTACGTCGCTTCCCGTGGCCATCACGCCGAAATCGGCGGCATCGCACCGGGTTCCATGCCCGCGAACAGCCGCCGCATCGAGGAGGAAGGCGTCGTCTTCGACAACTGGCTGCTCGTCGAGAACGGCAAGTTCCGGGAGGAAGACACCTACCGCCTATTGACCGAGGCGCCGTATCCTTCGCGCAACCCGGCCACCAACCTCGCCGACCTGCGGGCGCAGATCGCCGCCAATGCCAAAGGCGTCGAAGAAGTCCGAAAGATGATCGAACACTTCGGGCTGGACGTCGTCGAGGCGTATATGCGCCACGTCCAGGACAACGCCGAAGAATCGGTGCGCCGCGTCATCGAAGCGCTCGACAACGGCGCATGCACCTACGAAACCGATCTGGGGGCCACCATTCGGGTGCGGATCACTGTGGACCGTGAGAACCGCCGCGCGATTATCGATTTCACCGGCACGTCGGCGCAGTTGGCCGGTAACTTCAACGCCCCGTATGCCGTTGCCAATGCGGCGGTCCTGTACGTCTTCCGCACTCTGGTGGACGCCGACATCCCACTCAATGACGGCTGTCTGCGGCCGCTGCAGATCATCGTGCCGCCGGGTTCCATGCTGGCTCCCGAACCCCCTGCTGCCGTCGTCGCGGGCAATGTCGAGACTTCTCAGGCGATCACCGGCGCGCTATACGCGGCACTCGGCGTGCAGGCCGAGGGCTCGGGCACGATGAACAACGTCACATTCGGCAACGACCGCAGCCAGTATTACGAGACCATCGGTTCCGGTTCCGGTGCGGGCAACGGCTTCGACGGCACCAGCGTCGTCCAGACGCACATGACGAACTCGCGGCTCACCGACCCCGAGGTCCTCGAGTGGCGACTACCCGTGCTGCTGGAGGAGTTCTCGGTGCGCGGCGGCAGTGGAGGAGCCGGTCGCTGGCGGGGCGGGGACGGCGCGGTGCGCCGCCTTCGGTTCACCGAACCAGTGACGGTCTCCACACTGTCGAGCCACCGCCGCGTCCCGCCGTACGGCATGGCGGGCGGTGCACCGGGGGCCTTGGGTGTCACCAGGATCGAACGCACCGACGGAACAGTCGTACGCCTGCGCGGCGCGGATTCAGCGCAGCTGGAACCCGGCGATGTGCTGGTCATCGAAACGCCGGGCGGCGGCGGATACGGATACCCGACTCTTTCCGGGGACGCCGCGCCGACTGACGAACAGTGACACGATGCGCGCACGCCGTCGCACAGCGCTGTCGGGAAGTACTCTCGGTCCAATCATGGCCACGCACCCCGATCCGAAGTCCTGGTCGCCGTTACGGGCCGTCGATGTCGGCAAGCGCCTGTTCGATCAATCCTGGCTGGAGCAGTGGGTCGTGCTGAGCACCGCTTGGCTGGATCCGGTCGCCGACCTCGGTTCCGGAACCGTCACAGCGCTGCTGCCGGATGTGCTGATGACCATGCTCAGCGAGGGCATCCTGAGCCGGTTCGGCGGACAAGAGGTCAGCGCCACGCTCCTCGGTCATGACCTGCGGGCCACCTTGCAGGTGCTGAAGGTGCGCCGCCGAGGCGCGCATTTCCAGGCCGAGTCGGTGCTGTCGGGACTGCGCTGGGACGATCATTCGATCGAGACCGTGACCATTATCGCGCACGGCGTCCGCCTGATTCCGGGTGTGCCGACCAAGGTGCGTGCCGGCCGGCTCGACCTGGAGGGCACGGTCACCATCGCGACGCTGGTCGGCTGGCTCAATGCCCAGCCGTCGCACTGGCGGCTCGACCTGCACGAAACCGGGCTCATCCGTGCGCGGCACCGCCGACGAGCGGTCACGGCGCTGGTCGAAGCGTCGGTCACCGACCATCGGCTGGGCATCGCGGTCCGCAAGGCGAGCTGGTTCGGCGTACCGATCCCGCGCCGACTGGTCGGCGTGCCCGCCGTGCCATTGCAGCGACTACCCCACGACGCGTGTATCGCGTGGACCGTCCGGGAAGGCGAGCTGATCCGGTTCCGCATCGAACTGCCCGAGATCACCGGTTCGTTCGACCTGGCGCAGATCCGCTCCGCGATCCTCGCGGGCACCACCCTGATCGTCTTCTGACCCGGTCAGTTCTGTTGACCCGGTCAGTTGTGTGTCTTCCACCACTCGCGCAGGGCCGACTCGGCTTCGTCACGGGTGAGCGGGCCGTGGTCAAGGCGAAGTTCCTTCAGGTGACGCCACGCTCGGCCGACCTCCGGGCCGGGCGGCAGGCCGAGCAGCTCCATGATCGCGTTGCCGTCCAAGTCCGGACGCACCTTGGCCAGGTCCTCCTGCTGGCGCAGCCGTTCGATCCGCGCCTCGAGTTCGTCGTAGGTGGCGCGCAGTGCGGCGGCCCGTCGCTTATTGCGGGTCGTGCAGTCGGCACGGACGAGTTTGTGCAGACGGGGGAGGAGATCACCGGCATCAGTGATATAGCGCCGGACCGCTGAATCGGTCCACTGGCCTTTGCCGTAGCCGTGGAAGCGCAGGTGCAGGAAAACCAGCTTGGCCACGTCTTCGGTGAACTGCTTCGGGTACTTCAGCGTCCGCATCCGTTTCCGGACCATCTTCGCGCCGACCACCTCATGGTGGTGGAAGCTGACGCCGCCGCCCGGCTCGTTGCGCTTGGTATCGGGCTTGCCGACGTCGTGCAGCAGCGCCGCCCAGCGCAGCACCAGGTCGGGGTCGCCTTCTTCCTGGTCGATGGCCTGCTCCAGCACGGTGAGCGAATGCCAGTACACGTCCTTGTGCTGATGATGCTCGTCGATCTCCAGCTTCATCGCGGGCACCTCGGGCAGCACCCGCTGCCCCAGCCCGGTCTCGCACATGACGTTGATGCCGTCGACCGGGTGTTCGCCCGCGATCAGCTTGTCCAGTTCTACGCGCACCCGTTCCGCGGTGATCCGGTCGATCTGGTCGGCCATCGCGGTGATCGCGGTCCGAACCCGCGGATGCAGCTCGAAGCCGAGCTGCGCGACGAACCGTGCCGCGCGCAGCATGCGCAGCGGATCGTCATTGAACGAATCCTCCGGCGCGGCAGGCGTATCGAGCATCCCGTCGAGCAAGGCGTTCATTCCGCCGAGCGGATCGACGAACTCCAGCGCGCCGTCCGCGCCGACCCTGACCGCCATCGCGTTCACCGTGAAATCCCGGCGCACCAAGTCATCCTCGAGCGAGTCACCGAAGGTCACCTGCGGGTTGCGGGACACCCGGTCGTAGCTGTCCGCGCGGAATGTGGTGATCTCGAGTTGCTCGTCACCTTTGGCCGCGCTGACCGTGCCGAACGCCAGTCCGCCGGTGTCCCATAGATGGTCGGCCCAGCCGCGCAGCATGTCCTGCACCACCTCCGGCCGCGCGTCGGTGGTGAAGTCCAGATCGGTTCCCAGCCTGCCGAGCACCGCGTCTCGCACACTGCCGCCCACCAGGTACAGCTCGTGTCCGCGCTCGGCGAACATCTCGCCCAGCGGCGTCAGCACATCCGACAGCCTCCCCAACGTCACCGCCGCGGCGGCCAGCAATCGGGTACGTCTATCCAGCGCGTCCTCGGACTTGGGCGAAACCACGAATGAGCAGCTTACCGAGCCACGACAATGCATATTGCGGCGCAGGCCCACGCGGACAACCTGTCGAACTGTCCCCGGCGCACCGCGGCTGCGCAGCTGTCACAGGGTTCGGTGAACATCCAGGTATCCGGTCATCACCCCGCGCCACCGCACCGGCCAACCCATATTTCCGACGGCCCAACTCCGTCTTCGAGCGCAGCGAGACCGAGCATCCCTGCTAGCGGGACCGGCTCGGGAACCGCGAACACCCAGCGCCGAAGGCGCTGCCGAACCAACACAGTAGGATTGCCAGGTGTCTCCGGCCGATCGTGCGAACAGTCGACGCCGCCAGCCTCGGCGCCGCGGTTCGGCCGCCAATGCCGCGAAGCCGCGGATGCGCACCGTGCGGGAGACCTCGGCCGGCGGACTTGTCGTCGACGGCCTGGACGGCCCGCGGGAGGGACGCAGCGCCGCTCTCATCGGGCGCACCGATCGCCGTGGGCGGCTACTGTGGTCACTGCCCAAGGGACATATCGAAGAAGGCGAGACTGCCGAGCAAACCGCGGTCCGGGAGGTCGCCGAGGAGACCGGCATCAATGGTGTCGTGGTCGCCGAAATCGGCAGCATCGATTACTGGTTCGTGACCGACGGTCGGCGGGTACACAAGACCGTGCATCATTATCTACTGCGTTCGGTCGGCGGTGAGCTGTCCGACGCCGACGTGGAAGTCACCCAGGTCGCGTGGGTTCCGTTGAGCGAGCTGGATTCTCGGCTGGCCTACGCCGATGAACGGCGGCTGGCCGAAATGGCGAACAAGCTGATCGACCGGATGGAGACCGGCAAGCGATGACGCGTGGACTGTTCCGGATCTTCGTGGCGGTCCTGACCATCCTCGGCCCCGTGACGGCGCTGCCGCTGCTGGATACGACGGCCGTGGCGCAACCCACCGGATCCGGTGCCTCGTCGACCCCGAAGTTTCTCAAGCTTTCGCTGGATTCCGTGTCGCCGACCACGGTGACCACCGCCAGCGCCGAGCGTGTCACGGTCTCGGGCACGGTCACCAACATCGGCGACCGTTGGGTGGACGACGTCAGCATCCGCATCCAGCGAGCGGCGGCGATCACCGCGCCGAGCGGGTTGCGCGCAAGTTTGCGTCTCGACGAGGTCGATTATGACGTGAACGGCGAGTTCGAGGATGTCGCGCTGCGGCTCGATCCTGGACAGCGCAAGCAGTTCACCCTGAGCATCCCGTTGCGCTCGGAGACCGGGGCGACGTCGCTGCGCATCACCGAGCCGGGCATCTATCCACTATTGCTGAACGTGAACGGCGAACCCGCCTACGGCACTCAGGCCCGGCTCGACGATGCCAGATTCCTGCTCCCGGTTCTCGGTGTGCCGCCCGCCCCGCACGCAGACGGATCCACAGCCGGGGCGATACCCGCGTCCACCGACGCGCCCGTGGCGACGACTTTGCTGTGGCCACTGGCCGACCGGCCGAGGCAGGTCGCGGGCCATCCCGGCAGCGTCGACGGCAAAGTGGAACTCACCGACGACGAATTGGCCGCTTCGCTCGGTAAGGGCGGGCGTCTCGACCAATTATTGGCCGCCCTGGAAGGGGTGATGGCCGCAGGCGCAGGCCGGGACAGCAATCTGGCTGCGGCGGTATGCCTCGCTGTCGATCCCGACCTGCTGCTCACGGCGCGGGCCATGACAAAGGGTTATCGCGTGCTGGCCAGCCCGTCCGACCCGGATGGCGCGACCAGGGCGGGCGCGGGCGCCGAACAGGCGCAGAGCTGGCTGGATCGGCTGCGCGCGTTGGCGGGTTCGATGTGCACCGTGGCGCTGCCATTCGCGCAGGTCGATCTCTCGGCGGTGGCCGCCGTCAACGACCCGGCACTGTCCGCGCGCGCGATCACCGAACCGGCCGACATCGTCGACTCGATCCTGTCCACCCGCTCAGTGCGGGGTGTCAGTCTGCCGGATTCCGGCAGCATCGATGCGAGTGCGGGACTCCTGTTGCGCAATCACGGTTTCGGGACCGCCGTGCTCGCCGCCACGGCCGTGGGTTCGTCGGGCGCTGCCGACTGGGCGCAGTCGACCAGTGAAAGTGGCGCGACAACAGCTGATTCGAACTCGATTTCCGCGAGCGCGGACTCCGCGCACCCGGAAGTGGTTCGGCTGCCCGCGATCACCGCGGTGCCGCCGGCCGCACCGGTCACGGCCAATGCGACACCACCGATCGGACCCGCTCCGGCCGCGGACCCCGCGCTGCACGCGGTGACGTTCGACATCTGGTCCGCGACGGCACTGGCCGCAGTCGGCTCCAACCCACCTACGCCGCCGTTCACGCCGTCCCGGGTCCGCTACGACGTCACCAATGATTCGCGTGCGGCGCGGTTGCAGGATGCGCTCGGGGCGATCTCCTGGAGCGCGTTGAAACCAGCGACGAACCGGTCACATTCGCTGTTGCTCGTCCCACCGCAGCAGTGGGGCCCGAACCGGGACGAAGCGACCGCGCTGTTACGCCAGGTCGACATGCTGCTGCGCGGCAACCTCGCCATCGCTCGTCCGTTCCCCGACTTGGTGGCCCTGCCGCCGGACCCGCAGCCCTATGAGCTGGACTATCTGCCGCAGGTCGCGCAGAACGCGGTGCCGGACCGCTTCGTGCTGCCCGTTCGGGACCAGGGCCGTCGGATCACCGAGCTGATGCGCGCTCTGGTGGATGTGCCCGAAGCCGAGCTGACACCGCACGCTTTCCTGACGCCGCTGCGGGACGATCTGATTCGCACGCTGAGCCTGTCGGACCGGCGCGGGGGCGACGCCGCGCAACCGGATACCTTCGCCCAGCGCAGGCTGGACCAGACCATCCGGACGACGGACCGGCTCTACCGCTCGGTCACCGTGCTGCCACCCGGCGGGGTGTATACGCTCGCGTCCGAGCAGAGTCCGTTGTTGCTGGTCGCACGCAATGATCTGCCTGTGGCCATCCGGGTCAGGTTCCGTATCGAGGCGCCCTCGGAGACGAAGATCACCGATCCCGGCGAGCAGCAGCTCCCGGCGAAAGGGTCTCGATCGTTCCAGATTCCGACCGAGGTCAGCGACAGCCGCAACCTGGTCATTCCGATCTCGCTCACCACATCGGAGGGAATCGCACTCGGCAATCCCACGCAGGTCTCGGTGCGTTCGAACGCCTATGGGCAGGCCTTGGCGATAATTACCGGATGCGCCGGACTCCTGCTGCTCCTGTTGGCCGGGCGCCGTCTGTGGCGCCGGTTCCGCGGCCAGCCCGACCCGGCGGACGAGGGCTTCGATCCCGGCACCAGGCGCCGGGTCAATCGATACCGGCGCGCACGCAGGCAGATGCTGCGGGAGCAGGAGCAGCTTCAGGAGACGCAGTGAGCGTCTGCGCGGTGTCCGGCCCTGCTAGACCGCTTCTACCTGCTCTTATGTGGTATCCAGCGGTGCCGTATGGCACGGTGGAGGACAATCAGAATGCTTCCGCGCCGGCCTGGGCTGGAGGGGAGCGAAAGGCAGAACGTTCGCCGGACACGGTGAACCGGTGCGGTGAACTGCGGCTCACCGCACCGATGGGAGCGCGGATATTCCGGCGGGTACAGGAGGCATGTTGAGCGACGATGACTTATCGGCTCATCACCCTCGACCAGGTGATCGGCTCGACGGGCCACCGGCCCGCCGAGCACCGGTCGCACCGTGGGAACGCCGTCCGCCGCATCCCGAAGCCGACAATCCGGATGTGAACGGCGGTCAGAACGGCAGCAGGCCGCAGATCAGTCATCCCTCGGCCGCGCCGCGGCAGGGGCAGGGGCAGGGGCAGGGGCAGCGCATGCCACCACCGCCGCCAGCGGTTCAGCCGCGACCGCAGTGGCCGTCCGCTCCGCCGCCGCGCCAAGATCCCGGGCCGCAGGTGGGCCAACCGCAGCAGTACCCGGCGCCGCTGCCGAATCCCGGACAACAGCCCGGTTCCGCACAACCGTCCGGTTTCACACAATGGTCCGGCCCCGGACACCCGGCCGGTGGCCCGACCGAGCGTCGGCGACCTGCGCCACCTGGCCCTCCCCGTCCGGCGCCTGGCCAGTCCGGCCCGCGCCCAACAGGCGCGCCGACCCCTGCGCCACCGGCTCCGTCCACCGCGCCGCGTCCGCCACAATCGGGCGCAATCCCGGCCACGCCACGTCCGCCCCAATCTGGTCCCATCCCGGCCGCACCGCGTCCCCCGCAATCTGGTCCCATCCCGGCCGCACCGCGTCCCCCGCAATCGGGTCCCATCCCGGCCGCGCTACGCCCACCACAGTCAGGTGCCAACGTCCCCGAGTCGGGCCGAGCGACGCCGCCCCGCTATGCCCCGCAGCAGCCACAGCAGATTCCGCCACCGGCTTCTCAGCGGCCCCCGGTTCCCGTCCGGCATGAGCCCCCCGGGCCGGACCGGCCCAGGACCAGCGAGTGGCCTGCCGCCACCAGTACCGCGCAACCGCCGAAGGCGGAGGATTCGAAGCAGAGCGCGAGTTCCCGGCTGCTCAGCGACTCGGGATCGATCGCGTTCGCGACGCTGATCAGCCGGATCACCGGATTCGGCAAGCAACTGCTGCTGCTGACCGTGCTCGGCCCGGCCATCGCCAGTGCGTTCACCGTCGCCAACCAGATCCCGAACATGATCGCGGAACTGGTGCTCGGCGCGGTGCTCACCGCGATCGTGGTGCCGACGCTGGTGCGCGCGGAGCAGGAGGACCCGGATCGCGGCGCTGCTTTCGTCCGGCGCCTGGTGACCGCGGCCTTCGTGGTCCTGGCCGTCGCCGCACTGCTGGCAACCGCGGCGGCCCCGGTGCTGACCACGCACGTGTTCCTGTCGGACGACGGCAAGGTGAACACCGCGCTGACGACAGCGCTGGCCTTCCTGCTGCTGCCCGCGATCCTGTTCTACGGCATGTCGGCACTGCTCACCGCGATTTTGAACACCAGACAATTGTTCAAACCCGGTGCGTGGGCTCCCGTGCTGAACAACGTGGTCGTGCTGACCGTGCTCGGCCTGTATGTGCTGATGCCGGGTGAGATCACCCTGAACCCGGTCAAGATGAGCGACCCCAAGCTGCTCGTGCTCGGTGTCGGCGTCCTGAGCGGCGTCGTGGTGCAGGCGGTCAGCCTGATTCCGGCGATCCGCCGGGCAGGCATCGACCTGCGCCCCCTCTGGGGGGTCGACGACCGGCTCAAGCAGTTCGGCGGCATGGGCGCCGCCATCATCCTGTACGTCCTGATCAGCCAGGCGGGCTTCGTTTTCGCCACGCGGATCTCCTCGCACGCCGACGCGGCCGGTCCGGCGATCTACAACAACGCGTGGCTGCTGCTGATGTTGCCCTACGGCGTGCTCGGCGTCACGGTGCTCACGGCGATCATGCCGCGGCTGAGCCGCAGCGCCGCGGCCGACGACACGCCCGCGGTGGTGGACGACCTCTCCGCCGCCACCCGGCTGACCATGATCGCCCTGGTTCCAGTGGTCACCTTCCTCACCCTGGCCGGCCCGCAGGTCGGTCAGGCGCTGTACGGCTACGGCAATTTCGGCTCCGACGCCGAGCGCCTCGGCCTCGCGGTCAGCTGGTCGGCGTTCTCGCTGATCCCGTATTCACTGGTGCTCATTCACCTGCGCGTGTTCTACGCCAGGGAACAAGCGTGGGTTCCGACCTGGATCATTCTCGGCATCACCACGGCGAAGGTCGTCTTCTCGGCGCTCGCACCAGTGGTCACCGACGCCGAACACGTGGTGATCGCGCTCGGCGTCGCGAACGGTCTCGGGTTCGCGGTCGGCGCCGCGGTGGGCGGCTTCCTGCTGCACCGCAGCTTGGGTGATCTCCGGATGGCCAATGTCGGCCGCACGGTGACCCGGGTGGTGCTCGCGTCGCTGGCCGGCGGCGCGGTGATGTGGATCGTGGACCGGGTACTCGGGCTGGACCGACTGAGCGCTTCGTTCGACGGCCCTGGCTCGCTGATCCGGGTGGCGATCACCGCGGTCGTCATGTTCGCGGTGGCCTTCGGCCTGATGCGCCTGGCCGGGATTCCGGAGATCGTCGCGATCACAGTGGCTATCTCGCGGCGCCTCGGCTGGACCGCACCCGCGCCGGAACTCGACCTGGCGAGCCCGGTCGAAGATCCGTACGTCACGCAGGTGCTCCGCAGACCTGACCCATACCTGGCCTACCCGCGCTTCGACCCGTACATGGACACCCAGACCATGGTGCTGCCCGTGATCAGACCGGAAGCTGTTGACCGCACCGGCCTGAGTCAGTTCCCGTACCCTGTTCGGCAGACGAGCACAAGTGGCGAATTCGCCGGAACCGCGACAAATCAGGGCGAGACAAATCAGGGCGAAGGAGGACCGAGGGTGAGCGACGACGCGGTGGGCGGCGTCCCGGCCGCCGATTCTTCTACGACCACGGCCGGCGGATTGTCCACCGATGTTCCGCCGACCGCGGGGGAGCCGTTGGATCCCGCGTACGCGAACAAGGAGCCGGGGACGGTTCCGCCGGATCAGGACGCAGCGAGACCGCAAGAGGATCAGCTGCCGCCGCGCGATCCGATGTACGACACCGGGATGATCCCCATCGGCTCGCCGGAGATGCCGCCGATGGGTGGCGAGAACTTCGGCGGTCGACGCATTCCCCGCGGACCCAAGCTGATCCCGGGCGCCTCGGTAGCCGGTGGCCGCTACCGGCTGTTGGCCGACCACGGCGGTGCCCGCGGCCTGAAGTTCTGGCAGGCGCTGGATATCAAACTCGACCGCGAGGTCGCGCTCACTTTCGTCGACGCCGACCAGAAGGCGAGCGACAACTCCGGCCACGATGGCCCGCAGGCGATCCTCTCCCGCACGCTGCGCCTCGGGCGGATCAGTTCACCCGGCCTCGCCCGTGTTCTGGACGTGGTGCGCGGTAGCTCCGGCGGCATCGTGGTGGCGGAGTGGACACCCGGCCGCTCGCTGCGCGAGATGGCCGAAACGGTGCCGTCCCCGATCGGCGCGGCGCGCGCCATCCGTGCGCTCGCCTCGGCGGCCGAGTTGGCCCACCGCGGCGGTGGGTCGCTGTCCATCGACCACCCCGACCGGGTGCGCATCAGCGCATCCGGCGACGCGGTGCTGGCCTTCCCCGGCACCCTGTCCGATTCCGACGCGCAGTCCGACGTGCGCGGCCTCGGCGCGATGCTCTATGCGCTGATCACCGCGCGCTGGCCGATCCGCTCCGGCGGCGTCTCCGGCGCCGCCGCCACGGTCGGCGGCCTGCGTCCGGCGGATTTCGGCTCGGACGGCACCCCCATCGAGCCCCGCCAGATCCGCCCCGAAGTGCCGTTCGAGATCTCCGCGGTCGCCGTCCGCTCGCTGGAATCGAACAAGGGCGTGCGCACCGCCGCCACGGTCCAGCACGTGCTCGAGCAGGCGTCGGTGGTAGACCAGAAGACCGATTTCATCCCGGTGCTGCGCCTCGGTCAGCGCGCGTCCGCGAACGTCGATGAGTCGCTCGCCGATCCGGAACTGCTGGCGGCGGAACGGGAACGATCGCAGCGCATGATGTGGATCATGGTCGGGCTGGGCATCCTGGCCGCATTGGTGGTGGGCGTGGTCATCTGGTGGATGGTCAGTGTTTTCGCGCCGAGCGCCGCTGACGCACCGCTGAATGAGCAACGCAATATCGGCCTGACCACGAACAGCCAGCCGCAGCCCACTCCCGCGGCCGCGGGCCCCAACCTCACATCGACCGGTGTACCGGTCCCGGTGACCGGCGTATCGGTGTTCTCCCCTGAGGGCACCCCCGACGGACTGTCCGCCGTCCAGGCGGTGCTGGACAACAATCCCGACACACTGTGGCGCACGGATCAGTACTTCCAGCAGTTCCCAGCGCTGAAGAAGGGCGTCGGGCTGCTGGCAACGCTGCCCACCCCCGCCAAACTCATGAATATCTCGATCAATTCGCCGAGCGCGGGCACGTCGGTGGAGATTCGCACGTCGCCCACCGGCTCGCCGACCCTTGATCAGACGCAGCTGATCGGGTCCGCCCGGCTGGAAGACGGCGTCACCGACATCTCCGTGCGCGCCGACCAAGCCGCCCGCTACGTACTCGTCTGGATCACCGGGCTGGGGAACTCCGGCGGGCAGTTCCAGAGCGCCATCGCCGATATTCGTTTCGACGCCGCACCGTAGTTCGGCCGCACACGGGACCGGCCGTTCGGGCAGGCCATCAGCGCGCGCCGGGGAGCGCGCATTCCTCCGATTTCGCGCGCTCGCTTGGTTGCTGCCAAATCATAACGGACGTTATGATCTTGGAGCGCTCTCAGCAGGGGAGCTTCCCAGGGGCTCCGGTGCTTTCGATCCCGGATGCTGCGAAATGCTCGGCGATGGTCAATCGTGTCCGTTGCCGCCGTGAGCGCTGTCCGAGGGGTTGGCTTTGTCGTCGGAAATGAATGAGGGGCTGCGCGGGGGGTCGTCGCCGCCGGTGGTGTGCCGAGAACGTTCGCTCGTTCTGGATGAGTGCAGCGATGTGGAGTTGTTGCGGGCGCACGTGAATGGCAAGCGTCATGCGTTCGCGGAGTTGCTGCGCAGGCATAACGATCATTTGTGGCAGACGGCGTTGCGGACGTCCTATACCCGTGAGGACGCGGCGGATTCGTTGCAGGATGCGTTGTTGTCGGCGCATCGGATGGCGGGGGCGTTTCGGGGTGAGGCGGAGGTGCGCAGCTGGTTGCATGCGATCGTGGTGAACGCGTGTCTGGATCGGATCCGGCGCAATAAGTCCCGGCGCGCAGTGTCGTTGTCGACAGACGGTATGCCGGAGCCGGTGGAAGATCGCGACGAGATCGCCGCGGTGGAGATGTCGATGGTGATCGATCGGGCTTTGTTCGCGTTGCCGCCGGAGCAGCGGACCGCGCTCGTCGCGGTTGATGTGGAGGGGTATAGCGTGGCCGAGGCGGCGTTGCTGTTGGGGGTACCGGAGGGGACGATCAAGAGTCGGTGCGCTCGCGCGCGGCAGCGGTTGAGCCAACGGCTGAATTTTCTGCGTGATCCGGGGAACCGGAGGTAGCTGGGGTGCGTCATTAACAATGCCGGCCTCCTCAGCGATGTAGACGAACAGCAATGTAGATAAGCCGCAATGTAGCTAAACAGCGATGTAGAAAAACAGCGACGTAGAAAAACAGCGACGTAGCCGAACGCTGTGCAGGCAGGCCCGCCGCCGAGGTGGGCATTGCGGTGGTGTCAGAGGCGAACGCCATGGCAGAAGCGAACTATGGAGGTGCGATGGCGAGAGGCGTGCCGCGGCCCGCGTTCACGGCCGAGTTGCTCGCCGACCTGCATGCCGGCAACCTGCCCCAGCGCCGGCGTGAGCAGTTGTGGCCCGCGGTCTCGCGGGACCCGCAGGCGCTGCGTTTCCTGCGGTCCCTGGATGAAGTCAGCGCCCAACTGGGCGCACTGGGCCGCGACGAGCGCATCGTCCACCCCATGCCCGCCGACGTAGCCGCCCGACTCACACGGTTCGTCGAGGAATTACACCCGCCGGTGGACTCCACCACGCCGTATCGAGACGGCGTCGGGTCCGATGCCATCGCGCCGGACAACACCCCACCGGTCACCACTCCGGGTGCCACCGTCCGGGATGCCGCTACGCCCGGCGTAAGCGCGCCGGAGGCCGCGATCCATCGGCTGTCCTTCGTGCCGACACACGAATCCGACAGCCGACCAACGCATTCTGAATCCACACCCGCTGAGCTGGTCACGCTCGGGAAGCGCCGTGGCGGCAAAGTGCGCTGGATCGCCGCGGCAGCCGCGGCGATCCTCGCCGTCACCGGCGGCGGGTTCGTGATCTCAGCGCTCAATATCTCAGCGGTCAGTAATGACGCGCGCCCCGCACCTAACGCCCAGATCAGCGCCGCGCCCACCAGCGGAAACACCGACCTCGGCGAGGAGCTCACCGCCACGGTCGCGCTGGGCGCACTCGGTCGGCACACCGCCACCGGCGCACTGGCCAGCCCAGCAGCACTGCAGCTCTGCGCCCACGCCAACGGACTCGACCGCCCTGTCCTCGGCTCCACCGACATCACCTTCCACGGCCGCAATGCCGTTCTCATCCTGCTCTCCGGCCCACACCCGCCCACCATCACCGCGCTCGTCGTCGGAACCGGTTGCAGCGCAGATGATCCACAACAGAGGGCGTTACAGGACATCGGCTGACACCGTGAAATCGACCACGTGCACGATGTGACCCGGACGACACGGGAACAACAGCGATTATCCTGTTGTTGATCGGCACGTCCCTGTCGTCCACTTCAGACCCCCGGAAGGGCCCCATGAGCGTTCGCGACCTGATCATCATCGGCTCAGGACCTGCCGGCTACACGGCCGCTGTCTACGCCGGCCGGGCGGAGCTCGAGCCGCTGCAGTTCGAGGGCACTCAGTTCGGCGGCGCGCTGATGACCACCACCGAGGTGGAGAACTTCCCCGGCTTCCGTGACGGCATCATGGGCCCCGATCTCATGGAAGAGATGCGCGAGCAGGCCAAGCGATTCGGCGCGGAAATCCGCACCGAGGACGTCGACGCGGTGGACCTGAGCGGCCCGATCAAGAAGGTCACCGTCGGTGCGGAGGTCTACGAGGCCTACGCCGTGATCCTCGCGATGGGCTCGGCGGCTCGGTACCTGAATGTGCCGGGTGAGCAGCGGTTGCTCGGGCGGGGTGTCAGTGCCTGCGCAACCTGCGACGGCTTCTTCTTCAAGGGACAGGACATCGTGGTGGTCGGCGGCGGCGACTCCGCGATGGAGGAGGCCACCTTCCTGACCAAATTCGCCTCCAGCGTCACCATCGTGCACCGCCGCGAGGAGTTCCGTGCCTCGCGCATCATGCTGGAGCGGGCGAAGGCGAACGAGAAGATCAAGTTCGCGCTCAACGCCGAGGTGATCGAAGTACACGGTGAGAGCAGCGTCACCCATCTGACGTTGCGCGACACCCGCACCGGCGAAACCTCCGAGCTGCCGGCAACCGGTCTGTTCGTCGCGATCGGCCACGATCCCCGCAGCGAGTTGGTCAAAGGCCAGGTCGCGTTGGACGACGAGGGATACGTGCTGGTGCAGCACCCGACCACGGCCACCGATATCGCCGGCGTCTTCGCCGCGGGCGATCTGGTCGACCACACCTATCGCCAGGCGATCACGGCCGCGGGCACCGGCTGCCGGGCAGCCATCGACGCTGAGCGCTGGCTGGCCGAGCAGGGCGATATCACCGCGAACACCCTCGACCACGCGGGCGAGTCGGTAGCTGTCCCCGCCAACTGATCTTCCGTCTCGCCATATCGCAAGGAGAAATTCATGTCCGAGTCCGCCAAGACGGTCACTGTCACCGATGCGTCCTTCGCCGACGACGTGCTGCTCAGTGAGAAGCCCGTCCTCGTCGATTTCTGGGCCGACTGGTGCGGGCCGTGCAAAATGGTCGCGCCCGTGCTGGAGGAGCTCGCGGGCACGCACGCGGACAAGCTGACCATCGCCAAGCTGGACGTGGATGCCAACCCGAGCACCGCCCGCGACTATCAGATCCTCTCGTTGCCCACTATGATGCTGTTCCGCGGCGGTAAGCCGGTCAAGCAGATCGTCGGAGCGAAGGGCAAAGCGGCGCTTTTGCGCGAGCTCGAAGACGTCATCTGACGGCGCGAAACGACAGCGCGCCGTAGGATGCCTGGACCCGGCGAATTATCGCAACCCGGTCCGGGTCTGAGACAATCGACCGACGCTCCGGTCGTGCGAAGGTGTATCCCATCGCATGAGTGGGTACCCGCGGGTTGACGGAAGGAAAGGGCTCTCGCGCATGCACCGACTTCGTCACGGCGATTCGGGTCCAGCCGTAGCAGAGGTTCGGAGCACCCTGGCAAGTCTCGGGTTCCTACATGCGCACGCCGGCACCGATCACGCAGACGCACGCGAGTACTGGAAAGAGACCGACGTCTGCTTCGACCATCATCTCGACTCCGCGGTCCGTGCGTTCCAGCAGCACCGCGGGCTACTCGTCGATGGCGTGGTCGGTCCGGCGACCTATCGGGCGCTGAAAGAGGCGTCTTACCGACTCGGCGCGCGCACGCTGATCTATCAGCTTTCCGCACCGCTGTACGGCGACGACGTGGCCACCCTGCAGCGCAGGCTGCAGGATCTCGGTTTCTACGTGCACCGCGTCGACGGCTATTTCGGCCCGCACACCCACGACGCGTTGTCGGCCTTCCAGCGTGAGATCGGATTGTCCGCGGATGGCATCTGCGGTCCTGACACACTTCGCTCGCTGGACCTGCTCGGCGCCAGGGTCACCGGGGGCAATCCACATCGCATCGCTGAGGAAGAAGTGGTGCACCGGGCGGGCCCGCAGCTGACCGGCAAGCGGATCGTCATCGATCCGGGTCTCGGGGGCCCGGACAAGGGCTGCCCGGTACCCACCGAGTACGGCGACGTCTATGAGTCGGAAATCCTGTGGGACTTGGCAAGTCGCCTGGAGGGCCGGATGGCGGCGACCGGTATGGAGACCTTCCTGTCGCGCCCGTGGGGAGCCAATCCGACCGACGCCCAACGCGCCGACACCTCCAATGCCTTCGACGCCGATCTGATGATCTCGTTGCGCTGCGCGGCCAATCCGAGTCCGCTGGCGAACGGCGTCGCCGGGTTCTACTTCGGCAACTCACATGGCTCGGTGTCGATGATCGGACAGGTGCTCGCCGGCTTCATCCAGCGGGAGGTTGTCGCGCGAACGTCGTTGCAGGACTGCCGAACCCATGCGCGGACCTGGGATCTGTTGCGTCTCACCAAGATGCCGACCGTGCAGGTCGACATCGGCTATCTGACAAACGAATACGACGCCTCGGTGCTCACCAACCCGCGCATGCGGGATGTCATCGCCGAAGCAATCCTGATCTCGGTGAAGCGGCTGTACCTGCTGGGGCAGGACGATCAGCCCACCGGCACGTACACCTTCGCGGAATTGCTGGCCGAGGAGCTGGCCGCCGCAGACCGAATGTAGCTCCCTGCGCTGAACCGCGCTGTCGTCCGGCTCAGCGCGCCCCGATACGGGTCGGTATGGTCATCGAAGCCGCCGCGAGCAGTTGATCCAGCGCCCGCTCGACGTCTTCTTTCCAACCGTGATCGGAGTCCAACTCCAGGCGCAACCGCGGAAACCGGTGATGCGGGGCGACGACTTCGAAACCGACGTCCTCGAGGAAGTCCGCATCGATCATGCAGGTCTCCGGCGAGCATTGCGTCGACGCCCCGGCTGAGCTCGAACCATTGATCGGGGCGACGATCCGTTCCATCAGTGTCATCGAGCCGAAGCGCTCCGACAACGCCTGCGTGGACGGATCGGTGCGAATGCCGAATGCCTCCAGTGCGCGTACACCGCGACGCACCAGATCCGCCACCACCGCTTGGATCAATTGGTGGGCAATGTCGGCATCATGGTAGGGAAACTCGGCTCGCAGCGTGGTCAGCAGGATCGCGTCCGGGCTTACTGGGGAAGTGGGGAAGAGTGCGGCACGCGGTACCGCGCTCGGCGGAGCGTACAGAGCGCAGCCCGCGACGTTGCCGTCGACGTTCACCACCTGTCCGCACGAACCCCACTCCAGCATGACGGTGGACAGCCACGCTTCCTTCTCGAAGACCGGATCGCTGAAGTTGCGCGAGTCCTCGGCCACGGCGGGATCCATCTCCCAGAAAACACAGCGGCGCGCATGCGCGGGAAGCTTTTCCAGTCCGCCGAGGGTTAGTACTGTGACGCTGGTCGACACTGCTCTGCTCAGCCTCCAGCTGTCCGATTCATCCACGCTCACGTCGCATCAATGTTTGTTCGCCAGCAAGAATAAGCGATCAATGGGAACCCGCCTCATTCCGTGTCGCTGTGCTGTTGGTCAGCAGGACTTGTGCTACTCCGCCTCGCGGAGCGCACCTCATTTCGGAGACCGCGCAAAACCATGCCGTCACAGTGACGTTTTGGCTGCTGGCCCATACCTACAGACATCACGAGCTAAATTTCGTCACTTCTGTCACACCTTGGATTTTTTCTGCTCCATCAGGGCGACGATCCGCTCGAGGTCGTCGACCGACCCGAACTCGACAACGATCTTGCCTTTGCGCTTACCCAGACTCACGGTGACCCTGGTGTCGAACGAGCCGGACAGCCGATCCGCCACGTCCTGCAGACCTGGCATCTGGATCGGCTTGCGACGGACTACTGGGGCGGGCCCCGTGGCATCCCGATCTCGGTTCGCCAACATGACAGCTTCCTCAGTAGCCCGGACCGAGAGTCCCTCGGCCACGATGCGGGTGGCGAGCGCCTCTTGGGCGTCCGCACCCGCCTCGAGTCCGAGCAGTGCCCGCGCGTGCCCGGCGGACAACACACCCGCCGCGACCCGGCGCTGCACCAGGATCGGCAACTTCAGTAGTCGGATCATATTCGTCACAACCGGTCGGGAGCGACCGATTCGGGCAGCTAATTCCTCATGGGTGACGTCGAATTCCTCCAGCAACTGCTGATACGCCGCCGCCTCTTCGAGTGGGTTCAGCTGCACCCGGTGGATGTTCTCCAGCAGGGCGTCACGCAGCATCGCCTCGTCCGCGGTTTCGCGGACAATGGCGGGAATAGCGGCCAGACCGGCCTCCTGGCACGCCCGCCAGCGCCGCTCGCCCATGACGATCTGATAGCGGTCGACACCCGGCTGCACCCGCCGCACCACGATCGGTTGCATCAGGCCGAACTCGCGGATCGAATGCACCAACTCGGTCAGCGCGTCTTCTTCGAAGACTGTGCGCGGCTGCTTCGGGTTCGGCTCGATGTGATCCGGCGGGATCTCGCGGTAGAGCGCGCCGCCGACCGCTATCTCGGTGTTGTCGTCGACGGGGTCGGGGACCCGGTGCAGGTACGTCGCGGTGGGCTGCGGACCGATCGGATCGAGACCGATGACGCTTGCCGCGGCACTGCCGAGTTCCGGCGTGGCCGCCGGTGCCGTCGGGATCAGCGCGGCGAGACCGCGCCCGAGTCCACCCTTCTTCGCCTGACTCATCGGCCTACCGACCCCTTTCTCATTTCGCCACCAACCGGACTTCGCCGAGCATCGACTCGGCCGAACCGGGTCACTCCGCCGACTTGGTCGCGGCAGCGGGCCGGACCAGCGCGCGCGCAGCCATCTCACGTCCGGCATCCAGGTAGCTCATCGCACCCCGGGAGCCTGGATCGTAATCGAGCACTGTCATGCCGTAGCCCGGTGCCTCGGACACCTTCACACTGCGTGGAATCACCGAGCGCAGCACGACATCACCGAAGTGACCGCGAACCTCTTCAGCGACCTGGTCGGCCAGCTTCGTGCGGCCGTCATACATCGTGAGAATCACGGTCGAGACGTGAAGTTCCGGATTCAAATGCGCCTGTACCAGCCCGATATTGCGGAGCAGCTGGCCGACGCCTTCCAGCGCGTAGTACTCGCACTGAATGGGAATCAGCACCTCCTTCGCGGCAACCAGCGCATTGACCGTCAGCAGGCCCAGCGAGGGCGGGCAGTCGATCATCACGTAATCGATGTTGTACCCGGCGATATTCGCCTCCTGGATGGCAGATTTGAGTCGACCTTCCCTGGCTACCATCGACACGAGCTCGATCTCGGCACCGGCCAGGTCGATGGTCGCGGGGATGCACAGCAGACGTTCATTGTGCGGACTCGCTTTGATTGCCTCCTTGACCGAGGCCTCACCGATGAGCAGCTCGTAGCTGGACGGGACGCCCGAATGATGCTCGATCCCCAAGGCGGTACTGGCGTTGCCCTGCGGATCCAGATCGATCACGAGAACGGTCATCCCCTGATGCGCCAGGGCGGCCGCCAGATTCACGGTTGTGGTCGTCTTACCGACGCCACCTTTCTGATTGGCGATCGTGATGATGCGCTGCTCGTGCGGTTTCGGCACAGTCACCTTTCCTGGATGGAGAACTTGGCTTGCGCGTTGGGCTTCGGCGGCTATCGGGGTTTCGCTCGGGGAGATGTGCCCGAACGGTGTGCTTCCGAATGCCTCCGCGTCGAAATTGCTGGAGTCCAGCATCCCCGGCACGCGCGACGTTGTTTCCCGTGAAACATTCGCCGGACCGCTCGACATAAACAGCTCCTAACCCGAGAAACTTCAGAACACGCGCGCGTCGGGACAGGTCGACGTCGTGCCTGCAACAGCCTTGTCGGATCGAACACGATGCACAACTGGGGTCGCGGCGCCCGATCGACCGAGCGGAGCTCTTGCCGCTGTGACAACCAGATCGTCCGTGGTACCTGAGCTCACGCCCGACGCCCACTAGCTTGCCAGCACTCAGCGCGATAAGAAAGTTGAATCGCGACGACGCGCAGAGCGACACGCGAATCCGCACGATTCCGCCTCGCCACATGCGCTGTTTCACATGAAACATCGTCCACGGGAACGAACGTACCTAGTGCTGCCGAGCATCCCTCCCGCCTGCCGGGAGATTGGTCGCTGTCCGAGGGGGCGTCTCACCGTTCGATTTCGCCACCGCACGGCGACTGACACACCGTTCCGGCGGAATAACTGCACCGCCTCGGACTGCACGACGAGATCGGATGCGCGACTGGCACGTTGCGTTCTCGGTTGTGGTCGCGCTGACGGCGGGAGGTTCGGCTGCGGCGTTCGGCGGTGCGAGCGCGTCCGCGCTGGAGCTGAACCCGTTCCCTGGCGGCACCGCGAACCTAGCCGCGCCCCTGACCGCGCGGACCTACAACGGCCACTTGCTAGACGAGTGACGCGATTCCGAAAAGAGCAGCACCTCAACGCCATCGATGTGTGTCGGGCACGACCAACATCGATTCAGGTCGGCCGGAGCCATGTTTCACGTGAATCATGCAGTGCTCGTGTGCCAATCGAACAGATTCGCGGAGCGAGGCCGGCATGTCACTGGTATTCGCGGAGGGATTCCGTCGGCACATGGTGTTGAACTTCGTCGACCGCGACAATGCGCCGGGACACGACCATGAAGACGCTGATCGACTGAACCGATCCGCTGACCGTGGACTCTGGCTCGAATCCATCGGCTACTCGGCAGCATCGCCCGGCCTATCACCTCAGTTCCGTCAGCGTGACGAAACGACGCGACCTTTCCGGTGCGCCATTCGGATGTGGTCCCACGATCGAGCAGTCGAGGGTCGAGAGGGCATGGACGTGGGCTCGCGCTCGCCCGACCACGATGACTCAACCAGCCAATCCCTATTTGGCTTTCCGGCCCGCGCGCTTGACGCGCCCACGCTCCATCGCACCGGTACGTGCCGCCTCGGCACCGCCCGCGACCACTCGTTCGGCTCGCCGCCGGGAAGTGCGCTCGGCGCGGGGGAGCCGTTCGGCGCTGATCACCATCGTCGGAGTGGACACCAATCCGACGCCGCAGGCCAGCACGATCGCGTTACCGGCGCCGGCCCGCGCCAGGGCATCGCCGTCGCGCTCGAGTTCTTCGGCTGCGCTGGCTCCCTTCAGCGCGAGCATGTGCCCGTGGTCGCGCAGGAGCGGAAGCGACCACTGGGCGAGCTTGCCGAGCGGCGCAACCGCGCGGGACGTAACGACGTCCGCCCCGCCGGCTTCCTTCATCACGCCCGACTGTTCTGCACGCCCCCGGACGACGGTCACGTCCAATCCGACCGATTCGATGAACTCGCTCAGAAAGATGGTTCGGCGCAGTAGCGGTTCGACCAAGGTGATCCGGAGGTCCGGCCGTGCGATCGCCAGCGGGATCCCGGGGAGGCCGGCGCCACTGCCGATATCGACCACGGCCGCACCTTCGGCGATCAACTCGCCGAGCACCGCGCAGTTCAGGATGTGACGATCCCAGAGGCGGGGCACCTCGCGCGGACCGATCAGCCCGTGCTGCACGCCCGCGGTCGCGAGCGCCGCGCAGTATCGCTGCGCGATATCGAGCCGGTCACCGAAAACGGTCACCGCCGACGCGGGTGGTTCCAGCTCCGCTGGCGCCGCGGTGGTCCCACCGAGATCTCGTTCCACGTGAAACATCCTTCCGAACTCGAGTCGATCAACGAGCGAGCAGTCGGGCGCCGGACACGAATAGGGCCTCCGGTCCGAAGACCAGAGGCCCTATCCAACCACTGTTCATTCAGCCACGGAACATGCGCCTCATTCGGCCGCGTGCAAGGCTTCTGCCGAATGCGCATCCTCTGCGGCCTCCTCAGCATTCTCGCGGCCCAGCCTGGACGGCCTTCCGTCCAACTGAACCCGTTATGCCGTCGCTCCGGAGCACCGACGCTCAGACCGGAGCGACCACCACGTGGCGGTTCGGCTCGACGCCTTCGCTTTCGCTACTGACGCCCTCCACTGCGGACACCGCGTCATGCACGATCTTGCGCTCGAACGGGGTCATGGGCGCCAGCGATTCCGGCGTGCCCGACTCCAGCACCCGCTGCGCGGCGGCCGTACCGAGCTCGCTCAGCTCCGACCTCCGCTTTGCCCGCCATCCCGCCACATCGAGCATCAGCCGACTCCGTACCCCCGTTGCCTGTTGCACGGCCAGGCGAGTCAATTCCTGCAAGGCGTCGAGCACCTCGCCATTGCTTCCGACAAGCTTGGTCAGGTCGCGACCGCCGTCGATGCTTACGACAGCGCGGTCGCCTTCGACGTCGAGATCGATATCACCGTCGAAGTCGAGCACGTCGAGCAACTGCTCGAGATAGTCGCCGGCGATCTCGCCTTCCTCGATGAGAGCTTCCTCGGTGTCGTTCTCGACATCGTCGGCGTCGGTGCCGGCATTCACCATCGTTGTCGCCATGGCGGCGTCCCCTCCGTCGGTCTCAACAGTCATTTGATTTCCTTCATCTGCTCATCGCGCGCGCCGGGCGCTCGCCGCCGGGCGGTATTCGCGATCAAAGGGTTGCTCAGCGATAGAGAGAGGTGGACCGGCCCGGCCCACATCACGAGGTCAGCGCCTGCGCTTCTGGTTTGCCCTGCCGCGGTTCGCCCGCTTCTGGCCGCCCGCACGACGTTGCCCAGTGGCCTGCTTCGCCGGTTTGGCGGTGCCGTTAGTCGATGCGATCGCCGTATCGGCGTCAGCCTCGGCAGCACCAGCGGATGGCGTCGGCTTCTTCTTCACATCGACCGGTTTAGCGCCTGGCTTCGGTGCGTTCTGCGCACGCTGCTCCAGCTTCGCCTGCTTTTTGGCTTCGTCTTCCTTCGCCATCCGGCCGAAGACAAGGTGCTGCTGCCCGTAGGTCCAGATGTTGTTGGAAACCCAATACAGCAGGATGGCAATCGGCAGGAACGGACCACCGACGAGGACGCCGAGCGGGAACACCCACAGCGCGAGCTTGTTCATCATCGCGGCCTGAGGGTTGGCCGCGGCTTCCGGCGTCTGCCGCGCGACCGAGGCGCGCGCGTTGAAGTGGGTCGCGAGACCTGCGATGACCATCAAGGGGATCGCGACGAGCGCGATGCTCAGCCGGCTCGGCACACCGCCGTAGTCCGCGAACGCCTGCAACTCATTGATCGGCGTGGTGATGAACGCCGAGATCGGCGCACCGAAGATGCGGGCGCTCAGGAACGACTGGACGTCGGTGGCGCTGAAGACGTAGTTCGCGGTGTTCGCGTTCTGCTCGGGTGTCATACCGAGCTGGCCGAAAGCGTGCCCGGTCCGGTTGAATGACCGCAGCACGTGGAACAACCCGAGGAACACCGGTACCTGAGCGAGGACCGGAAGACAGCCCATCAGCGGGTTGAAGCCGTTCTCCTTCTGCAGCTTCTGCATCTCGACCGCCATCTTCTGACGGTCGTTCTTGTACTTCTTCTGCAGTTCCTTGATCTGCGGCTGCAGCTCCTGCATCTGCTTGGTGGTGCGCACCTGTTTGACGAACGGCTTGTAGAGCACCAGGCGCAAGGTGAACACCAGGAACACCACGGCCAGTGCCCAGGTGAGACCGTTGTCCGCGCCGAACGCGAACCCGAAGACCCGATGCCAAAACCAGAGGATCCAGGACACCGGGTAATAAATGAAGTCGAGCACGGCTCTATGCACTCCCGTCGTTCGTGTCGCCGATCACCGCGTGCGGCGATCCTTTACAAGCGTTCGGCTGCGATCGCGGCTCGGCAGGCAGGCTCGCTTCCTGCGGCGCCACGTCGGCAGCTGCCTCGTCCGCGGGATCGGCGCGAAGTGTGCTCCGCGTCCGGTCCGGGACGGGGTCCCACCCACCAGGGTGCCAGGGTGCGCATTTGGCCAAGCGCACGACCGTCAGTACGAGTCCGATGAACAGGCCACGGGTGCGCAGCGCGGTAACCGCGTACTCACTACATGTAGGGGTGAATCGGCACACCGGCATGCGGGTGGGGGAGACGTAGATCCGATACAGCTCGATCAGAAAGATCAGCGCATTCGCGGGCAGTTTGGTGATTGTCGCGGAGCTCATGCCGGACCGCCCATCCGCGCTCCGGTGGCGACGCCGAGCTTGCGCAGAGCGCCGCGCAGCTGGCGGAGCAGGTCATCCGAGGACGCTGTGGCCGCACCTGGAAGTACCCGGATCACGACGTCGGTCCCCGGCGGCACCTCGGCCACCAGCTGGGCGCACATATGACGCAGGCGGCGAGCAACGCGATGTCGAATGACCGCGTTGCCCACCGCCTTGCTGACAATCAGCCCGAAGCGTGGCCCACCCACGCGAACCAGCTTGTCGTCCCGGACCTGATCGTGTCGTTCATTTGCGCCCACGACTCCGTCATACTCGCCCAGCAGCGCGTGCACGACCAGATCGCGCCTCCCGATTCGCTGGCCGCGGCGCACCGTCCGGGAGAAGTCGGCACGATGATGCAACCGATACGGCTCAGGCAACACCCGAGCGTCCGAGTGCGAGGATCAGGCAGTGAGGGAGGCGCGGCCCTTGCGGCGACGCGCCGACACGATGGCGCGACCCGCACGGGTGCGCATCCGGAGCCGGAAGCCGTGCACCCGCGCCCGACGACGGTTGTTCGGCTGGAACGTCCGCTTGCCCTTGGCCACGGTCAACACTCCTCGAGTAGGCGGGCACCAGGTAGCGCCCGAAGCTTTGTCGGTGATACGTGTAGTGCGCGAATGAATCGCAGGGTCTGGTCATCATCCGGCACGCGTCGGTCCTGGCGCACAGTCGGTCGATCACGACCTAAACGCCGGTCGATCACGACTTAACGCGGTCAGCACAAGACCGCCACCGCACCAAGGGGTGACTGTACGAGGGTACTGATCGGCTCGGGACGGGTCAAACTCGCCCCATGCCTACGAGCCGACCCCGGCGATCAGGCAGAATCGGCCGCGAGGAGCCAGACGTCCTGGCAGTGACCGTGAGTTCGTCCACACCCCTAGCCGCTGGACACCTCGGCCGCTCAGGTGTGTTGCCAGCCGATTGCTATAGAGCCGCAGGTCGCAGCGTTGCCGCTCGCGCGCGTGCGCGCATTCCTCAACTCCCAAGAGTTCTCCACATCTGTGGATAATTGTGTGGAAAGACCCCTGGAGTGGCATATTCGTAGGGCCGACGGTGCCACGCCGCAGCCTGGATGGGGGACCCGGGCAGCGTCCGAACCGGTTACGGATGTACGCAGGATCACGGGATCGACCCGATCACGGTCGCACCTCATCCGCCCCGCGTACCCGGCCGTCTGCTCCTATCGACCTACTTCCGGGGAGGAAACTGCATGGACGACGAGCAGAACGTGTTGGCCACGGTGTGGCCCGAGGTTGTCACCGAGCTGACCACCGGGTCACCGGATGGCGCCATCCCTCCGGTGACCCGAGCGCAGCAGGCCTGGCTGAAGCTGGTCAAGCCGCTTACCGTCGCACAGGGGTTCGCCTTGCTCTCGGTGCCTTCGTCGCTGGCGCAAGAGGCCATCGAACGCGATCTGCGCGAGCCGATCCTGCGTTCCCTAGCCCGTCGCCTCGGCCCGCAAGTGGAAGGGCTCGGTGTCCGCATCGCGGCACCGACCAGTCCGACGGTCGACCGGCAGAGCAACACACCCCGGCACGCCAGGATGACGACCCGGCCCGAGCGAACGCGAGATGTCGGGCGAGCCCCGGCCACCTATCCGGGTGCCGACTTCCCCGGCCGCGACGAATACCCCGCGCCGCGCTACGCGCAGTCCGCTGACTACGCGCCGGCGTCCCGGTATGACGATGGCTCCGACTTCGCCCGCCCCGAATACGGACAGGAATTCGCACCGGCCGAGGAGTTCCGCCAATCCGAGTACGCCCACACCGACTATCCCGCGCGCAGCGAGTACTCCACGATGGCCGAATTGCCAGGGATGTCCGCAGCGGACGCGGCGCCGCGGCGCGAAAACGGACTGCCGCCGCGCCGCGAGTCGGCCGTCCCGCCGGGCCAGGAGTCGCTGTTCAATCCCGAACCCGGACCGGGCCCGCTGCGCGCCTCGGTGCGCGAAGCCGCCGAGACCGACGCGGGGCCGGCACACGATCCGGTCCGCGAGCCGATCGGTGACAATCCACGTCGTGACCACGACGACGAGCCCGTGGTCAACGTCCGCAACTCGTGGCCGACCTACTTCACCAAGTCGCAGGAGACGTCGGCTCCTGCGACATCCTCGGCCAGCCTGAACGCGAAGTACACCTTCGAAACCTTCGTCATCGGCGCGTCGAACCGTTTCGCGCACGCCGCCGCCGTCGCCATCGCGGAAGCCCCCGCGCGCGCCTACAACCCGCTATTCGTCTGGGGCGCTTCAGGATTGGGCAAGACACACCTGCTGCACGCGGCGGGTCATTACGCTCAGCGCCTCTTTCCGGGCATGCGGGTCAAGTATGTCTCGACCGAGGAATTCACCAACGACTTCATCAACAGCCTGCGTGACGACCGAAAGGTCGCGTTCAAGCGTCGCTACCGCGAGACGGACATCCTGCTGGTCGATGACATCCAGTTCATCGAGGGCAAGGAAGGTATCCAGGAGGAGTTCTTCCACACGTTCAACACGCTGCACAACGCGAACAAGCAGATCGTCGTTTCCTCGGACCGTCCACCGAAGCAACTGGCCACGCTGGAGGAGCGGCTGCGGACACGGTTCGAGTGGGGATTGATCACCGATGTGCAACCGCCGGAACTGGAGACCCGGATCGCCATCCTGCGCAAGAAGGCGCGGATGGATCGGCTCGACGTGCCGCACGACGTATTGGAGCTGATCGCCAGCCGGGTCGAGCGGAACATCCGCGAGCTGGAAGGGGCGCTCATCCGCGTGACCGCGTTCGCGTCGTTGAACGGTCAGCCGCTGGATTTGCCGCTGGCCGAGGTCGTCTTGCGCGATCTCATGCCGGACACCGCGGCGCTGGAGATCAACGCGGCGACCATCATGGCCGTCACCGCGGAGTACTTCAATACCACCCTCGAAGAACTCACCGGTCCCGGCAAGGCTCGGCCGCTGGCCCAGGCCAGGCAGATCGCCATGTATCTGTGCCGCGAGCTGACCGACCTTTCGCTGCCGAAGATCGGTCAGGCGTTCGGCCGCGACCACACCACGGTGATGTACGCGGAGAAAAAGGTGCGCAAGGAGATGACCGAGCGCCGCCGCGTCTACGACCAGGTACAGGAACTCACAGCCCGGATCAAGCAGCGCTCGCGCTGAGGTTCATCCACAGGTAAGCACCGCCCCTGACCTGGGGCGGTGCTTTTTTGTGGGTTGTGGATTCCTCGAGGAATCCTTGTGGAGTCCTCGAGGAATCCACGGGTTTGTCCACTGGTTCATGCACAGGCGGGCGGGCGCGGCGCCAAACCTCCGCTCACAGGCCGAATTCAACAGTTTCCCCAGCGGCGGTTGTGCACACCCCTTGACCAGCACGTGGTCCGGATCTGCCTTGTGGATTCCTCGAGGAATCCTTGTGGAGTCCTCGAGGAATCCTCGAGCTGTCCACGATTTCGTGCACAGGTGTGCACAACTGGGTGAATCTGGTGGAACAACTCGAGGAGTGCTCGAGGATGAATCTGGGACAACCGGCGAAGCTCCACAGACGCCTCGTGTTCATCCTCGAGACACCCCATCGTCATCCCCACGGCACCACACGAGCTGACCAGCGGATTCGGCCATATTCCACAGAATCCACAGGACCTACTACTACTTCAGTTCTTCTCATTAGAGATCTCTCTTCAAAACAGGGTGTGTGGAAAAGTCGGTCGAGCATCGTCGCGTCGGCGGCACAGGACTTCCGGCAGGGAGAGGCGGACTGACCGATGGTCGTCTCGGCGTCGCGCCACCTCCTGGAGACGAACACCTTCCGGAGACGAACGAGGACGAACCCCGACCGCGTCTCGCACGCCTCTGCGTGACTGCGCTGCGCAACCGTTCGGCAGCCGGCGCCAAGTACCGCCGGAGGGTCGGGCTAGGTGCCTGCGCCCGACGCGGGTACGGTTTGATGTCGGTCGCCTGTGCCACACTGCGAAAGCGGCCGATTCGGCAGAACCCTTGCGAGAACCGACTTCGAGAACCGACACTGACGAGCCGACAACAGATCACGGAACCGGGAGAGGACAGATCGGGCGATGGAGCTTGCGAGCATGAAGTTTCGGGTCGCCCGCGAGGATTTCGCCGACTCGGTCGCCTGGGTGGCACGCAGTCTTCCGTCCCGGCCCCCCGTTCCGGTGCTCGGTGGTGTCCTGCTGGTCGCCGATGAGGACGGTCTGACCGTCTCCGGCTTCGACTACGAAGTCTCCGCGCAGGTGCGCGTAGCGGCGGAGGTCGCGGGCCCCGGCCAGGTGCTCGTCTCCGGCCGCTTGCTGGCCGACATCACCAAGGCGTTGTCCAATAAGCCCGTCGATGTCTCGGTGGACGGCACCCGGGTGCTGATCGCCTGTGGCAGCGCGAAGTTCTCCCTGCCCACCATGCCGGTCGAGGACTATCCCCAGCTGCCCGAAGTGCCGCAACAGACGGGTGCGGCGAGTGTCGAGGTCTTCGCGGAGGCTGTTGGGCAGGTCGCCGTCGCCGCGGGCCGCGACGACACCCTGCCGATGCTCACCGGGATTCGCGTGGAGATCGAAGGCTCGCAGGTCGTCCTGGCGGCGACCGACCGGTTCCGCCTTGCCGTCCGGCACATCGAATGGCAGCCCACGCGCCCCGATATCGAGACTTCGGTGCTCATCCCGGCAAGGACGCTGTCGGAGGCCGCCAAGACGCTCGGACCCTCCGACGCACCGGTCCAACTGTCGCTGGGCGCCGGTGGGGGATCGGAAGGCCTGCTCGGCATCGTGAACGCGGGCCGCCGCACCACCACCCGACTGCTCGATGCGGAATTCCCTAAGTTCCGCCAGCTACTCCCCAAAGAGCACACCTCGATCGCCACCCTGGCGGTCGCCGCGCTCACCGACGCCATCAAACGCGTCGCGCTGGTCGCCGAGCGCGGTGCACAGGTGCGGTTGGAGTTCTCCTCGGACGGGCTGCTGTTGTCCGCGGGTGGCGACGATGCGGGACGCGCCGAGGAATGGTTGGAGGCCGACTTCCGCGGCGAGTCGCTCACCATCGCGTTCAATCCCGGCTACCTCATCGACGGCTTGTCCGCGTTGCACGCCGACCGGGTCACCTTCGGTTTCACCACGCCGAGCAGGCCCGCCGTGCTGCTGCCCGCGTCCGAGGAAGAGGTCGAGGTACTCGACTCCGGCACGTTCGCAGCGCTGTCCAGCCCGTACATCTACCTGCTGATGCCGGTCCGGCTCCCGGGCTGATGGCCGGTGCATGATCGGGTGCCGTGCGGATCCACGCCGCGTGATCCGATGCGGGTGAGCGGACGTATCGCTGGACAACCGCCAGCGATACCGGCGGACTCGGTCACGCCGAGGAGGTCCGCGCACTTTATCCACAGGTGTTCCACAGGGCGGTGGCACGCGCCGCAGCGAACGGCGCCCGCACTGGGGCCGTTTCCACCAGCAGAAATAACCGCTTCAGCCCGGCCAGGGGCGGGATAGCGGATGTTCATCCGAGCACTGTCGCTGCGTGACTTCCGCTCCTGGGAGCACGTGGAACACGAATTATCCCCAGGCCGGTCCGTCTTCTTGGGATCGAACGGCAACGGCAAGACCAACCTGCTCGAGGCGATCGGCTACCTGGCCACGCTCGGGTCGCACCGTGTCGCCACGGAGGCGCCACTGATCCGGACCGGCACCGAGCGCGCCCGAATCGGTGCCACCGTGGTCAACGCCGGCCGTCAGCTGCGCATCGATGTGGAGCTGAACCAGGGCAGCGCCAATCGTGCGCAGATCAACCGTTCGCCGGTCCGCCGGACCCGCGAAATCCTCGGCATCCTGCAGACGGTGCTGTTCGCGCCGGAAGATCTCGCGCTGGTGCGCGGCGATCCAGGCGAGCGTCGCCGCTTCATGGACGAGTTGTGCACAACACGCCTGCCGAGGCTGGCTGCGGAACGCAGCGACTACGACCGGGTGCTACGCCAGCGGTCGGCGTTACTGAAAACCGCTGGGCGCCAGGTCAGATCGAAGACGGATCTGAGCACTCTCGACGTGTGGGACGGACACTTGGCCGCGCACGCCTCGGTGCTGCTGGCCCAGCGGCTACGCCTGGTGCACGACCTGGCCCCGTATGTCGCGCAGTCCTACGCCTCGATCGCCCCGGAGTCGCGGCCTGCGTCGATCGCCTATCGCAGCGCGGCGTTACCGCCGGAGTTCCTCGATCCGGCACGGTCACCGCGCCCGGAGGATCCGGAAGTGCTCGAGGCGATCCTGCTGCGCGAGCTGGCGGCAGCACGGTCGAAGGAACTCGACCGTGGAGTGTGCCTGGTCGGCCCGCATCGCGACGAGTTGGAGCTGATGCTCGGGCGCTCGCCCGCGAAGGGTTTCGCCAGTCATGGTGAGTCGTGGTCGTTCGCGCTGGCCTTGCGGTTGGGCGCGTTCGATCTGTTGCGTGCCACCGGCGCCGAGCCGGTGCTGCTGCTCGATGACGTGTTCGCCGAACTCGACCGGCGTCGCCGCGCCGCGCTGGCAGCGGTCGCCGCGGGGGCCGAGCAGGTACTGATCACGGCGGCCGTACCAGAGGACGTGCCCGCCGAACTGGCCGCGCTAGAGCTACGAGTAGAGACCACAGAAGGACCTGATGGACGCATTTCGCGCTTCGCTGCCGAAGAGCGGGCCACGCACGGCACAGACCACCGCTTCGATACGGGCGGTGAGCGGCATAACGATGCGGTCACGCCTGCCGGGCCCTGACCTGCGCGTGGCTGTCTCCCCCGTTCGCCCGAGACGCGGGCGTTCTAGTCATCTCGAAGGTGTGACGCATCCAGCTTTCCGAGGACCGGCGTGGGCGCGCAGACCCGGTCCGGGGCTCCGTGTCCATGAGTTCGATCCACTACAGTGACCAGTCTTCGCCAACCACCGCCCGATTTCTCACTAGCTGAGACCCGACTCTCAGGACCTGTGGAAAACTCGGCCGGTTCGATGTCCCCGAGCCCAGTTAAAACTCATTCAGCAACAGATTGGCAATCAAAGAACTTGCCCGGAAGTCTCTTCGGATAGGCGGTGATCAGGTCAATTGCTCCGACTATCCGGTGTGTTACCCGATACACATCGACGCCCTTGGCAACAGCCGGCAAACCCTGGGGACAAAGTGATCAAAACTGGGGACAAATGAATGCGTGCGAAGGGAGAGCGCCGATGAACGAGCAGCCCGCGGAGCCTGGATCCGCCGAATCCGCAGGCCGCGAGCCTGAGCTGCGCGGAATCGACCTGGCCCGGCGCGCGCTGGAGGAGGCGCGTGCCGCGGCTCGGGCCAGCGGTAAGTCCGTCGGCCAGGGGCGTTCCTCGCCGCAGCGCAGGCTGCGGACCGGCGTCCGTAGGCGTACCGGGTGGTCCGGCGCTCGCCCGGATGATCGCGATCCGCAACTGCTGTCCAAGCTGGCCGGCTCGCTCGCGAAGAGCCGCGGTTGGTCGAGCAAAGTTGCTGAGGGAATGGTGTTCGGCCGGTGGGCGAGTGTCGTCGGCGAGGACATCGCCGCCCACGCCGCTCCCGTCGCGTTGAAGGACGGCGTGCTGAGTATCGCTGCCGAGTCGACCGCATGGGCCACCCAGTTGCGGATGCTGCAGAGCCAGATCCTCGCGAAGATCAATGCCGCTGTCGGCCAGGGCGTCGTGACCTCCCTGAAGATCGCCGGACCTGCCGCACCGAGCTGGCGCAAGGGTGAACGGCATATCAAGGGTCGCGGACCGCGCGACACGTACGGATAGGCGGACGGTATCTGATACTCGATGTACGTCTACGGCGCGTTTCACGTGGAACACCTCGGCGTCGCCCACTCCGAACTCGTCGCACCGGCGCGGCCGCATTGCTCCGTTGTCGGCGGGTGAAGGTCAGCTGCTTCGGCACTTTCGATCCGGGCGCCGGATCGGCACCGCGCGTTGATCGCCGGCGGCCCCGAAGTTCGCAGTCGCCGACGCATCTCTCAGCCGACGCCTGATGGATCAAAACCGGCAGTGGGCAGAACCGAGTCGGCGCGATCCGATTTCTTGCATTCACGAAGCCGTCAGGGGTGTCGGAGGTGCGCTGCAAGTTGGGTCTACCAGTAGGATGGTTACGTAACTAGCGGCGATACCTTCGGCGCGTTTCGCACAGTCCGCGCGTGGACCCTAATTTTCGAGCAGATACGACCACGGTCCCACGTGCGCTGTCCGATCGCTGTATGCCGGGACCAGCAAGTAAGGAGAGCTACCGACCAGTGGCTGCCAAAGACTCCACCGCATCGGGTTCGACCAAGGCGACCGGGAAGCAGGACTATGGTGCCTCCTCCATCACGGTTCTCGAGGGCCTCGAGGCGGTTCGCAAGCGTCCGGGCATGTACATCGGCTCCACCGGTGAGCGTGGTCTGCACCACCTGATCTGGGAGGTCGTCGACAACTCCGTCGACGAGGCGATGGCCGGGTATGCGACGAAGGTCGAGGTCACCCTGCTGGCCGACGGTGGTGTCGAAGTCGTCGACGACGGTCGCGGTATTCCGGTCGCCATGCACGCCCAGGGTGTGCCCACGATCGAGGTCGTCATGACCCAGCTGCACGCGGGTGGCAAGTTCGACTCCGATTCCTATGCGGTATCCGGTGGTCTGCACGGCGTCGGCATCTCGGTCGTCAACGCGCTGTCGAGCCGGCTGGAGGCGGAAGTCGAGCGCGACGGCTATCACTGGAGCCAGACGTATAAGGACTCCACTCCCGGCAAGCTGGCACAAGGTGAGCCGACCAAGCAGACCGGCACCACGATCCGCTTCTGGGCGGATCCCGAGATCTTCGAGACCACCACGTACAACTTCGAGACGGTGGCCCGCAGGCTGCAGGAGATGGCGTTCCTCAACAAGGGGCTGACCATCAAGCTCACCGATGAGCGCGTCTCCGATTCCGACGTCACCGACGAGGTGGTCAGTGAAACCGCCGAGGCGCCCAAGCACGCGGACGAGAACGCCGCGCCCGCCGAGCACAAGGTCAAGAGCAGGACCTACCACTATCCGGGCGGCTTGGAGGACTTCGTCCGTCACATCAATCGGACCAAGCAGCCCATCCACAATTCGGTCGTCGGGTTCACCGGCAAGGGCACCGGCCATGAGCTCGAGGTCGCAATGCAATGGAACTCCGGTTACTCGGAGTCGGTGCACACCTTTGCCAACACCATCAACACGCACGAGGGCGGCACGCATGAGGAGGGCTTCCGCGCGGCGTTGACCACCGTGGTCAACAAGTACGCGAAGGACAAGAAGCTCATCAAGGAGAAGGACGGCAACCTCACCGGTGACGACATCCGGGAGGGCCTGGCCGCCATCGTGAGCGTCAAGGTCGGCGAGCCGCAGTTCGAGGGCCAGACCAAGACCAAGCTCGGCAACACCGAGGTGAAATCGTTCGTGCAGCGCACCTGCAACGAACATCTCGCCCACTGGTTCGAAGCCAACCCGGCCGACGCGAAGACCATCGTGAACAAGGCCGTGTCCTCGGCGCAGGCCCGCGTCGCCGCGCGTAAGGCGCGCGAGCTGGTCCGCCGCAAGTCGGCCACCGACCTGGGCGGACTGCCCGGCAAGCTGGCCGACTGCCGATCCAAGGACCCGCACAAGTCCGAGATCTACATCGTCGAGGGTGACTCCGCCGGTGGCTCGGCCAAGTCCGGCCGTGACTCTATGTACCAGGCGATCCTGCCGCTACGCGGCAAGATCATCAATGTCGAGAAGGCACGTATCGATCGGGTGCTCAAGAACAACGAGGTCCAATCGATCATTACGGCGTTCGGCACCGGCATCCACGACGAGTTCGACATCGCCAAGCTGCGCTACCACAAGATCGTGCTGATGGCCGACGCCGATGTCGACGGCCAGCACATCTCGACACTGCTGCTCACGCTGCTGTTCCGGTTCATGCGGCCGTTGGTCGAGCATGGGCACGTCTACCTCGCGCAGCCGCCGCTGTACAAACTCAAATGGCAACGTAGCGACCCGGAGTTCGCTTACTCCGATCGCGAGCGCGATGGTCTGCTGGAAGCGGGGCTCGCCGCGGGTAAGAAGATCAACAAGGACGACGGTGTACAGCGCTACAAGGGTCTCGGCGAGATGAACGCCAAGGAGCTGTGGGAGACCACGATGGACCCGGCGGTGCGGGTGCTTCGTCAAGTGACGCTCGATGACGCGGCCGCGGCTGATGAGCTGTTCTCCGTCCTGATGGGCGAGGACGTCGAGGCGCGTCGCAGCTTCATCACCCGCAATGCCAAGGACGTCCGCTTCCTCGACGTATAGCCGGCGTGAGTTCATTCGCTGCACGGCCCTTTCACGCCAGGCCTTCTAAGGAGACCGCATGACCGAGACCACGCTGCCCCCGAGCGGTGGCGCAGGCGACCGTATCGAACCGGTCGACATTCAGAACGAGATGCAGAGTAGCTACATCGATTACGCGATGAGCGTGATCGTGGGTCGCGCGCTGCCCGACGTGCGCGACGGCCTCAAACCGGTGCATCGCCGGGTGCTCTATGCGATGTACGACAACGGCTACCGTCCGGACCGTGGCTACGTGAAATCGGCCCGCCCGGTCGCCGAGACCATGGGTAACTATCACCCGCACGGTGACGCGTCGATCTACGACACCCTGGTCCGTATGGCCCAGCCGTGGTCGCTGCGTTATCCCCTCGTCGACGGCCAGGGCAACTTCGGTTCCCGCGGCAACGATGGCGCTGCCGCGATGCGGTACACCGAGTGCCGCCTCACCCCGCTCGCGATGGAGTTGCTGCGCGAGATCGATCACGAGACAGTCGATTTCACGCCGAACTACGACGGCCGTTCCCAGGAACCCACGGTGCTCCCGAGCCGGGTGCCGAACCTGTTGATGAACGGCAGCAACGGCATCGCGGTCGGCATGGCGACGAACATTCCGCCGCACAACCTGAACGAACTCGCCGAGGCCATCTACTGGGCGCTGGACAATCACGACGCCGACGAGGAAGCGACGCTGGCGGCGTGCATGGAGCGGGTGAAGGGTCCGGATTTCCCGACTCACGGCCTGATCGTCGGCAACCAGGGCATCCACGACGCCTATACCACCGGGCGCGGCTCGATACGGATGCGCGGTGTGGTCGAGATCGAAGAGGACAACCGGGGCCGCACCACCATCGTCATCACGGAGCTGCCCTACCAGGTCAACACCGACAACTTCATCAACTCGATCGCCGAGCAGGTGAAGGACGGCAAGATCGCGGGCATCTCCGACATCCACGACGAGTCCTCGGACCGCGCGGGGATGCGGATCGTGGTCACGGTCAAGCGTGACGCTGTCGCCAAGGTGGTGCTGAACAACCTCTACAAGCACACCCAGCTGCAGACCAGCTTCGGCGCGAACATGCTCTCGATCGTCGACGGTGTGCCGCGCACGCTGCGCCTGGATCAGATGATCCGCCTCTACGTCGAGCACCAGTTGAACGTCATCGTCCGGCGCACGCGATACCTGCTGCGTAAGGCGGAGGAGCGGGCGCACATCCTGCGCGGCCTGGTCAAAGCGCTCGACGCGCTCGACGAGGTCATCGCGCTGATCCGGCGTTCGGCCAACACCGACACCGCTCGCACCGGCCTGATGACCTTGCTGGACATCGACGAGATCCAAGCGACCGCGATCCTGGATATGCAGCTGCGTCGCCTCTCTGCCCTGGAGCGCCAGAAGATCATCGACGAACTGGCCAAGATCGAGGCCGAGATCGCCGACCTCAAGGACATCCTGGACAAGCCGCAGCGCCAGCGCGCGATCGTGTGCGACGAATTGCGGGAGATCGTCGACAGATACGGCGACGAGCGGCGGACCAAGATCGTCGCGGCCGACGGCGATGTCGCCGACGAGGATCTGATCGCCCGCGAGGACGTGGTCGTCACCATCACCGAGACCGGCTACGCCAAACGCACCAAGACCGACCTCTACCGCAGCCAGAAACGTGGCGGCAAGGGGGTGCAGGGCGCCGGTCTCAAGCAGGACGACATCGTCAAGCACTTCTTCATCACCTCGACGCACGACTGGTTGCTGTTCTTCACGAACAAGGGCCGCGTCTACCGCGCGAAGGCCTACGAACTGCCCGAGGCGAACCGCACCGCACGCGGACAGCACGTGGCGAACCTGCTGGCTTTCCAGCCGGACGAGAAGATCGCCCAGATCATCCAGATCAAGTCGTACAACGACGCACCGTATCTGGTGCTGGCCACCAGGAACGGCCTGGTGAAGAAGTCGAAGCTGACCGATTTCGACTCCAACCGCAGCGGCGGCATCGTCGCGGTCAACCTGCGCGACGAGGACGAATTGGTCGGCGCCGTGCTCTGCTCGGCCGACGATGACCTGCTCTTGGTATCCGCGCTCGGCCAGTCCATTCGTTTCTCGGCCACCGACGAGGCGTTGCGTCCGATGGGCCGCGCCACGTCAGGTGTGCAGGGTATGCGATTCAACGACAGTGATGAACTGTTGTCGCTCAACGTGGTTCGTGACGGCACATATCTGCTGGTCGCGACGTCCGGCGGCTATGCCAAGCGGACCGCGATCGAGGAGTACACCCCGCAGGGCCGCGGCGGTAAGGGCGTATTGACCATCCAGTTCGACGCGAAACGTGGCACCCTGGTCGGGGCGCTCATCGTCGATGACGAGGATGAGTTGTATGCCATCACCTCCGTGGGCGGCGTCATCCGGACGGCGGCGAAGCAGGTTCGTAAGGCTGGACGGCAGACCAAGGGCGTGCGATTGATGAACCTCGCAGAGGGCGATACCTTGCTTGCGATCGCGCGCAATGCCGACGAACCCGATCCCGATCAGGTCGGCGGCGACAGCGACACAGGTTCCTCTGAGAAATAATCCAACAGCGGCGGCAACGAACGGATCTAAGGATTCCCATTGACCACTCCGAATCAGCCGAATGACGAGCGGCACCAGACGAACGGCGTGACCGAGCGGATCGCGCCGTCACCGATTCCGCCGCGGCCGATCCCTCGGCCGGTCCCCTCGGCCGAGAACGGTCAGTCCGGTGGCGGCCGGCCAGGTGGCGACCAGCCGGGCGGTCATCAGCCCGGCGGTCATCCTGGTGGCGGACAACCGGGTGGTCCCCAGGGCCAACCGGCGCCGCAGCCCGGCGCCGGGCAGCCCGGTGCCAACCACCCGAATGCCCAGCCGCACGAGATCCGCGACCAGCAGGGTGATTTCCTGGCGCAGCAGGGGGCGACGGACAAGGCGCCCGGCGGCGCCGGCCAGGACCACTTCGATCAGCAGACGGTACGGATAAACACCAAGGCCGAGCAGCCCGCGCCCGAGGGCAGCGGAAAGCCGGTCGAAGGTGCCGCCGGCAACGGCAGCCAGCCGCCGCATCCGGACGGGTGGTCGCAGCTTCCGCAGCGGGAGCCGCAGTCCAACCTGTACCGCCCTGGTCAGTCGCCGGTCACCGGCCGGCCGAACTCGAGCGGCTCGGTCGGTCTCGGCAGCAGCATGTCCAACGCGCGTACCACCGCGGACCTCGCGGCCAAGGCGGCACGCAAGGAAGCGGCAATGGTGAAGTCCGTCGGCATCGACGGACCCACCCGCAGCATTGCGCGGCCGGAGCTGGTCAAGGACATGCCGGACCTGTCCGAGATCCGTCACCCGCTGCCACCCACCGAGGCTGTCGGTCCGCAGTCCGCGCCGGTCTCACCGGCGGTTCCGGTCGCGGTCGCCGCGGTCGCTTCCGGTCAGCCGCTGCGGGCTACGGTGCAGATCCGCCGCATCGATCCCTGGTCGACGCTGAAGATCTCGTTGGTGATCAGCGTGGCGATGTTCTTCGTGTGGATGCTGGCGGTCGGCCTGCTGTACATCGTGCTCGAGGGCATGGGTGTGTGGGAACGGCTGAACAACACGTTCACCGACATGGTGTCCCAGGACACCGGCTCGGTAGGGCTGATCGACGCGGGTACCGTCTTCGGCTACGCGGGCGTGATCGGCCTGATCAACGTCGTCCTGTGCACCGCGCTCGGCACCGTCGGCACCTTCATCTACAACCAGTGCTGTGACCTGGTCGGCGGCATCCAGGTAACTCTGGCCGACCCTGACTAGTTCCCGGCCTCTTCCGGAACGGCCGGTACCAGCCCCTGCGAGCTGGTGCCGGCCGTTCTGGTTGTCGGAGTTCTCGGCATCCGCTCCGGACCAAGCTCCAAACCCAGCCAACGGGAAATACCCGGCCAGATCGCTTCCGGTAGGCCGGACATAGTTGACCGCAAGCCGCCTACCAGCTGTTTTGGTTCATCGAGCTGGTGTCCGGTAATCTTTGCTCTCGGCTCGGCAATCCGAGCCGAACATGACACGGGCCTATAGCTCAGGCGGTTAGAGCGCTTCGCTGATAACGAAGAGGTCGGAGGTTCAAGTCCTCCTAGGCCCACACATATTAGGGACAACAAGCCCGAGACCGCGCGCAACGAGCACGAAATCGACTCAGTGGGTGGGGCGACGGGCAATGTTGTAGAAGCGGATGTTCTGGTATTCCTCCAGCCCTTCGGCGCCGCCCTCACGACCGAGGCCCGACTGCTTGACACCGCCAAAAGGCGCTGCGGCATTGGACGGGACGCCCTGATTGATGCCGACCAAGCCGGTTTCGAGCTTGTCAGCGACATTGAAGGCTCGGTCGAGGCTATCGGTGAACACGTATCCAGCCAGGCCGAACTCAGTGGCGTTGGCGCGGGCGACCGCTTCGTCTTCGGTAACGAACCGCTGGATCGCGGCGATCGGGCCGAAAATCTCGACCTTCGCCACATCGGCAGTCGCGGAAACCTCGTCCAATAGCGTGGGAGCGAAGAAGTAGCCATCGCTGTCATAGGTTGCGCCACCGGTTCGGAGCGTGGCTCCCTTGGACACGGCATCGTCGGTGAGCGCCTGCATCTGCGCGACAGCACGGATGTCGATGAGCGGACCCAGAACCGTTCCATCACCGAGGCCGTGGCCGACACGGGCCGCGGCAAGACGCTCGGACAGAGCCTCGACGAAGGCGTCGGCAATACCGTCCTGGACGTACATGCGGTTCGCCGCGATGCAGGACTGACCACCGTTGCGCATCTTGGCCGCGAACGCACCGTCGACAGCCCGTTCGAGGTCGGCATCGTCGAAGACGATCAGCGCAGCGTTACCGCCGAGCTCCATTGAGGAGCGCAGTATCTGGTCCGATGCGATCTTCAGCAGTGTGCGACCGACCTGAGTCGATCCTGTGAACGAAACTTTGCGGACACGACTGTCTCGAAGGACCGCCGCACTGAAGGCCGCTGCATCCGACGTGGTGACGACCTGGATCAGGTCGTCCGGGACGCCCGCTGTACGGGCCAGCTCGACACTGTAAATGGTGGTCAGTGGGGTGAGGATGGCCGGCTTGATCACCGCGGGACAGCCTGCGGCGAGCGCAGGCGCGATCTTGCGAGTGGCCATCGCGAGCGGAAAGTTCCAAGGAGTGATCAGGACGGCGAGTCCCACGGGACTGCGCCGGGTAAGGATCTGGGCTCCACCATCAGGTGCCTCCCGGAAGTTACCGCCCGGCCGGACAGCTTCTTCCGCATACCAGCGGACAAAGTCGCTTCCGTATTTGACCTCGGCGCGGGCTTCTGCCAAAGGCTTGCCCATCTCGAGCGTAATCAGATGTGCGAGTTCATCCGTGTGGGCAACGAGTATCTCCCACCAAGCGAAGAGGACGTTGGCGCGCTGTCGCGGTGTAGTGCGAGCCCATGCTCGGCCGGCAGTGTCCGCGTGGTCCACCGCAGCGAGGGCTCCGTGAGCGTCCAGATCGGGGACGTGCGCGATAACTCTCCCGGTTGCTGGATCGCTAACCGAGATCGTCTCTTCGCCCTGAACCGAGAGCCCGAGGAGGCGGATCGTTTCGTTCGCGACGGCGACCTTGCGTGGGTCGGCCTGAATCAAGTCCGACAGGGCAGGATCAGAAGTGGTCATTGGTTCTCCGTTCTGCGATGGCGTGCACGAAGGTCTCCCCGTTCTCATGGCGCGCCGGTCGGCCGGCACACGGTTCGCTCGATCGACCGCCGGATGCCCAGCACGTCCAGCACCGCCCGATGCAGGCGCAGCCCTACCCGGCCTCGGTGCACACCGTGAACCGGCGACGCGCGGCGGCGCGCATCCGACGCGTCACTCCTTCCCGATGAGGAGATCGCACATCGCTTCGACGGCATTGGTGACCGGGGTCGAACCGGGAAATTTGACATTGATCGCATATCCGTCCACGGCCATGAAAATCGTATGGATCAGCATGTCGCGCTGAGCGAGATGCCGGTGGTGTTCGGGCAGCGTCTCGACGATCATCGCAGCAACGCGATCCTCGAAGTCGATAAGGTGCTCGCGCGCGTAGCCCTTGTCGGTCGGAGCCGTCGTCATGGCCACCGCCTGCACCAAGTTGTTGAACAGGCCGTTGTCGGCCTCGGGAATGTCGCGCCACATCGTCAGCAGGATCGCCCGCAAGCGTTCGCGCGGCGAGTCCAGCCCGGCGAGCTTGGCCTCGAGCCGAGCCATATGGGCATTCAACCAGGGGACGAAGACGGCGTAGACGATCGCGAGCTTCGAGCTGTAGTAGCAGTAGATCGTCGATGGTGTGATGCCCGCGTCGGCGGCGATCGCGGTGACCGTGGTGCCGTGGTACCCGCGCTGCGACAACAGTTTGCCGGCAGCGGTGAGGATGGCGTCACGCACCTCCGGCTTCTTGACCTGAACCATGGTGCGTAGCTACCCCTTTCGCGTTCACGAGCAACAATACCGATTGGCAGTCGGTATTGACACGCCCCTCCTCGAGTGTCACTGTGAGGTAGGTAACAGCAACTTAGTTACTTCGACCTTCCCCGAGGAGTGGCCATCATGCGTCCACAATCCATCAATCCCAGCAAGCTCGCCGAACTCTTCCGCCGGGAGTTCGAACTCTGTCAGGTCAAGCCAGGTGAGACGGTGGCGCTGCTGAGCGATCTGACCGCGCGCCGCGAGTACGTCACCGCGGCGTTCGCGGCGCTCGAGACGCTCGGCGCCAACGGCTACGAGCTATGCGTCAACTCCACACCGACCTGGACCAAGGTCGGTATCGAGACGGTCGGTGCGTGCAAGGGGACGGTCGAGGCATTCGCCGCCGCCGACCTTCTGGTGTGCCTGCACGTTCCCTTCTTCACCCGGTGGCTGAAGCAGGTCCGCGACGCGGGGACGCGCGTGCTCATCGTCGTCGACCACCCCGACGACCTCGAGCAGGGCATGGCTCCCAAGGGGCTCAAGGAGGCGGTCATCCACGCCGGCAAGCGCCTCGAGCGGGCGAAGACGTTGCGTGTCGTGAACGACGCCGGGACCGACTTGACCGTGGACATCGGCGAATACGAGACCATGGTCCAGTACGGCTATGCCGACGAGCCGGGCCGTGTCGATCATTGGGGCGCCGGCCACGCACTGACCTTCCCCAATGAGGGGACTGCCAACGGCACCGTGGTGTTCGCCCCGGGCGACATCATCGTGTTGCCATACAACCGCTACATCACCGAGGAGGTCCGCGTGGAGGTCGCCGACGGTTTCGTCCGCGACATCAAAGGCGGGCTCGACGCGCGGCTGATGACCCACTGGCTGGAGGACAACCGCGCCCATCCCGGTGACATGGACGGCCACGCAGTGTCGCACTTGGGCTGGGGTCTCAACCCGCAGGCACGCTGGGACAATCTCGCCCTCTACGGCGACGACCCGGAGCGCAACGTCGGTGCCGCCCGCGCCTTCGCCGGCAATTTCATGTTCTCGACCGGACCGAACACCCAGGGCGGTGGCACGCGGAACACCAAGGGCCATCTCGATATACCCATGCGGGACTGCTCGGTCATGCTAGACGGCGACATGATCCTCGACCACGGGCGTTTCGTCGACGAGAAAATGATTGTGGCCCGCGAACCCCGTTGAGCAACAACATTTTTCGTAGCTGAAACACAGGGCGGTGGATCCGGAGAGCAGGTCGGCTCGACTGGCGGGGCGGGGCCCGCACACGCGCTCGCGCGGCTGGCGGCCGGGCCGGGCCGGGTGAGTTTCGGTGTCCTGCGGGGCCGGATGCCGAGCGCGTCGCGCCCGCGGTGGCACGGTTCGGCGGCATAGGCGGGGGCATCGTCCCGCACCGTATCGAGAAAGCACACGGGGTCGATGACCTCACCTCGTCCCGCTCGCGCTCGCGGCTCGGGCGGCGGGGCCTCCGCCTGCTCGGAAAAGCCGTCCTCTCGTAGTTGCGACGTCACGGACTCGTGTCGAGTCCGAATCTTCAAGGGAGTGTTCGTTATGTCGGTGGCACAACTCGAAAAAATCTATGAGCTCCTCAGGGCAAGGCCGCATTTCACTGAGCCGATCGAGAAACGGCGCAGGGGCGGCGACATCATGCTCTCTCGTACTCCGGTGCCGGAGGACGTGCAGATCCTGCCGGCCGATTGCGACGGGGTACCGGGGGTTTGGGTCGTCCCGCCGGGCGTCAGCGAAAAGAGGATCGTGCTCCACCTCCACGGGGGCGGGTTCATGATCGGATCGTCGCGGACGCATAGCGAAATCGCCTCCCGGATCGGCCGTGCGGCCCAGGCGCGGGTGCTGGTGATCGATTACCGACTTGCTCCGGAGAACCCGTTCCCGGCGGGTCTCGAGGACTGCTTTCACGCCTATGAGTGGCTGCTCGAATCCGGCCATGAGCCGAGCGATATAGCGGTATCGGGCGACTCCGCGGGAGCGACGCTGATGCTGTCAGCGCTGCTGATCGCGAAATCCAAAGGGCTTCCGTTGCCGGCGTGCGTCGTTGGCATTTCCGGTTGGTACGACCTGACGAACTCCAGTGAGTCGATCCGTGCCAACGGAAACCGTGACGTCTTCGTGCCGGAAGGCTTCAACGACTGGGCGGCGAAGGGCTATCTGCAGGATGCCGATCCCCGGGACCCGCTCGCCTCTCCGATGTTCGGTGATTTGGCGGGTTTTCCGCCGATGCTGATCCATATCGGGGGCGCGGACCGCTTGCTCGACGACGCCTACCGGCTGCACGAGAAACTGCAGGTCGCGGGTGTGGACAGCACGCTGGAGGTGTGGCCGGAAATGCCGCATGCCTGGCATGTATTCGGGCAGATGCTCAGCGAAGGGCTGCAGGCGACAGAACGTGTGGCGGAGTTCATCCTCGAGCACACTCGCTCGAGTTCGCTGCCGGACAGCGGAGACACTGAGCCGAGGAGTCGCGCATGATATTGGTGACAGGCGGTAGCGGACGCGCGGGTCGGCACATCGTGCGAACGCTCGTCGACAATGGCCTCGACGTCAAGGCAATGGGCACCAGTTCCCGGGTGGAGGAGCTGAAAGAAATCGGCGTCAAGGACGTCTGTGTCGGCGACCTGAACAAGGTCTCCGATATTCGGGAGAGTCTGCAGTCCGTCGACAAGGTCATCTTTATTTCCCCCGCGTTCAGCGGCAGTGAATTCTACATGGGGAAATACTTCATCGACGAAGCACTGAACGCGGGCGTCGGGCAGTTCGTCTTACATTCGGCCGCACATCCCTGTTTGAGTGTGCTGTTGCACCACGAACAAAAGCGGCGTATCGAAGAGTATCTGATGCTGGAAGGGTTGTCGGCCGGCCTGAACTTCACCATAGTCCAGCCGCCGAGTTACATGTACAACTTCTTGTCCGGCTTCGACCAGAAAGCCAACACGTACCGCTCCTACTATGCGGTGGATTCGAAGCTCACCTTTGTCGATCCGATGGATGTCGCCGAGGTGGTCGTAAAGATCGTCAACGAAGGTGACAAGCACAGGGGTGCCACGTACGAGCTGGCGGGAACGGAATATCTCTCGGCGCGCGAATTGGTCGATATCTACAATGACGTCACCGGCTCGAACGCCATATGCGAACATGTGGACGTCGACACATTCCTGGCGCTGTACAAATTAGAGGATGTGTACGCGCGCGCCGGATTCACCGCGATGTCGGATGTCTACAGCAAATACGGCCTCCACAGCAACAGTAACGTCCTGGAGTGGATGTTGGGCCGCAAGCCGACGACCTTCCGGGAATTCCTGCAGAGAACTCTCGATAGACGTTGACCTGATGCGGCGACCGCAGTATGAGATGGCGCGCGCCGAAAGTTCGAAAGGATTGATTCCGTGGAAACCTTGCAGAAAAATACGACCAACAGCCTGGCGGCGGCGATTCAAGACGCCGGTGGGCCACTCAATCTACTGCGCAGTTCGAGTATCGGCGCATTCGTCTTCCCGCATGTCGCGCCGGAATATACGAATTGGCGCGACGAGATGCGCTCGTGGCGGAATCACGTTGCTCTGGTCGACATGTCGTACCATATGACCGAGCTGGATATCCGAGGTAAGGATGGCATCGCATTGCTGTCCGGCCTGGTTACGAACAAGCTCGATCCCTATCCCGTTATGCGCGCCAAGCAGCTGATCTTCACCAGGCAGGACGGGTATCTGATCGGGGACGTGATCGGTTTCCGGGAGTCGGAAGACCATATTCGGCTCATCGGCGCCCCACAGGCGATCCATTGGGTGCAGTACAACGCGGAGAAGAGCGGGATGGACGTGGAAGCCACCCGCCGGGAGAGCCTGTACGGCCGGAACGGGGTCCCCGAACAGTTTCGGATCCAGATTCAGGGCCCGAACGCACTTGCCCTGATGCAAGAGGTCACCGACGGCGGCCTTCCGAACGTGAAGTTCTTCGATATCGCCGAGTTCGAGATCGCCGGCCGCCCGGTCCGCGCATTGCGCCACGGGATGGCCGGAGAGGTGGGATTCGAGATCTACGGACCCTGGCAGTACAAGGCGGACGTATGGGCCGCGATCGAGGAGACCGGCGTTCAGTACGGCCTGCGCAAGGTGGGCTTCATGGCGATGACAACGCCCTCCCAGGAGTCGGGTTGGATGCCGATGCCGCTGGCCGCCATCTACGAGAACAGCGAGATGCAGCTCTATCGCGAATGGCTCGGAAAAGATTCTCTGGAGGCGATCGGATCACTCGGTGGCAGCTTCTTCAGTAATGACATCCGCGACTATTATGTGGACCCGGTCGAAATCGGCTACAAGTCCCTGATCGATCTCGACCATGACTTCGTGGGGAGAGAGAGTGTTCGCGCGATGATCGACCGCCAGAAACGTAAGAGGGTTACGCTGGAGTGGAATAGCGATGACGTCATGGCATGCGTAGCTTCAGCACTGACCGACCCTGGAAATGGTGCGCTGTACATGAAGCTGCCGAATCCGATGTACGCGACATTCCAGTCCGACGCGATCCTGAAGAACGGCAAACAGGTCGGTATATCGCAGTGTCTTTCTTTCTCGACGAACGCGAATCGGCTGATCTCACCGGCCATCGTCGACCTCGAGTATGCCGAGCCGGGCACCGAGGTTACGGTGCTCTGGGGAGAGCCGAATTCTACGCGGCCAGGCGTTGACAAACACCAGATCAGGGAGATCCGTGGAACGATTGCCCCGTCGCCCTATTTCAAAATGGTGAACAAGACGCTGAGTCGATAGATTCGGCCCCCTGCGGCGCGCACCGGCGCCGACCAGCCGGACCAGATACGAAGAAATATTTACGATCAGTCGCGACACCGCGGGTGAACGACGGGTCCGAGACCGGCCGGTGTCGCGTCACGATTGCGGCATACATCAATATTGGAGGCACAAATGAACGGTGGTCTGTCACCTCGATCCGGGGTGATCGCATGATGGTGAGGCCGGAGATCACCGTTTCGGTGCAGGAGGCCCGGACACTGGCGATCAAAGTCTTACAAGATCACGGTGCGCCGTCCCGGGGCGCGCAGCTGCAGGCCGACCTTCTGATCGAAGGCGATCTGCGTGGTCATCCCTCCCACGGGTTGCTGCGATTGCCGCGGCTGGTACGGCGGATCGCCGCGGGGGTGCTCGATCCGGTGACCGAGGGGCGATCGACCTGGACGCACAGCGCCTTGCTGGAGGTGGATGGCGAACACGGTTTCGGCGCGGTGATCGCCCACAACGCGCTGGCGGAGATCACCGAGCGGGCCGCGTCGACGGGCGTGGCAGCGGCGGTGATCAAGAACAACAACCACATCGGCATGCTGGCCCACTACGCGGAGAAAGTCGCCTCGGGCGGGCAGGTGCTGATCGCGTCCACGACGAGCGAGGCGCTGGTACACCCCTGGGGTGGCCGTCGCGCCATGGTCGGGACGAACCCGATAGCCGTCGGTGTGCCGTCCGCAGGCGACCCGGTCGTGTTCGACATGGCGACCGGGGCTGTGTCGATGGGCAAGATCCACGCCTACGCCGCGGCGGGCCGGCCCCTGGAGGCCGGCTGGGCCGTGGATGCCGACGGGCGTCCGACCCTGGAGGCGGAGCGGGCCAAGGACGGGGCGATCGCACCCTTCGGCGGAGCGAAGGGCTACGGGCTGGGCATCGCGCTGGAAGCGCTCGTCGCGGCCTTGACCCAGACGGCGCTGGGCCGCGATGTCCGGGGAACTCTCGATGACGACCACTTCAGCACCAAAGGCGATGTCTTCATCGTCGCCCAGGTGCAGCGTGGTGCCCCGCACGCTGTCGCCGCGTATCTCGACGACGTGCGGAACTCTCCGTCCGCTGATCCGCGTACCCCGGTCAGTGTGCCCGGTGACCGGAGCGCCGCCCGGAGGAGGCGAGCGCTCATCGACGGTCTGTCCATACCGGACGCCCTGTGGGCCGAGCTGCACACGTTGGCATCCGCACCCGCGAGTAAAGGATCTCTGAAGTGAACGCACCACTGGGTTTGCTGCGGCAACCTCCCACGGTCCTGATCGGCCGAGGCGTGCGCCGGTCGTTGCCCGCTCATCTGCCGCACGGCGCGTCGCGCGCGGTGCTGGTCACCGACGAACGCATGGCCGGTGCGGCCGACTTCATCGAGCTGAAGACTCTCCTCGAGCAAAACGGGACCTCGGTGTATCTGATCGGCTCGGTCCAGGCGGAGCTGCCCGCCGCCGACGTGGTCGAGGCCGCGAAGTCGATCGAGTGCGAGCCGGATGTGATCGTGGCGGTGGGCGGGGGAAGCGTGATCGACTTCGCCAAGGTGCTCGCGGTGCTGCTCGCACACGGCGGCGTCCCGCAGGACTACTACGGCGAGTTCGCCGTTCCAGGGCCGACGGTCCCGGTCGTCGCACTTCCCACCACGGCGGGGACCGGGTCGGAAGCGACGCCGGTCGCCGTCGTCAGCGACACGAACCGCGAGATGAAGGTCGGCATCTCGAGCCCGCATCTGATCCCGGTGGCTGCTCTGTGCGATCCCGAACTCACCGACTCGGCGCCGCCGTCGCTGACGGCTGTCTCCGGCACCGATGCGCTCTCGCATTGCATCGAGTCGTTCACCGCGGTCGGCAGGGAGCCGATCGCCACGCTGCCGGCGGAACGCGTCTTCATCGGCAAGAGCCCGCTGGTGGATCTGTATGCGCTGGAGGGTGTCCGGGCGGTGAAGCGGAGCTTGCGCAACGCCGTCATCGGTGACCGCGATGCCGCTACATTGCGCACGGCCAGGGACGACATGGCATTCGCGGCGTTGGCCGGCGGCTTGGCGCTGGGCACTGGCGGCACCGCTGCCGCGCATGCCTTGCAATATCCGGTGGGCGCGCTGACCCACACGCCGCATGGGGCCGGGATCGGCGCCCTCCTCCCGTATGTGATGGCGTTCAACCGGCCGGCGCGCGTGCCGGAGTTCGCTCAACTCGCTCTCGCCTTGGGTGCCGAGGACACTGGTGATGCGGAGAGTCTGTCGTATCAGGCCGTGGAGGCTGTGCGAGCGCTCCTGGCGCAGATCGGAATTCCCGCCACTCTTGCCGACCTGGGTGTGGCGCCGGGCATGCACACCTGGATCGCCGAGCGGGCATCGACCGCTCGCCGCCTTGTCGAGAACAACCCACGGGAGCTGAGTGTGGACTCGCTCGCGGCGATCACGGCGGCCGCGCACGCGGGTGATATGTCCATTCTCGACGACCACCCCTACTGAATACCGCGGGACCGCGTGGCTGGAACGCTGAATGTCATGCGCATACGCGATGTGGTCGGAGAACGGCTGCGTTGCACCAAGGCTGAGATCGGCGCGTCCATCAGGGGAGATGCATCAGCTGCCGGGCAAGGGTGAACAGACGGCCGGCAAGCTTCACAACGGGGATGCCCAGCGGAAGCAGGATGACCGTCACGCATAGCACCGCGCCGACGAGCCACAGCAGAGCCGCGACGATCCCCAGCACCGTGCCGAGTATCGCAGTGAGGATTCCCACCAGCACGCCGAGCAGACCCTGTAGCAGCCGCATGATGACTGACCTCCTGATTCCCAGTCTGCTCTCATTCGGACCGGTGTGCACCGGCGATGTCGTCCGACCTCGAACGGCACATCTGGGCGGCGCACGGGCTCAGGCGCCGCTCGGTGAGCAGCCGGACGCAAGGGGATCTTCAGGGAAGTGAGGCGCGGTGCGAATCCGCGTCGCCGGATCGAATCCGGCGACTCTGTCGGCGTTTGCGCCCACTTTGGTCGACGCGAGCGGCCGAGCGGAAAAAGCCGCTCGACCTGCCCCGATGGTTGTGGAGCCTAGGGGAATCGAACCCCTAACCCCTGCCTTGCAAAGGCAGTGCTCTGCCAATTGAGCTAAGGCCCCGTGATCTCCTGCGCGGATTGCACAAGCGCCTGGAAACGGTACCTTCTCAGGGGCGATGCGGTCAAAACAGCGGATCTCGCGCCGAAAGCGGACGGCCGGCAGCGCCCGTCCATCGGGTTCGCACGACGATGTCATCCGGCCCGTTACGCATCGCGTGCGTCGGAGCGTGGAGACCGAACCCGTTCTGAGCCGACCTCGTCCGGGCGCAGTAGGCTGGGTCCATGAAAATTCTGCTCACCGTTGGTGTCGTGGTTCTGGTCCTTTTCGGCATCTCGAAGCTGCGCCAGCGCAATGATGGGGACACGTGGCACGAGGTCACTACCCGCTGATCCGGGGCCTTAGCTCAATTGGCAGAGCACTGCCTTTGCAAGGCAGGGGTTAGGGGTTCGATTCCCCTAGGCTCCACTCCCTCACCGGTTCGAGCCCGGCTCGCCGGCATCGAACGTGCGATCAACCTGCCAGTCGATGATCGCGCAGAGACGATCGCGAAGAACTGGCCTTCAGACGTCCCGCGTCATCTGCGGTTGCGATGGTCTCGAAATGCGTCGCCGCAATTGGGTTCGGTATCCAGCTGACCCGGCGCTCTCATCGCGAATAGCATCCGTGTGTCCAATTGGACACACGAGCGGCGCCGCGACGGCGGCGACAACAGGCCGCCGCAATCAGACGATATCCAGTCGCGCTGTGCCAGACTTGCCCCGCACAGCAATGTACTCCTCACCCTCGGAGGACCGTCCATGACGAATTCTGTCGCGCCACTCGAATTGCCCGAGCCTTTGGTCATCACGCTGGGGAATCTCAAGGGCGGCGTCGGTAAGACGACCTCGGCGTTCTTCTTGGCGAGTTACTTCGCTTCCGTTCATCGACTGCGGGTGCTGGTGATCGACGCCGACCCGCTCAGTCAGACCGGCTACTCCTGGCACCGGCGGCTGGTCAGAGGGGGAATCGAAGTGCCGTTCGAACTGGTGGCGTTCCCCTCCCGGCATGTCGACGATTGCATTACCGATAAGGCCGATGATTTCGACGTCATAATCGTGGGTCTGGCGCAGACTTCGTGAT